>NZ_CP193482.1:2755000-3055000 GCF_050703275.1 Sphingosinithalassobacter sp. LHW66-3
CCGAATCGCACCGGACGTGGCGCCACCAGATTCCTGCGCTCGCAACCGACCATTTCGTGCTCGCGCCCGATCAGCGCGGCTTCGCGCGCTCGTCCAAGCCCGAAGGCGTGGAGAATTACAGCCCCGACAAGCCGGTCGCCGACTTGCTGGCGCTGGCAGATCACTTCGGCATCGGGCGCTTCACGCTGGTGGGGCACGACTGGGGCGGCGCGATCGCCTGGATGGCGGCGCTGCAGCATCCCGATCGGGTGGCGCGCCTCATCATCGTGAACGCGCCGCATCCGGCGATCTTCCAGAAGACGGTGATCGAAGATCCCGGCCAGCGCGCGGCGAGCCAGTATATCCGCACTTTCCGCGATCCCAATCTGGAGACGATGCTCGAAGCGATGGGGCTGGAGAAATTCTTCGACACCACCTTCGCGCGCCACATCAGCTCGGAGATCGCGCCCAAAGAGCGTGCCGCCTATCTCGACGAATGGCGCCAGCCGGGCGCGATGACCGCGATGCTCAACTGGTATCGCGCGAGCCTGATCGAAGTGCCGCCAGTCGATGCCAAGGTCGACAAGCCGACGTTTACGATGCCGCCGCTGCCGAAGGTTTCGATGCCGACGCTGGTGATCTGGGGAATGAAGGACAGCGCGCTGCTGCCCTGCCAGCTCGACGGGCTGGACGAACAGGTGAACGACCTCACGATCGCGCGGATCGAAGACGCGGGCCATTTCGTCCCTTGGGAAAAACCGGATTCCGTAACGACCGCAATGCGGGCATGGTTAGCGAGTCATTGAACGCGGCCGTTTCGTGCGGGCGTGTTCTTGCGGTGATGGCGGGTGAGAAGGGGCGGCAGTGATCCGAAGCGTACCGAGCCTGACCGTGCGTGAGGAGCCGACCCGGCGGGTGGCGCTCGCCACCGGTGTCGAACTGAACGTCGCGTGCCTGGGCAATCCCAGCGCGCCGCCGCTGATCCTCCTTCACGGCTTTCCCGAATCGCATCGCACCTGGCGCCACCAGATGCTGGCGCTCGCCATCAACCATTATGTGATCGCGCCCGACCAGCGCGGATTCGGCGAATCCTCGCGGCCCGAAGGCGTCTCCAACTATGCGCCGCAACTGTTGATGGCGGATGTGGTGGCGCTGGCGGATGCGCTTGGCGTCGAGACGTTCACGCTGATCGGGCACGATTGGGGCGGTGCCCTCGCCTGGGGGGCGGCGCTGCGCTATCCGCGGCGCGTGCGGCGGCTGGCGCTGCTCAATGCGCCGCATCCGCAGATCCTGCAACGCACCCTGTTCGACGACATGGGGCAGCGCAGGGCGAGCCAGTTCATCCGCACCTTCCGCGGGTTCGCGGTCGATCGCGATCCGGATGCGGGCGAACTGGAGCAGTTCTTCTGGAGCCTGTTCGTCGAGCATCTGAAGGCGCGGGTGCCCGCCCACGAGCGCGAGCTCTATATCCGGCAGTGGAGCCAGCCCGGCGCGATGACCGCGATGACCAACTGGTATCGCGCCGCCGATCTCATCGTTCCCACGATGGAGGAGACGCCCGAGCGGCCCGAGTGGATCGACGCGCCCTTCCCGATGGTCTCACAGCCCACGATCCTGCTTTGGGGGATGCGTAACGCCGGGCTGCTGCCGGTGCTGCTCGAGGGACTCGAGACGCTGGTGGCCGATCTGCAGATCGTGCGGATGGATGCCGGCCATTTCCTTCCCTGGGAAGCGCCGCAGGCAGTGAGCCGAACCCTTGCGGCGTGGCTGGCGCGAACGCCCGTGAAGCCGCCGCTGGTCTAGCGCCGCGCCCGGCGGATTCGTTCAGAGCGTTTCCACCCACAGCCCATGGGCGTGGGCGATGGCGCGCATGCGGTCCTCGCCGCCACCGGGCCAGTGGCGCAGCCAGAGTTCCTGCCGTGCGAGGCCGCGATCGGGCTCCATGCGGACCCATGCAAGCGGGCGCTCAGCGATCGCGCACGCCCCCGCGGCCTCCATTGCGGCGCGGATCCGGCGCTGCCCCTCGACCGGAAGATATTGCCAGACGACCGAATGCATCAGCACGCGAGTCACACCCCGCGCCTGCGGCTCGTCGAGGCGCGCCTCGACCCAGTCGGCGGCGTCGGCCGCGGCGAGATCGACGGGTCGCGAGCGGAGCATTGCGAATGCCGCTTCCATGCGTGCGTGACGCTCGGGATTGTCGGCCCAGATATACGCCATCAGGCGGCGGCGCGTCTCGGCGTCACTCGTGTCGAGCGGGCGAAGGTCGCAGCCGCGTACCGAGACGATGTCGATCGGCACTTGCGGTGGCGGCGCCCCGCGCCATTCGGGCCGGATCAGCACCGGCGCGTCGGCCGGCCCCGCGTTCGTGCCGCCAAGATCGAAGCGATAGCGATCGATCAGCAGGTTGAGGCCCGCGCTCGAGCCGATCTCGAGCAGTTCGAGCTTCGGCCCGAAGCGCCGTGCGAGTTCGAGCAGCCCCGTCATGAGCACGGCGGATCGGCCCGGCTCGTTGGTCTGCGGCGGACCGTCGAGCCATGGCAGCAGCGCGGCGTCGTGCACGATCAGCGCGTCGGCGAGAATCAGCGCCACGGCGTCCATTCCCGTCACTTCGCCGGCGAACACCCGCGACAGATCCGGAGCGGCGCCCGCCTGATCGAGCGCGTGAAGGCCGCCGATCAGGCGCAGCGGGAGCGCGTCCGCGGTCGGGTCGCCGGGCCAGTCGAGCACCCGTGCACCGGTGCGGCTCTCGCGCGTCAGGCTGTCGGCGAGCGCGCCTGCGATGCGCCCGGTGATCGGCGCCGAATGCGCATCGCAATAGGCGCGCTGGATCAAAAAGGCTTCGCGGACGGCCCAGGGATCGGCCATGATGCTCCTCTGGCGGCACAGCGGATGCGTGACCCGCACCGAGGCCTTGTTGCGCCGCCGTCGCCCCCCAAGTAAAGCCCCGCAGCCCATGACCGATCCGATCATCCTTGCCGTACCCAAAGGCCGCATCCTGGAGGAAGCGCTGCCGCTGCTCGCGCAGGTCGGAATCGTGCCCGAACCGGCGTTCGGCGATTCGGCCAGCCGCGCGCTGCGCTTTCGCACCAACACGCCCGACATCGACCTCATCCGCGTGCGCGCGTTCGACGTCGCGACCTTCGTGGCGCACGGCGCGGCGCAACTGGGAATCGTCGGATCGGACGTGCTGGCCGAATTCGACTATTCCGAATTGTACGCGCCGGTCGATCTCGGCATCGGCCATTGCCGGCTGTCGGTCGCCGAGCCTGCCGATCAGGCGGAGGGTGACGATCCGCGCGGCTGGAGCCATGTGCGCATCGCCACCAAATATCCGCATGTCACGCGTCGCCACTTCGCCGCGCGCGGGGTGCAGGCCGAGTGCGTGAAGCTGAACGGCGCGATGGAGCTGGCGCCCAAGCTGGGGCTTGCGCCGCGCATCGTCGATCTCGTCTCGTCGGGGCGCACGCTGCGCGAGAACGGCCTCGTCGAAGTCGAGACGATCGCCGACGTCACGAGCCGGCTGATCGTCAATCGCGCGGCGTTCAAGACGCGCGCGGCCGATGTGGTGCCGCTGGTCGATGCCTTCCGCAAGGCAGTGGAGCGGGCGGCGGCATGATCCTGCTCGACGCGACCGCACCGGGCTTCGAAACGGCCTTCACCGCGCTGGTGAACGCCCGCCGCGAGGCGGACGAGGATGTCACGCGTGACGTGGCCGCGATCCTGCGGCGCGTGCGCGGCGAAGGCGATGCCGCGCTCGCCGATCTCACGCGCCGATTCGACCGGCATGATCTCGACGCGAGCGGCTGGCGCATCGATGCCGACGCCTGCGATGCGGCACTCGCAGGGCTCACTCCGGAGCTGCGCGCGGCGCTCGAACTCGCGGCGGAGCGGATCGCCGCCTATCACGCCGAGCAGCGACCGGCGGATCGCGACACGACCGATGCCGCCGGCGTCCGGCTCGGTGCGCGCTGGACCGCGGTGGACGCCGCCGGCGTCTATGTGCCGGGCGGTCGGGCAGCCTATCCCTCGTCGGTGCTGATGAACGTGATCCCCGCCAAGGTGGCGGGCGTGGGGCGGGTGGTGATGGTGACGCCGACGCCCGACGGCGTCGTCAACCCGCTGGTGCTCGCAGCGGCGAAGATCGCCGGCGTGGACGAGATCTGGCGCGTCGGCGGTGCCCAGGCGGTGGCGGCACTGGCCTATGGCACCGGCCGGATCGCGCCGGTCGACGTGGTGACCGGCCCCGGCAACGCGTGGGTCGCCGAGGCCAAGCGCCAGCTCTATGGCGTGGTCGGCATCGACATGGTGGCGGGGCCTTCGGAGATCGTGGTCGTCGCCGACGCCGCGAACGACCCCGAGTGGATCGCCGCCGACCTGTTGAGCCAGGCCGAGCACGACCCGACGAGCCAGTCGATCCTGTTCACCGACGATGCCGGCTTCGCGCAGTCCGTCGCCGATGCCGTCGAGCGGCAGCTGGCCGAACTGGCGACCGGGGCGACCGCGCGAGCGAGCTGGGATGCGAACGGGGCGATCGTGCTGGTGCCTCAGCTGGCCGACGCGATGCCGCTCGTCGATCGGCTGGCGCCCGAGCATCTCGAGCTCGCCTGCGACGGCGCAGCGACGTTGTTCGATGCGGTGCGCCACGCCGGATCGGTCTTCCTCGGGCGGCACACGCCCGAAGCGGTGGGCGACTATGTCGCCGGACCGAACCATGTGCTGCCGACCGGGCGGCGGGCGCGATTCGCTTCCGGCCTGTCGGTGCTCGACTATATGAAGCGGACGAGCTTCCTGTCGCTGGACGCGGCGGGGCTCGCCGCGATCGGCCCGGCGGCGGTGGCGCTCGCGCAGGCCGAGGGATTGCCGGCGCACGCCAAGTCGGTGGCGATCCGATTGAACCGACCAAACCCGTAGAGAGTCCGTTCGCTCGAGCGCGGACGGAATGAGGAATCAGACGCAATGCCAAGCCATACCGCCCGCAGCCGCTCGCGTGCCCGCGCCGCCGCGCGCCTTGCTGCCGTCCAGGCGCTGTACCAGCAGGAGATGGAGGGAACCGCCGTCACAGCGCTGCTGCACGAATTCCACCAGCATCGGTTGGGCGCCGTGATCGAGGACGTCGAATATGCCGAGGCGGACATCGCCTTCTTCGACGATCTGGTGAAGGGCATCGACGCCCGCCGCGACGAGATCGACCGGCTGGTGGCGAGCAAGCTGGCGGAGGGATGGAGCCTCGACCGGCTCGACAAGCCGATGCGCCAGATCCTGCGCGCCGGCGCCTATGAGCTGCTGGCGCGGCCCGACGTTCCGACCGGCGCGGTGATCAGCGAATATCTCGACGTGACCGACGCCTTCTACGACCGCCGCGAAAAAGGATTCGTCAACGGGCTGCTCGACGGCATCGCGAAAGACGTGCGCGGTTGAGCCGCTAGCCGAGCATCGCCGCGAGCGCGGGTGACAGAAGCTCGCGCGCGGCCTGTGCCTCACGCACCGTCATCTGCACCGCCAGCCCCTCACGCTCCGCGAGCGCCATTCCGGGCGGGCCGAGTACGGTGAGCGCCGTCGCCCAGGCGTCGGCGAGCATGCAGCAGGGGTGCAGCACGCTGACCGAAGCAACTCCGTTGTCGACGGGGCGGCCGGTGCGCGGGTCGAGCGTATGGGCATAGCGACGGCCGGCATGTTCGAACCATCGCTGCGAATCGGCCGAGGTGGCGATCGCGAGGCCGTGGAGTGCCACTCGGATCGGCGCGGCGCCTTCCGCAGGCTCGATCTCGACCCACCAGGGCTGGCCGTCGGGCTTGACGCCTGCGCCGAGCAATTCGCCGCCGATTTCGACCAGGAAATCGGCGATGCCGAGCGCGCGCAACCGCTCTGCGACTCGATCGACCGCGTAGCCCTTGGCGATTCCGGAGAAATCCAGCGCGGCCGAGGCGGCTCGGCGGGCGCGGAGCAGCGACGGATCATGTTCGATCCGGCGATCGGCGAGCGCGGCGATTTCCACATCGGCAGGCGGCGCGTCGCGGCCGGAGGGGCCGAAGCCCCAGAGATCGGCGAGCCGGCCCGCGCCCGGATCGAAGGCGCCCTCACTCAGCTTCCCGACGCTTTCGGCGGTCGCGAGCACATGCGAGAGTGCTGGGGGTATCGGGTGCCACTGGCCCGCGGGGGCGCGGTTAAATCGGCCGAGGCTCGACTCCGGCTCCCAATGGCTCAGTTCCGCGACGATATGGGCCAGGGTGCTGGCGATTTCGTCGGGGACGGCCCTCGGCAGGCCGGACGCTGGCGGCACCAGCCGGACCGACCAGCTGGTGCCCATCGTCTCGCCGCCAAAGTCGACGACCCGCGCGTCCGGGCGCCGGCGATCGAACGCCGCAGGCGACAGGGCGAGCGGAATCGCGATCCGCGGCGGCGCGCCGGTCAGGGTGCGAGCACCTCGAGCGTGGCGGCATAGGAAGCACGGCGTGCGGGCGCCGTGCCCTCATCCTCGTCGCCGCCGCCCGAAGTCAGGTTCATCCAATACATCCCCGGCTGCGGCCAGGCGATCGTGACTTCGCCCTGTGCGTCGGTGGTGAGATGCATCTCGCCAACCTCGTCCCGATAGCGGCTGCCGCCGGGAACGATCGTGACTTCGAGATTGGCCGCCGGCTGTCCATCGAGCAGGAAGCGGAACACGCCCGGTTCATCGGCATAGAGATCGTTGGGGTGGGTGACGGGCACCAGTTCGATGCCCTTGCCGGTCGGCTGGAACAGCGTCGCGGTGGGCGCGCCGAGCGTCAGATAAGCTTCGGTGCGGCTATGGTTCTCGACCACCTGAACATCGGTCGCGCCCGCAGGCAGGCTCGCCATCTGGCTCATCTGAAAACCGCGCGGCAGGCGCTGGCGCTCGCCGTTCAGCATGTAGCTGCCGATCGCGCCTTCCCGGACCAGCCCGACCCGATGCGTGCCCTGCTGCGTCAGATGGACGTCGAAGGTGCTGCGGAAGCGACCGGTGTTGAGATTGTGGATCTCCATCGCCGTTCCGTCGGGCGCCGTGGCAGTGAAGTCGCCGCGCAGCGGCTGATGATTGAAGTAGAACAACTCGTTCGAAACGGCGGCATCGATCGTCACCCAGGCCTCGTCGCCCGACAGAACGGTGGAGGAGGGCAGCATCCAGATGCGATGCGCTTCGACGGCAGCGGGCACGGCGAATGCCGCGACGGCGGCGATGGCGACGACGGGGGCGCGGAACAGCTTCATGATTTTCCTCCCTGGGACGATCAGCGGACGGTGAGACGGACGGCGCCGAGCTCGCTCGCCCCCTGTTCGGTGACGGTGGTGGCGCCGCTGGCCGGCCAGCGGAACGGCAGGCGCACCAGTTCGCGGCCGCCGACTTCGCGCGCCGCTTCGACATGGAGCACGTAATTGCCCGGCGTGAGGCGCGGCATCGGTGCGGTGCCGGCGGTGAAGCGCATGCGGTGCGTGCCCGGCGCCTTGGTCGCGCTGCTCACCCCGTCGGCCGGGAACGACATCGACCGGCCCGAGGCGCGCCACCACTGGCGCATGTCGCGCAGCCATTTGGTGCCTTCGTTGCCGCGCATGTCGAGATCGTACCAGACGGCCAGCGTGCGCGGAGTCGCGCCTTCCTTCTCCAGCCACACCGCGACATAGGGCTTGTGATATTCGGCGACGCTCAGCCGCGGCACTTCGACCGAAAGGTCGAGCGTTTGTGCCGCCGCCGGGCCGGCGAACAAGGAGCCGGCGCCGATCGCGGCGGCGGTGAGGCCGGTGAAGCGAAGCTGAAGCATCGGTACGAACCCTTTAGTGGATGAAGAAGATTGCGATTGCCGCCGGGATGGCGAGCCCCGCCGCGACCAGCGGCCAGGTGCTGCGCCGGTTCTTGGCATGGAGCTGGAGCAGGACGAGGCCGGTCAGCGAGAAGATGACGCAGGCGAATACGAAGACGTCGATGAACCAGCGCCAAACGGTGCCCGCGTTCCGGCCCTTGTGCAGATCGTTGAGGTAGGCGATCCAGCCGCGGCTCGTGCGCTCGGCAGTGATCTCGCCCGTCGTGCGGTCGATCGCCACCCAGCCGTCGCCGCCGGGACGCGGCAGCGCGAGATAGGCTTCGTCGGCCGACCATTCGGCATTGCCGTGGATCGACAGCGGAAGCTCGGTCTCCAGCCACGTCGCGACATCGGCCGGCAGCGGTTGGCGGGCGCCATCGGGAACCCGCGCCGGAGCGAGTTGCGGCAGCAGCTCCGCAGGCAGTTGTGCGCTGTGCTCGACGATCTCCGGAGACGCTTCGATCTCAGCCGCGTGATTGAGCGTGAAGCCGGTAATGGCGAACAGCAGCAGACCGATCAGGCTGATCGCCGAGCTCATCCAGTGCCAGGTGTGGAGCTGTTTCAGCCAGAAGGTACGCCGGCCGCGCTTCTTGCGAGTGGCCGGTGTGGCGGTGCCGTGCATGGGAGTGCGAAGTTCCTGCTGTTCGGCGGCCGCAATAACGCGAACGACTCGCAATTGCAATTCATCCGTAAACGCGATTCGCCACCGCCGAGCGGGGCCCGGCGGTGGCGCGGTTCACGTCGCCGCGGCGGCTCAACGGCCCAGCAAGACCCGCGCCTGGCTGGCGATCTGCGCGAGCATCGCCGCGTTCGGAGCCGGCGCGTGGCGAGCGCGGCGCACCAGTGCGACGAACTGATCGACTCGGGCGGCGTTCGCTTCGAGCCATTCCTCGACCGCCGCCTCGGGGTTCTTGCTGTCGAGCCGCGCGAGGAACTCCAGCCGGAGCTGCTGGAAGTCGCGCGCGAGCCCGGCGATCAGCAGGCGCTCCCACGGATCGCCGGTCGAGATGCGTGCGGCGTTTGCCTGTGCCCAGTCGAGGCCGAGCGCCTGGCCGAGTCGCGTGAACGCGCGCGTGAGCACCGTCTCGTCGATGCCGCGCCGCTCGCCAAGATCGGCGAGCCCGACGGCGCCGTCGAGCTCGAACAGCCGCACCACCTTCACCACCAGCTCCGACGGCGCGCCCGCCGCCTCCAGCTTGTCCGAGATACGGCCGCTTTGCGTGCGCACCTCCTCCAGCAGCAGCTCCTTTGCCTTCTTGTCGAGGCTGGCGATGCCGGGTTCGAGCCGCTCGATCACGTCGCGCGGGCCGGTGCCGGGGCGGCAGATCCGGAGAAGATCGGCGATCTGACTGCGCACGCCGACGGCGACTTCGTCGAGCAGCGCGATCCGCGCCGTCTCGCTCATCGGCGTGTCCTCGATCCGCTGCCAGATCTGCGGCAGGCAGAACAGCCGCTCGGCGACGACGAACATCGCCGCGATGTCGCCCATCGCGCAGCCCTCTTCCTCGGCGATCTCGAAGGGGTGCAGCACGCCCAGGCGATTGACGATCCGATTGGCCAGCTTCGTCGCGACGATCTCGCCGCGCAGCCGGTGCTCTTCGATGGCGCCGGCAAAGCGCTCGCGCATCGCCGGCGGGAATGCCGCGTAGAGATCGGTCTCGAGCATCGCATCCTGGCCCAGGCCGCTCGCCTCGACCGCATCCTGCAGCGCGAGCTTGGCGGTCGCCAGCAGGACTGCGAGTTCGGGGCGGGTGAGGCCGCGGCCCTCCTGCGCGCGCCGCAGCAGATCCTCGTTGGTGTCGAGCCCCTCGACTTCGCGATCGAGCCGGCCCGAGGCCTCGAGGATCTCGATCACCCGGACATAGCTGGGCAGCGCCACCGCACCGTCGTTTTCGAGGAAGGAGAGAGCGAGCGTCTGAAGGCGGTTGTCCTCCAGCACGAGCGCCGCCACATCGTCGGTCATTGCGGCGAGCAGCGCGTTGCGATCCTCGAACCCCAGCTCTCCCTCGTTCATCTCGCGATTGAGCGCGATCTTGATGTTGACCTCGTTGTCCGAGCAATCGACGCCCGCCGAATTGTCGATGAAGTCGGTGTTGATGCGGCCGCCGCGCATCGCGAATTCGATTCGCGCGGGCTGGGTGATCGCCAGGTTCGCGCCTTCGCCGATCGCTTTCGCACGCAGCTGATCGGCATCGACGCGCAGCCGATCGTTCGCCGGATCGCCGACCTCGACATGGTTTTCGTCGGAGGACTTCACATAGGTGCCGATGCCGCCGAACCACAAAAGGTCGACCGGCGCGCACAGGATCGCGGAAATCAGCGCCGCTGGCTCGATCCGATCGACTTGGAGGCCGAGCATCGCCTGCACTTCGGGGCTGAGCGGAATCGACTTTTCGGCGCGCGAGAAGACGCCGCCGCCCTTTGAGATCAGTGCCTTGTCATAGTCTTCCCAGCTCGACCGGGGCAGCTGGAACATCCGGTTCCGCTCTTCCCAACTCGTCGCCGGATCGGGATCGGGATCGAAGAAGATGTGGCGATGATCGAACGCGGCGACCAGCTTGGTCGCCTTCGACAGCAGCATGCCGTTGCCGAACACGTCGCCCGACATGTCGCCGCAGCCGGCTACGCGAATCGTCTCGGTCTGAACATCGACGCCCATTTCGAGGAAGTGGCGCTGCACCGAGATCCAGGCGCCGCGGGCAGTGATGCCCATCGCCTTGTGGTCATAGCCGTAGGAACCGCCCGAGGCGAAGGCATCGCCCAGCCAGAAGTTGCGCTCCAGCGCGATCGCATTGGCGACGTCGGAGAAGGTGGCAGTGCCCTTGTCGGCCGCCACCACGAAATAGGGATCCTCGCCGTCGTGGATCACGACGCGATCAGGATGCACCACCGCGCCGCCGACGATATTGTCGGTAATCGACAGCAGCGCACGAATGAAGATCCGATAGCTTTCCTTGCCCTCTTCGAACCACGCATCGCGATCGACCGCGGGCGAGGGGAGCTGCTTGGGATAGAAGCCGCCCTTTGCGCCGGTGGGAACGATCACCGCGTTCTTCACGCGCTGGGCCTTCATCAGGCCGAGGATCTCGGTGCGGAAGTCGTCGCGCCGGTCGGACCAGCGCAGCCCGCCCCGCGCGACCGGGCCGGCGCGCAGATGGATACCCTCCACGCGGGGGCTGTACACGAAGATCTCGCGCCAAGGCAGCGGCTGCGGAAGGCCCGGAACGCGCGCGCTGTCGAGCTTGAACGCCAGCGCCTCCCGACAGGCGGGGGAGAAGGCGTTGGTGCGCAACGTGGCCAGCACGACGCCGCGGATCGTGCGCAGGATGCGATCGTCATCGATCGCCGAGACCGCGTCGAGCTGCGCGTCGATGGCCGCGGTCGCTTCGTCGAGCGCGTCCTGGGACGCGGCCGGCCGGCCCGGATCATGCGCGAGTTCGAACCGCTCGATCAGCGCGGCGGCGACCTTCGGCGCGCGGCGCAGCGCATCGACGACGGTGGTAAGGCCGTAGCTCATCCCGGTCTGGCGCAGATAGCGGAACCAGGCGCGCAGCAGCACGACCGAACCGGGCTTCATTTCCGCCTCGACGATCAGCCGGTTGAAGCTGTCGTTCTCGGCCTTGTTCTCCAGCACCGCGGCGATCGCGTTCTCCACGACCGAAGGTGCCCGCAGCAGCGCCTCGGGCGCTGCGCCCGTCAACGCGACTTCGAAGTCATGAACATAGGCGTTGGTGCCGTCGGTGAGCCGGGTCGGAACCTCCTCGATCACCGTGAAGCCGAAATTCTCGAAGACCGGAACCGCGTCGGAGAGCGGGAGTGCGCCGCCGAGACGATAGAGTTTGATCCGCAACACGCCGTCGCGCTCCGGATCCGCGCAGATGCGCACCGAGCGATCGTCGGGGCCGTTGAGGCTGCAGATGCGCAGGATGTCGCGGGCGGCTTCCTCGGCGCCGTTGACGGCGCGATAGGCGGCCGGAAATGCGTTTGCATAGCGCAGCGCGAGCCGAGTGGACCGCTGGCCCGCGCGCTCGGCGAGTGCCGCTTCGACCGCGGGAACCCAGCCGCGCACCATCCGCTCCAGCCGCTGGTCGAGAGCCTGGGCATCGGGCATGTGCCCGCCGCCGCGCAGATCGAGCGTGTAGCGGATCAGCGCCACAACTCCGTCTTCCAGCGCGATCGACCAGCTGATGAGCCGGGCATTCGCCGCCTGCGCCAGCATGTCGCCGATCGCGGTGCGCCGCACGGTCGAAACCTCGTCGCGGGGCAGCCAGACGAAGGCGAACAGGTGGCGCCCGAGGGTCGAGCGGATCAGCACCAGTTTCGAACGCGGGCGATCCGCGACCGACATTGAGGTGAGCACAAGCGATTCGAGCGATTCGGCGGGGAATGCCGTGGTGAGATCATGCGGGAGCGCGGCCAGCGCGTGCGTCATCGCCTTGCCGGTATGTCCCTTCGGATCGAAGCCGCACTTGCTTTCGAGCGCATGCAGGCGCGAACGGAGCACCGGCACGTCCGACGGCGGCGTGTGGAGTGCGGCGCTGGTCCACAGCCCGGCGTGGATCGAGAGGCCGGTGACGGCGCCGCCCTCGCGCAGCGGCACCACCACGATATCGAGCGGCACGCGGCGATGGACGGTCGAAATGCAGTTGGACTTGAGGAGCAGCGGCGCCTCGCCACCCTGTTCGAACCACTCGGCCGCCAAAATCCGCGACGCTTCGGCGAGGATCGGCGAACCGAGCGTGTAGCGCGCGAGGCCGAGTTGATCTTCGACGCTGCCGTCGGTGCGCCACTTCTCGTGCGCCAGCAGCGTCATGTTGCCGTCGTGGAACCATCGCAACAGCGCCGCGCCCTCCTGCGACAGGACACGGTCGGCGTCGGCGGCGATGGCGCGCTGCAGGTTCGGCCAGTCGGCGACGGCGTCGCGCACCTGATCGAGCGTGCGCTCGATTTCGGCAACCAGCGCGCGCCGCAGCCGGGCTTCGCCACGCTCCATTTCGATGTAGATCATCGATTCGGGCTTGCCGGTGCCGACGCCGGTCAGCTTCCCCTCCTCGTCGCGGACTACCGGAATCACCGGATGGATGATCCGATGGATCACGATGTCGTGCGCGGCGATCGCGCTCGAGATCGAATCGACCAGGAACGGCATGTCGTCGTTGACCACCGCCAGCCGCATCCGGCGCCGTTCGCCGGTGAGATAAGTGGTGAGCGCGATCCGCGGCGTCTCTGGCGGGCGCTCGGCAGCGGTCTTGGCGAGGAACGCGGTGGCTTCCGCCTGCTCGGCCTGGCCGAAATCTTCGAGTTCGCCAGGAAGTGCGCCTTCGGTGAGCCGTGCTTCCAGTTCGTGCGTCAGCGATTTGATCGAGGTCTTGGGCATGGGGGCGCTATGCGCCGGGTGGCCCGCGACCTCAAGGCTTGTGGCAGGTGCGAAGAGACCGAAAAGTCGGGTTCCGCGACAGTGCGATCAGGCGATCTGCGGACCGTGTTCTTTCCTAGCCGGCGGCTTTCTTCACCGCCCGTTGGGTGAGTGCGGAATCGCCTGAAAGAGTGGCGACGATGTCGAGGCCATCCTTGCCGGGACGGGCGAGCAGGACGACGAAATCGTCGCTGTCCGCTGCGATCGGCACATGCGCGAGTGGCGGTCGGCTGCGCAGCTCGGCGGCGGCGCGGGCATATCGATCGCTGCGATCGGCAGGGCGGCGCAGCGCACGTTCGGCGCGGACGATACCCTTGATGCCGCCCTCGGCGATTTCGAGGAACGCATCGAGTCCGCCCTGCGGTATGTCGCAGCGTTTCGCATGGGTGAGCACGGCCGCGAATTCGGTGAGCCGCGTCTTGTCATAGTCGGCACCGAAAACGAGCTTGACGCACGGAGTCATCGGCGCGCGAGCCTGAACGCTCAGTTCGGCCTCGGCGAGGAGCGCGGCATAGCCGGTCGCGTCTTCGTCGGCGGCGCAGGCGAAATCATAGGCGCGACTCAGCGCGCGATACAGTGCGGCGCGGCTGCGCGTGTCCGAGGCGCGAGCCGCCGCGGCCGATTCGCGTGCCAGCACGAGCCGATCGGCGAGAGTCTCCGGCTCCGGCGCAGTCGTCGACGGGGGCTCCGACGACGATGCCGACAGGCCGGCGCTGGGTCCGTCCGCCCACACTGGCGCGGCGACCAGCTGGCGCGGCGCGGCGCGGCGCGACTCCTCGATTTCGGCATTGAGCCTTGCCTGGGTCTCGGCGTCGACCAGTTCCTTCCAGTTGATGACGCCGTAGATGAAATCAATCGTGTCCTCGTCGGACGAGAAGGGCATCAGGATGCCGCGGTAGAGCGTATTGTGCCCGCGCTGGCCGACGAACTCGGCTTCGAAGCCGATCGGCGCGCGATTGGCGATGATCTGCAGATAATGATCGGTGAGGCGGCTGAGCAGCGATCGGCTCGGCACCTGCGCCACATTGGTGATGCTGCCGTCGACCCCGCACTCCTCTCGCAGTGCGTGCCCGAGATAGCGAATCGCCGGATCCTCGACACCCTTGGTGAAATCGAGCAGCACGCTGTGCGGCCCGAAATCGGCGATATTGCCCGGATCGAGATCCTCGATCGACGGATAGGCGCGCCCGCGCAGCAGCGATACCCAATGATTATACGCGCGCACGTGCATCCGGCGTTCGTCGGTACCGATCTCCAGCGGCCGATCGGCAACGCCGGCGTCGGCCTCGTCCCGCTGGTCGATATCCAGACGGTCGTTGAATCCCCGACCCATGTCCATGCGCGTGCTCCACTCCGGGCCGTTACCCGCTTACCTCCACCTGTTGTGCACCGTGCGTGGTAAACGATGCGTAAAGCCACGCCTCCGGGCAGGAACGGTTTTGCAAGCGCTTGTCAGGCAAGACCGGTGCTGGTAAGCGCCGCCCTCTTCCGGGCCGTGCCGCCTGGGAGTCGTGCCGCTTTAGCTCAGCTGGTAGAGCATCGCATTCGTAATGCGGGGGTCGCAGGTTCGAGTCCTGCAAGCGGCACCATTACATAGTGAGAGCATTCTAGAGATCCGCAGAAATCTGCGGTAACATGGCTCCTGCTGGTCCCACGGTTTCTCGGTATATTCCATCGTGGCCACCAAAGTGGATCACGAATCGGTGGACGACTTTCAAGGTCCGCTGGTTTCTCGAATTGCTCGGCCACCTGGGCACGCGACTGATTGCACAGATAACTCCGGACGAGCTGCTCGATCCAGCGCTGGTAAGTCCCGCACTGCTGCCGATGGTTGCCGACGAAGCGCCGAGCCGGACGGTGCTCTGTGCCGGAGCCGGCCATTTCGCGGCGGCGAACGTCACTTTGACGCAGGGTGTTCAGATCGGTGCCGAGGCCGATACGGGCGCCCAACTGCTCGAGTGCTGGGATCAAGTCACCGATCGAACGAACGAGTTCGTTCCCGCTTACGGCTTTTTCCAGGCCGAGCGCGAGCTCGCCAGCGCGGGTGCGGGAATCGAGGCTGTCGTGGCGCGCGGCTGACACACAGGCGTTCGTCTGGCTTCCCGGCGCCGCGTCGCGGAGAATGCGATGCGCGCCGGGACGCGAGTGTACGGCAGAGCCGCGAAGGGATGTCGCTCTTCGGCTGTAGCGGCAATCTCGATTGAGTTGCGCTCCCAGATGGCCAGCGTCCGCGACTGCGATGCGCCCTACACCCGTTCTGGATGTGCCGGCCTGCCGATCCTCGTGGCGAGGCTTATCGTACCAGCAGCACCGGCACGTGAACCGTGCGGATCATCGCGGTGGTGGTGCTGCCGACGATCAATGCGCGCAGCGGCGAGTGGCCATAGGCGCCCATCATCAGCATCGCGCCCGGCGTCTGCGCAACGATATCGGCGATCACCGTCTCGGCCTTGCCGCTCCGCAGCGTCTCGCGCACCGCGCGGCTGCCGCGCAACTGGTCCGCGGCACCGCGAAGAGCCGCCCGATGCGCGTCATTGTCCGTGTCCGCCATCACGATGTGAACCGGCAGTCCCACGAACAATGGCGAGTCGAGGAGGCGCTCGAGCGCGCGCTCGGCCGCCTTGCTGGCGTCATAGGCGAAAACGATCTCGCGCGGCTCCTCGACTGCTCGCGACGCGATCAGGATCGGCCGGTCGCTCGCGCGCACCACGCGTTCGATCTTCGAGCCGATGTGATCGGTGGCGAACTCATGGCCGGCACCGCGTTTCCCCATCACGACGAGGCGCGCTTCGGCTTCGCGCTCGAGAATGGTCTCGACGATGCCGCCGTGGCGGTGGAGTGTCCGCACTTGGGTGGCCCTCGCTTCGCGCAGGCGCTGCTCGCCGGCAGCCAGGAGCGCACGACCGCGCTCGATCTGAAGCTTGGCGTCGCTTTCCTCCAGCCGGACCAGCTCTTCCATCAGGTCAGTCTTCACGCCCAGGCCGATCGCCCCGGAGAGGTCATGCCGGGCCGCCACCGCATCGCGGCGCTGGACGATGTGGAGCAGCTCGATCGGCAGCGTCAGGCGCCGCGAGGCCCAGGCGGCGAGATCGCAGACACTGTTGGCATAGGCCGATGCGTCGATGCAGGCGAGGATGTGCTGCATGGTCTTATCTCCTCTCAGTGACCGCTCAGCGCTGCATCGGCGCCGGGCTTGTCGTGCATGGCGAAGCGTTCGATCATCGAGGCGCTGGCTTCGTTCAGGCCGGTGATCTGCACCTGGGTGCCTTCCCGCCGGAATTTCAGGATCGCCTTGTCGAGCGTGCCCACGGCGGAGATGTCCCAGAAGTGTGCATCGGAAACGTCGATCACCACCCGATCGACAACTTCCTTGAAATCGAATGCCTCGACGAAGCGCTCGGCGGACGCGAAGAAGATCTGGCCCGAGAGGCGATAGGTGCGTGTGCCGCCGTCATCCGAAAGCGCGCTTTCGACAGTGAACAGGCGCTTCACCTTGCCGGCGAAGAACAGGCCCGACAGGATCACACCCGCCAGCACGCCCTGCGCCAGATCATGTGTCCAGACGGTAATCACCACGGTGGCGAGCATCACCACCGAAGACTGCCACGGATGATGGCGGATGTTGCGGATCGAGCGCCAGCTGAACGTGCCGATCGACACCATGATCATCACCGCGACCAGTGCGGCCATCGGAATGACGGCGACCACCGGCCCGAGAACCAGCAGCAGGAACAGCAGGAACACGCCGGCAACCAGAGTCGACAGGCGCGTGAAGCCGCCCGACTTCACGTTGATGACCGACTGACCGATCATCGCGCAGCCGCCCATCCCGCCGAAGAACCCGGTGACGAAATTGGCGATGCCCTGGCCCTTCATTTCGCGCTGCTTGTCGGAGGGCGTGTCGGTCAGGTCGTCGACGATCTGGGCGGTCATCATCGATTCGAGCAGGCCCACCGCCGCCATCGTCAGCGAGTAGGGAAAGATGATCTGAAGCGTCTCCACCGTGAACGGCACGTCGGGGATCAGGAAGCTGGGCAGGGTGGAGGGCAGCTCGCCCATGTCGCCCACGGTCCGCACGTCGAGCCCGGCGTAGAACACCACGATCGTCAGGATGATGATCGCGATCAGCGGCGAGGGCACCGCCCTGGTTAACCGCGGCAGCAAATAGATGACGGCGAGGCCCGCCGCGACCAGGACATAGGTCATCAAAGCCACGCCGGTGAGCTCCGGCAGCTGCGCCATGAAGATGAGAATCGCGAGCGCGTTGACGAAGCCGGTGATCACCGAGCGCGAGACATATTGCATCAGCAGGTTGAGGCGCAGGAAACCCGCAACGAGCTGCAGAATGCCCATCAGCACCGTGGCCGCGAACAGGTATTCGACGCCATGATCACGCACGAGCGGAACGACGACCACTGCGACAGCTGCCGTGGCGGCCGAGATCATTCCCGGCCGACCACCGACCAGCGCGATGATGACCGCGATCGAGAAGGAGGCGTAAAGGCCAACGCGCGGATCGACGCCGGCGATGATCGAAAAACCGATCGCTTCGGGAATCAGCGCAAGCGCGACGACGATCCCGGCGAGGATGTCTCCCCGCGGATTGGCGAGCCACTCGCGCTTCAGCGAGGCAAATGTTGGCATTCGGAAGAACCTGAAGATTACTTCGGCACGACAGCGGGCACACGCTCGATCAGGAGACGCATACAAGAAGACGGCGGGTCGCCGAGGTGCCTGAAGGTTATCCCGGGGATGGGCGCCGGGCCGAGCCACCCGGAAAACCGGGTCCAGCGGATGGCGGCGCCGATACGCTCCCGTACCCCGTTTTGCAAGTGCGAAGGGCTGTGCCGCGCCGACATCCTCCGGCGCAACCAGGCGGGCATCCGCGTTGGGCCACGCCCAGGAAGGCGCCTGATCAAGCGATCAGCCATCGGCGATCACCTGCCTCTCAGTCGGTTTCTCGCGCAGAAGCGGCCTTGATCGATCCCCGATTTTCCCACACTGACCGGTTGGAGGGCGGGGGCCTTCAGCGGAATCGTGAATGTCGCCACTCAATCTGCATCAGGATCTCTTCGATCGGCGGTACGAGCTGCTCGTCCAGTCGGTCACTGACTATGCGATCTACATGCTCGATCCCGATGGTTATGTGAGCACGTGGAATTCGGGCGCCCGCCGCTTCAAGGGATATGAGGCAGAAGAAATCATCGGGGAGCATTTCTCGAGGTTCTTCCTACTCGAAGACCGGGAAAGCGGGATGCCTGCCACGATCCTGCGCACGGCCGCGGAGCAGGGCCGTTTCGAGATGGAAGGCTGGCGTCTGCGCAAGGACGGCGGCAAGTTTCTGGCCCATGTCATCGTCGATCCCGTCCGGGACGAGACGGGCACGCTGATCGGCTTTGCCAAGATCACTCGGGACGTCACCGAAAAGGTGCGCCTGCAGGAAGCGGCGCGCGAGAGCGAGTTGCAGTTCCGACTGCTGATTACCGGCGTGGTGGACTATGCGATCTACATGCTGGACCCGCAGGGCAACATCAACAGCTGGAATTCCGGCGCTCAGGCGATCAAGGGCTATGCCGAATCCGAAGTCGTCGGGCGAAACTTCTCCCTGTTCTACACCGAAGAGGACCAATCGCGCGGCGCTCCCGAACGGGCGCTGCAAACTGCGCTACGCGACGGCAAGTTCGAAGCCGAAGCGCTTCGCGTTCGCAAGGACGGCTCGCTCTTCTGGGCGCACGTGGTCCTCGATCCGATCTACGACGACCAGGGCACACATGTGGGCTTCGCCAAGATCACGCGCGACATCAGCGAGCGGAAGGAGGCGGAGGAGGAGCTTCGGCGCACACAGGAGGCGCTGCTGCAGTCGCAGAAGCTTCAGGCACTGGGTGAGCTGGCAGGTGGGATCGCACACGACTTCAACAATCTGATGACGGTGGTGCGGGGCGCTGCCGATTTTCTCCTGCGGCAGCCGGACCTGCAGCAAGAGAAGCGCACGCGTTACCTGAATGTCGTGCTGGAGACGGCGGAGCGGGCGACCAGCCTGACCTCTCAGCTGCTCGCGTTCGCACGCCGCCAGCCGCTGGAGCCGGAAGTCCTCGATCTTAGCGTCCGCCTGGACGCGCTCGGAGAGATGCTCCAGCGCACGCTTGGCAGCACCTATGATCTCCAGCTCGATCTCGCGCCGGGGCTTTGGCACGTCGAAATCGATCCCACCGGGCTGGAGGCGGCACTGCTGAATGCCGTATTGAACGCGCGCGATGCCATGCCGAACGGGGGAAGGCTCACGATCGCGACCAGGAACGTATCACGTCCCGACGGCGATATGGTGTCCCTGTCGGTCAGCGACACCGGAGAGGGGATCGCACGTGAGGCGCTCGAGCGTGTGTTCGAGCCGTTCTTCACCACCAAGCCCACCGGCAAGGGGACAGGGCTCGGCCTTTCCCAAATCCATGGATTTGCGGTGCAATCGGGCGGTTTTGCGAACCTGGAGTCCGAGCTCGGGTGTGGCAGCACGCTCCATATCTACCTGCCACGAACCGATAAGCGGCCGCTGGAGCGGTCCGTCGACGAACTGGAACTCTCGCTTCCGCCGGGGCTGACGATCCTCCTGGTCGAGGACAGCGACCATGTCCGGTACTTCGCGCGCCATCTTCTCGAGGACCTCGGCTGCACCGTGGTGGAAGCAGCGGATGCCGCCGAAGCGCTCTCCCTGTTCGACCGGGAGGAGGTGGACCTCGTCTTCTCCGACATCGTGATGCCCGGCCAGAGCGGCCTCGACCTGGCGGAAGCGCTCCGCGCCAGGGCGCCGGGCCTGCCCGTGCTGCTTGCCAGCGGCTACAGCAGCAAACAATTCATTCCACAGGACGAGCGGAAGTTCCCGATTCTGCGCAAACCCTATCGGCTGCCGGCATTGGCAGCGGCTCTCACCGAACTGCTGAAGCCCGCCCCGGCCCGCTGAGCCCTCTTCGCCTCAACTCGGTTCATCGGACGCGAAGGCGCCGCCGGCTTGCAGTGGCTCGGCTTCCCAGCCGCCGCCAAGCGCCAGGAACAACATGATGCCATCATTCGCAAGCTGCGCCTGCGCCTGCGCCAGCAGTGCTTCGGAGGCGGCGAGGTTCTGCTCGGTTTCGAGCACGATCTGGAAGCTCTCGCGACCCGCCTCGTAGCGCAGCCGTGCGATGCGTGCTGCTTCGGCGCTCGCATCGCGCGCGCTCGTGAGGATGGCGATACGGCTTTGCTGGCGCGCGAAGCGTGCGAGCGCACTCTCCGTTTCCTGAAGCGCGGTCAGCCAAGTGCCGTCGAAGGTAGCCAGGGCCGCGTCGGCCCGGGCTTCGGCCTGAGCGATCCGGGCCCGGGCGACCGCCGTGTTCGGGAAGCTCCAGGAGAGAAGGGGCCCAATGCCGAAGCGGAAGCCCTGCGACGAGCCGATATCCCCGATCGCGTTGGCGGTACTCCCCACCGAGGCGCCGAAGGATACGCTGGGATAGAGTTCGGCGGTCGCAACGCCGATCCGCGCGGTTGCCGCTGCAAGCTGTCGCTCGGCCGCGCGCACATCGGGCCGGCGGGCGAGCAGCGATGCGCCGTCGCCCACCGGTAGCGGCGTGAGCACCGACGGTGGCACCGTGCAATCGGCCACTTCGGCGGAGAACTCCAGCGGCGGGCGGCCTGTGAGCACCGCCAGGCGATACAGTGCTGCCCGGCGCTCGGCCTCGAGCGTCGGCAGGTCGGCGCGGACCTGATCGAGCTGCGCCTGTGCGCGGTTGGTATCGAGCGCAGTGGCGCGGCCGCCTTCGAACAGCCGCCGCGTCAGATCGAACGTGCGTTCCTGGACGCGCAGGCTCTCGCGCGCGACTTCGATGCGTCGGCCGTAGCCGCATACTTCGGCATAGGCCCGCGACGTTTCCGCCGCGACCGTGATGCGCGTCAGCTCATAGGCCGCGCGCACTGCCTCGGCATCGGCCTCGCTCGCTTCGATCGCGCGGCCGATGCGGCCGAACAGATCGACCTGATAGCCGATGTCGAGCCCGGCATCATAGGTTTCGCCCCGCGGTCCGGCGCCGTCGACACCGAGCGTCGAACCGGCAACCTGGCCATAACTGGCGCCGGCGCCGATGTCCGTCGTCGGCAGCCGGCCGGCGCGCGTCTCCGACAACAGCGCGCGCGCCTCGCGCAGGTTCGCGGCGGCGGCCCGCAGATCGGTGTTGTTCGCGAGCGCCTCGTCGACCAGCCGGTCGAGCACCGGAGCACGGAACAGACGCCACCACTCTGCGGGGGGCTCGGCCGGAACGAAGGCCGCGTCGGCCGCTTCGATCAGCGGCGCCTGTGCCGGCGCGGGCGGGGCGGGTGCGACATAGTCGGGTCCGACCGCACAGCCGGAGAGCGCGACGGCAGCTGCCGCGGTGCAGAAGGTGCGGAACTTCATTCGGCAGCTCCTTCGAGCGATGCAGGCGCGGGCGCTTCGTCCGAGCGCGACCCGCGCTGCGGCAGATAGCGGCCGAGCCCGCGCATGAGGACGTAGAAGAGCGGCGTGAACAGCAGCCCGAAGATCGTCACGCCGAGCATGCCGAACGTGACGGCGGTGCCCAGCGACTGGCGCATCTCCTGGCCTGGGCCGCTCGCGATCGCGAGCGGGATCACGCCGAAGATGAAGGCGAAGCTGGTCATCAGGATCGGCCGCAGGCGCGAGCGCGCGGCATGCACCGCCGCTTCGAAGCGATCCATCCCCTGGTCCTCGCCCTGCTTGGCGAACTCGACGATCAGGATCGCGTTCTTCGCGGCGAGGGCGATCAGGACGACGAGGCCGACCTGCGTGAGGATGTTGTTGTCCATCCCGCGCAGATTGACACCCAGCATCGCCGCCAGAATGCACATCGGCACGATAAGGATCACCGCAAGCGGCAGCGTGATCGCTTCATATTGCGCGGCCAGCACCAGGAAGACGAACACCACGGCAAGCAGGAAGATGACTGCCGAGCTGCCGCCGGCGGCCTGCTGCTGATAGGCGAGCCCGGTCCATTCATAGCCGAACCCCTGCGGCAGATTCTCCGCCGCGAGCTGCTCCATCGTCTGCAGTGCCTGACCCGACGAGACTCCGGGCGCAGCCTGGCCCTGAAGCTCGATCGCGGGCTGCATATTGTATCGGACCACACGCGCCGGGCCACTGTCCGGCCGGAGCGTCGCCACCGACGAAAGCGGAACCATCTCGCCCGAGGACGACCGAACCTGGAGCCGGCCGATGTCGGTGATCTGCTCGCGCGCGCCTGGCTCCGCCTGTGCGGTGACTCGGAAGGTGCGTCCGAAGAGGTTGAAGTCGTTGACATAGCTCGAGCCGATGTAGGTGCCGAGCGTGTCGAACACCTGCCCGGGCTGTACGCCGAGCAGCTGTGCCCGATCGCGATCGACATCGGCGACGACGCGGGGCGTCGCGGTGTTGAA
Organism: Sphingosinithalassobacter sp. LHW66-3; assembly: GCF_050703275.1. Classification (GTDB taxonomy): domain Bacteria; phylum Pseudomonadota; class Alphaproteobacteria; order Sphingomonadales; family Sphingomonadaceae; genus Sphingomonas. The sequence continues at coordinate 2,777,645 of NZ_CP193482.1, forward strand.
CAATGTGAACACCTGCGACACTTCGGGCCGCTGTGCGGCCGCGCCCATCATCGCGCCTGCCGCGCCTTCCAGCGCGCGATAGCCGGCGCCCGAGCGATCCTGCAGCATCATCACGAAGCCGCTGCCGTTGCCGAGACCCTGCACCGCCGGCGGCGAGATCACGAAGATGTTGGCATTGTCGATCGCGCCGGCGAGAGCGCCGGTGATCTGCCCGCTCATTGCTTCGGCGGACAGTTCGGACCCGCGCTCTTCCCAATCCCTAAGCCGGACGAACATCACGCCCGCATTCGAGGATTGCGAGAAGCTGGCGCCGTCGAGGCCAGCGAACGCGGCGACATTGTTGACGCCCTCCATCTGGCTGACGATGCCATAGGCACGGTTCAGCACTTCCTCCGTGCGGTCGAGCGACGCGCCCGGCGGCAACTGGACGACGCCGATCAGCACGCCCTGATCCTGCTCGGGAATGAACCCGGTCGGCGTGTCGCTCAGCCGCCAGCCGGTCAGCAGGAGCAGGCCGGCGTAGAGCACCATCATCAGCGTTCCCATCCGCACCAGTCGCGCGGTGAGCCGCCCGAAGCGGTCCGCCAGCCAATCGAAGCCGGCGTTGAAGCGATTGCCCGCGACCTTCAGCGGCCTCAGCCAGCGCGGTCCGGATTCGCCGTGATCTTCGCGGTGCGGCTTCAGCAGCAGCGCGGCCATCGCCGGCGAAAGGGTCAGCGAGACGAGCAGCGAGATCGCCGATGCAGCGGCGATGGTCACCGCGAACTGACGGTAGAAGATGCCGGGGATGCCCGGCGTCAGCGCGGTCGGGATGAACACCGAAACCAGCACGAGGCCGATCGCGATGAGCGCGCCGGAAACCTCGCGCATCGTGCGATGCGCCGCCTCGCGCGGTGTAAGTCCTTCGCGGATGTGCTTTTCGACTGCCTCCACGACGACGATCGCATCGTCCACCACGATGCCGACCGCGAGCACGAGCGCGAACAGCGACAGCGAGTTGATCGAGAATCCGAGCGCCAGCTGGACCGCGAAGGTGCCGATCAGCGCGATCGGAATCGCGACGATCGGGATGATCGCGGCGCGCCACGTCTGAAGGAAGATGAGCACGACGAGCACCACCAGCGCCACTGCCTCGAGCAGGGTGTGCTGCACCGCCTCGACCGAGGCCGCGACATATTCGGTGGGGTTGTAGGGGATCGAATATTCGAGGCCCGGAGGAAGCTCGCGGGCGATCGCCTCCATTTCCTCGGCGACGAGGTTGGCTGCATCGAGTGCGTTGGAGCCCGGCTGGGGAATGATCGCGAGCGCGATGCCGCGTTCGCCGTCGAAGCGGCCGCGAATCCCGTAGTCCTGGCTGCCCAGCTCGACCCGAGCGACATCGCGGACGCGCGTGATCGCGCCGGTCGCGGGGTCGGTCTTGAGGACGATGTTGGCGAACTGTTCGGGATCGCTCAGCCGGCCCTGCACGTCGACCGGCACCTGGAATGCCGGATTGCCGGAGCCCGCCGGCGGCTCGCCCAGCGCGCCACCCGCGGCCTGCACGTTCTGCGCGCGGAGCGCCTGGACGATCTCGGTCGCGGTGAGATTGCGCCCGGCCGCGCGATCCGGATCGATCCAGATCCGCATCGAATAATTGCCGCCGCCGAACACCTGCACGCCGCCGACGCCCTCCAGCCGCAGCAGTCGGTCGCGCACCGCGGTGTTGGCATAGTTGCCGATATAGTCGGTGTCGTACGTGTTGTCGGGCGACGTGAGCGCCACGATCATCAGGAACCCGGATTCCTGCTTGTTCACGGTCACGCCGAGCTGGCGAACCGCTTCGGGCAGGCGCGGCTCGGCGACTGCGACGCGGTTCTGCACCAGCACCTGCGCCTGATCGAGATCCGTTCCGGCTTCGAAAGTGACGGTGACCTGCGCCTGGCCCTGCGTCGAGGAGGACTGCAGGTACAGCATGTTCTCGACGCCGTTGATCTGTTCCTCAATCGGCGCGGCAACCGTTTCCGCGATCGTTTCGGGCGAGGCGCCGGCATAGAACGCCTGGACCACGATCGTCGGCGGCGCGATCTGCGGGTACTGCGACAGCGGCAGCAGCGGATAGGCGAAAGCGCCGATCAGCGCGATGAAGATCGAAATGACCGACGCGAAGATCGGCCGTTCGATGAAGAAGCCGGAAATGTTCATGGTGCGGCCCTCAGCGAGCTGCGGCTGGGCGCGACGCGTCCGCTCGTGGTTGCGGCGGTGCCGGTTCGCCGTCCCCGCCGGTCTGCGAGGGCGGGATGGTGCCCGCCTTCGGTTCCACCTTCTGGCCCGGGCGCGCGCGCTGCGCACCGCCGATCACCACTCGGTCGCCCGCGCTCAAGCCGCTACGGATCACGCGCAGGTCGCCCATCAGCGGACCCGGCTCGACCGGACGGGCAGTGAGCGTGTTGTCCTCGGTGACGACGTAGACCACGCGCCGCGCCGCATCGCTCATCACGGCGGTTTCCGGCACCAGCAGCGCACGATACGGCTGCGAGGAAGCAAGGCGCAGATTGCCGATCATCCCAGGCTTCAACAGGCCCTCAGGATTGGGAACGACGGCCCGTGCGCGGACCGTGCCGGCGCCCGGATCAATCGTCGAGCCGACATAGTCGAGCGTGCCGGCGTGAACGAAATCCGCCTCGTCCTGCAGCCGGATGCGAACCGCCGCGCCTTCGTCGATCCCGGCGCCCGCGCGCTGGTATTTCAGGAGGAGCGCCTCGGATCCTTCGAAGGCGAAGTGCAGCGGATCGACCGAGACGATCGTCGTCAGCACCGTCTGATCGGCCTGCACGGCATTGCCGACATCGACGTTCCGCTCGGAGATGCGGCCTGAAATCGGTGCCGTGACGCGCGTGAAGCCGACGTCGAGCGAACGCGCACGTGCGCTGGCCTGGGCTGCCGCGACCTGGGCTTCGGCAGAACGGACGGCCGCTTCGCGCGATTCGACTTCCTCCTGGCTGGCGGCCTGCGCTTCGGCGAGCGAGCGCGACCGGGCCAGTTCAGTGCGGGCGTTTTCGAGCGCCGCCTGGGCACGTGAGAACTCGGCCTGGGCCTGAGCCTGTGCCGCGCGGGCGGAACGCGAATCGATCGTGAACAGCAGCTGCCCGCGGCGGACATATTGTCCATCCTGGAAGTGAACCGAAGTGAGATAGCCGGACGCGCGCGGGCGCACGTCGACGTGCTGGACCGCTTCGAACCTGCCGATGAATTCGTCGGAGTCGACGACCTCGCGCACCACCGGAGCGGCGACGGTTACCGGCGGTGCAGGCGGCGCACCCGATTCGGCCTCGCCGCCGGAACAGCCGCCGAGCGCGAGAAGCAGCGCCAATGCGCCGGTGCGGAATTGAATTCGGGCCATAGCAGGATCCGTCGCAAGAGGTGCGCGCCCCCAGATCATCCTCATTGCCCGTCTCTTTCGGACGGGTCGCTCGACCGCCATCTATGAACCGGCAGTGACGAAGTCAACGCCTGTTGACTTGTCGGCAGGCTAGTGATTGACCCACGCCGTGGCGCCAGTAGGAATAGGGGATGGCCGTGTCGCCCAAAGTCATTGGTTCCCAACGGGATTCTGCCGCCACGCGCGATTCGATCCTCGAATCCGCACGCAGCTTCTTCGCACGCGAAAGCTACGAAGCCGTCGGCGTGCGTGAGATTGCCGGTGCGGCGGGCGTCGATCCCGCGCTCATCAACCGCTATTTCGGAAGCAAGGAGGAGCTGTTCAAGAACGTCCTCGGCGCCGGCGCGAAAGAAGACCTGTTTCTGGGCGTTGGACGCGATCAACTGCCGCAGCATCTGGCACGGCTGCTGATGGAAACTCCGCCGGGAGCGCCGCGCACCGAGAAGCTCGAGCATCTGTTGATCATCCTCCGCTCTTCCTCCTCGCCCGTGGCGTGCGAACTGGTACGTGAGTCGATGCACAAGCACATGCTCGGCGCCATCGCCGAGCTGCTGGACGGCGAGGACACCGAGTTTCGGGCGAGCCTGGCAATGGCGGTTCTGATGGGGACGGCGATCATCCGGTCTGTGATGGCCGTTTCGCCGATCTGCGACCAACGGACCGATCATGTGGAGAGATGCCTCGTCCGCCTGTTCTCGGCCGCGCTCGCCGAAGGAGATTGCTGAGCTTCCGCGGGAGCGCACGCGCGATCGGCTCCATAACCTCAGGCCATGGTTGCCCGACATCCGCGCGATTGCATGTCGCTCGCCTGAGCATCACTCGAAGCGCTCCCTCCCAGGAGTATTGGAATGGTGCGCCCCCCCTTGTCTGCCGCCCGTAGTGCCGGCGATCTTGTGTTCACTTCGGGCCAGCTCGCGCGCGGCGGGGACGGCGCGATCGTCGCCGGCGGAATCGAAGCGCAGGCGGATCAGGCGCTCGCGAACCTGGTTCGCGTGCTGGCCGAAAGCGGTTGCGGCCCCGAGCATGTCGTGAAGGTGACCGCATGGCTCACCGATCCCGGCTATGGAGCCGCCTTCAACGCCGCTTATGTCCGCGTTTTCGGCGAGCCCTATCCGGCCCGGTCGACAGTGGTGTCCGCGCTCCTCACCGAAGGCGCGCTGGTGGAAGTCGAGGCTGTCGCCCTGCGCCCGTGAGCGCAAACAGCGTTGGGCGGCACCCGCCCGGGCGGTATAGCGGCGCGATGCGCTTCCGTCAGATCGAGATCTTTCACGCCGTCTACACCCATGGTTCGATCAGCGCGGCGGCCCGCGCGCTGGGCGTTTCGCAGCCGTCGGTTTCGAAGACGCTGCGGCACGCGGAAGACAGCCTGGGCTTCACGCTGTTCCAGATCGCGCGCGGACGGCTGGTGCCGACCGACGAGGCGCACGCGCTGATGCGCGAGGCGGGAGACGTTTTCGAACGGCTTGAATCGCTTCAGCAAACCGCGCGCAACCTCTCGCAGGCCGGTGGCGGGCATATCCGGCTGGGGATCGTGCCCAGCCTTGCGCTCGACATCGTTCCGCAGGCGATGGCGCAGTTCCGCCGCGAATGGCCGCGCGTGACCTTCGAAGTGCATACCCACCACCATGACGATCTGGTGCGCTCGCTCATCGAGCGGGAGACCGACCTGGCCATCGCCTATACCCCGCCGCCGCACCCGCGCCTGACACGGACGGTGCTCGCCGAAGGCGAGCTGGTGGTGCTCTTCCCGACCGGGGCATTCGGATCGGTGGGTCCGCGGCTGCCGCTCGACCTGCTCGCCGACCGCGACGTCATCGGCGTGACGGCGACAGGACCGATCGGCGAAGTGCTCACACGGGCGGCGCGAGAGCGCGGGATCAGCTATCGCGAAACGGTGTCGGTGCAGACATTCTTCATCGCTGCCCGGCTTGCACAGCTCGAAGGCGGCGTCACTGTGCTCGACGAATTCACTGCGCGGGCATGGCGGTCGCCCGGCTTCAGCTGGCTTCCGACGGAGCCGCGGCTTGGCTTCACCGTCTCCTATGCCACGCTGGAGGATCGCCAGCCGTCAAAGATCGCGCGGCAATTCCTCCGCACGCTTGAAAAGGCACTTCAGGAAAGCCGGGCTGGAGATCCATAGCCACAGGCTATGGGTGTCGCAAAAAATTCATAGTTTCGGCGTCCGCCCCTGCCGATAAGTTTCCTCCAGGCGCAGCGATCTGCAACGGAAGGTCCGTTGCCTCGCGCCGGGGGGACATTTTCGGAATGAACGACGGTCTGCTCCGGATTTGCTTGCGTCGATGAGCCAGCCGCAGACCGTGACGGTGCTCGGCGCGGGCGTGGTCGGCATGGCGACCGCGCTGACGCTCGCGGATCGCGGCCACCGAGTGACCGTGATCGACGCGGCCGAAGGGCCCGGACTGGGCACTTCCTTCGCCAACGGCGCGCAGCTGAGCTATGCCTATACCGATGCGCTGGCCAGCCCGGCGACGCTGGCTCAGATGCCGCGGCTCGTTCTGGGTGCCGAACCGGCATTTCGCCTCCGTCTCAGCCTTGATCCCGAATTCCTGCGCTGGGGCCTGGCATTCGTCCGCAACAGCAGCGCCGGGCGCTTCCGGCGCAATACGCTGGCAGGACTGGCGCTGGCGTTCCGCTCACGCGAGGCGCTGCGGCGCCTAGTGTCGGATCATGACCTGGAATTCGCGCACAGCTGCCCGGGCAAGATCCATCTCTATCGCTCGGCGAAGAGCTTCGCTTCGGCGCAGAAGACAGCCGCGCTGAAGGCGGCGCAGGGAGTTCGCCAGCAACTGCTCGACCCCGACCAGGTCGTCGCGATGGAACCCATGCTGTCCGCGATCCGCAACGACATCGTCGGTGCGCTCTACACCGCCGATGAGGAAGTGGGCGATCCGTATCGCTTTTGCACGAGCGCGCGGATCGCGCTGACCGCTACCGGCCGCGGCACCGGGTTGTTCGGAGTGACGGTCGACCGGATCGAAGCGGATGAGCAGCGCCCGGCAGTCATTACCGCGGGCGGCCAGCGGATCGTCGCCGACCGGGTAGTGCTGTGCGCAGGCAGCCAGTCGGCCGCGCTTGCGCGCAGCCTGGGCATATCGCTGCCGATCCTGCCGATGAAGGGCTATTCGATCACGACTCCGCCCGGGCCCGCCGCGCCCACGATCAGCGTCACCGACGTCGCGAACCGCGTGGTGTTCGCGCGGCTGGGAAACCGCATGCGGATCGCCGGGCTAGCCGATCTCGGCGCGCGCGACACGAACATCGACCCGAAGCGACACCGCGCGCTGGTGCGCAGCGCGCGCGCCGCACTTCCGCAGGCGGCGCAATATGACTCGATCGAATCGAGCTGGGCGGGACTCCGCCCGATGACGCCCGATTCGCTGCCGATCACTCGGACGATCGCGCACCGCGTGATCGCCAATACCGGCCATGGTGCGCTTGGCTGGACCTATGCTGCCGGCTCCGCAGAGCGCGTCGCCGACATCATCGAAGGGAGGGACTGACGGTGCGCCAGACACCGCAGCCGCACTGCAGAACAAGCCAGGGAAGGGGGCTTCAATCATGAAGACACAGATTCGGATAGCAAGTCTGATGGGCGGGATTTCGCTCATTGCGAGCGCAACCGCCGCGATGGCGCAGGACGCAGTGCCGCTGCCCGGCGCCGCCGCTTCGGCCGGTGCCCAGGACGCGGCGCCGCCGCAGACCGCGGCCGACGTGCAAGATGCCACGCCCGAGGAGATTGTCGTCATCGGATCGCAGATCCGCGGCGCCGATGTCGCCGGGGCGCTGCCCGTCACGGTGTTCAACGAGCAGGATATCGACGCAATCGCGCCGACCAGCGGCGACGAGCTTTTCCGCGCCATCCCGCAGGCCGGTGACGTGGCGTTCAACGAAAGCCGCGACGCGGGCGGCATCAACGACGCGCGCGGCGACGTGGCCTCGATCAACCTGCGCGCACTTGGCACCGGCAACACGCTGGTGCTGCTCAACGGCCGCCGCATGGTGCTCCATCCGGGTACCCAGACCGAGAACCTGGTTCCCGTGCAGAGCGTCAACACCAACGCCATTCCGGTGATGGGCGTGCGCCGGGTCGAGGTGCTGCTCGACGGCGCAGCGGCGATCTACGGATCGGACGCGGTGGCCGGCGTGATCAACACCGTGCTGAAAGACAATCTCGACGGATTCCGCCTGACCGGCGAAGTCGGCTTTACCGACGAATCCGACCAGCATGAGTATCAGCTGGCGTTCGAAGGCGGGCACACCTTCAATGACGGGATGACGAACATTTCGGTGTTCGGCGCCTTCACGCACCGCGATCCGCTCTATGCCGTCGATCGCTTCAACGCCCGTTCCAGCGATATGCGGTCCCTGGTCGAAGGGACGCCGTTCGCAGGCGATTCGAATTTCGACAACACCTCGGTCGACGGCATGTGGGGCGAGTTCCTGCGGCTCAACAGCGACTATAGCCGTTCGAGCACGACCGCGCGGGTGAACGGCGCGGCGCTGACGACGAGCGGCGCCTTCCACATTCAGCCGGACACCAATGAGGGGTGCATCGCGCCTGGCCCGGTCGCCAACACCTGCTGGGACAATTCGACCCTCTCCACGCTGTCGACCGACAACAACCTCAAATATGACATCAACACCGAGCGGACGATTCTCGGTCGCAATCAGCGCTTCAACCTGTTCACCTTTCTCAACCACGAATTCGACAGCGGCATCCGCTTCTTCGGCGAGATCGGCTGGTACCACGCCGACTTCCAGTCGATCCGCGAGCAGGAGACCGCGCTGTCCAACCAGCGGCTGATCGTGCCTGCCAATGCCTATTGGAACCCGTTCGGCCCGGTCGGCAGCCCCAATCGAATCCCCGGCCTGACCGGCGTCTCCACCGCGGGCGTTCCGCTTGAGCTTCAGGATTACCGTCCGGTCGACGCCGGGCCGATGGTGGTCGATGTCGTCAACGACACCTATCGCTTCGTCGGTGGGTTCCGAGGACAGCTAGGCGGCTTCGACTGGGAAACCGCCGCGCTCTACTCGAAAGCGCGGACGGTCGATTCGATGCGCACGATCAGCCTCACGCTGTTTCAGGAGGCGCTCTCGCGCACCGACTCGAGCGCGTATAATCCGTTCAACGGCGGCGACCCGTTCGACCCGCAGCGGCGCGATTCGACTCCCAACGCGCGAAGCGTGATCGACAGCTTCATGGTCGACATCTCGCGTGCGAACGAGACCGAGCTGGCGCTCGCCGATTTCAAGATCAGCACCAACGATCTGTTTCGCCTGCCCGGCGGGCGCGTCGGCATGGCGGCGGGCGTCGAGTTCCGGCACGAGACCTTCTTCGACGATCGCGACGACCGGCTCGACGGTACCATCGTGTTCACTGCGCTGGACGGCAGCTCGAACGGCAGCGATGCGATGGGCGCCAGCCCGACTCCCGACAGCCGCGGCTCTCGGGAAGTCTATTCGGCGTTCCTCGAATTCGCGGTGCCGCTGGTCTCGCCCGAGCTCGACATCCCGCTCGTCCATTCGCTCGATCTCCAGCTCGCGGGCCGCGCCGAAAGCTATGAAGGCTTCGGCAGTGTCGCGAAGCCGAAGATCGCCGCGTCCTGGTATGTCTTCCCGCAGTTTCAGCTGCGCGGCTCCTGGTCGCAGGGCTTCCGGGCGCCGAACCTTCCGCAGCTGTTCGAGAACGGGGTCGAGCGGGCGAACACCCGCACCGACTGGATCCGCTGCGAGGCCGATCTGCGCGCCGGGCGGATCAGCAGCATCAACAACTGCGCCCAGGGGCAGAGCGTGGTCAGCAATCGCTCGGGCAGTCGCGATCTGACGCCGGAGGAATCGGACAATCTCTCGATCGGTGCCACCACTCAATTCGACTTCGGCGGCAACGGCGGGCGGTTGACTCTGACCGCGGACTATTGGGAAATCCGTCAGAAGGATGTGATCGGCATCCTCGGCGACAGCAACGCGCTGATCCTCGACTATCTGCTGCGCTTGCAGGGCTCGTCCAACCCGCTCGTCGAGCGGGCGGCGCCATCGCCCGAAGATATCGCCGATTTCGCAGGCACGGGCCTAGATCCGGTAGGCGACGTCATCCAGGTGTACGATTCCTACATCAACCTGACGCCGCGCACCGTCCGTGGCTTCGACCTCGGGCTCTATTATTCGGTGCAGGACACGGGCCTCGGCGATTTCTCGCTGCGGGTGAATGCGGCACGGTTGCTTGAGTTCTACCAGACGCCGGGCGAGGTCCAGCAGGAGCTGCTCGACGCGCAGGCGGCGGGCGTGATCCCGTCGACCATCACCATCCCCGGTGCCGAAGACCTGATCGAGCAGAACGGCCGTCCCAAATGGCGCGGCAGCGCGAGCCTGACTTGGCGCTCGGGCTCGTGGGGTGCGGGCTGGTACGGCTCTTACGTGGGCCCGGTGACCGACACCTCGGCATCGCTGGACGACGGCACGCGCTTCCGCGTGGACTCGCACATGACGCACAGCCTGTACGTCCAGTACACGGTTCGCGACGGAAGCGCGATGGACGGCACCCGCTTCCGGCTCGGTGCGCGCAACATCCTCGACGAGCTGCCGCCGATCGCCGACCAGACCTACGGCTACATCGGCGACCTCTACAGCAATCGCGGCCGCCAGGTGTACGCCTCGGTCAGCAAGCGGTTCTGACGATGATTCGCTCCGCAGCAATCGGCGGAGTGCTGTGCCTGACGATGCTGGCCGCGGCATCGTCAGGACGTACCTCGGAGCCGGGCGTCTCCCTTCGCCCGGCTCCGCTTTCCGCCCCGCGCACGATCGACGCGATCGTCGCGGGCGGCCGTGTGATCGACGGAAGCGGCGCCGCGCCGCGGAATAGCGAAGTGGGAATCGACGACGGCCGGATCGTCTATGTCGGACCCCGGCCGGCAGGCGTTACGGCAGAGCAGATGATCGACGCGACGGGGCTTACGGTGGTTCCCGGCTTCATCGATCCGCACACGCACTCGGGTTCGGACGCTCTGTCCGACGAACCGGGCCGACGGCTCCTCGCCAATCACTTGCTCCAGGGCGTGACGACGATCGTGATCGGCAACGATGGCGGTGGCGATCCCGATGTCGGCGCGGTCCTCACGCGATTGGATCGACAGCCGCCTGGCCCCAATGTCGCGGCTTTCGTCGGCTTCGGGGCCGTGCGCCGCCTGATTCTCGGCGAAGCGGATCGTGCGCCGACGGCGGACGAGCAGCGTCGGATGGAGGGGCTGGTCGGCGCGGCGATGTGCAATGGTGCGCTCGGCCTGTCGAGCGGGCTCTATTATGCGCCGCAGAGCTTCGCGCGTACCGAGGAAGTAATCGGTCTCGCCCGTGCTGCCGCCCGGCGCGACGGCATCTATGAAACGCATCTGCGCGACGAGGGCAGCAGCTCGATCGGGCTGCTTGCCGCGATCGAGGAGGCGCTGACGATCGCCGAATCCGCCGGGCTGCCGCTCCACATCGCCCATATCAAGGCGCTGGGAGTGGATGCGCAGGGCATGGCGCCGCGCGTGATCGCCCGGATCGCGCGCGCGCGCACCGAAGGACTGCGCGTGACGGCGGATCAATATCCCTGGGAAGCGTCGAGCACCCGTCTCGCCAGCGCACTCGTGCCGCGGTGGGCGATGGACGGCGGCCGCGCGGCGATGGTGGCGCGGCTGCGCGAGAACGGCGCGCGGCTTCGGGAGGGAATGGCCGAACAGTTGCGCGTGCGCGGCGGCGCGGGCGCGGTACTGTTGGTCGACGGCCGGTACCGGGGACAGCGGCTCGATGCGATCGCGAGCGAGTGGGATGTTGCGGCTCTGGACGCCGCGATCCGGCTGTTGATCGAAGAACCTGGCGCCGGCATCGTTTCCTTCAACATGGCCGACGCCGATATCGAGGCGTTCGCGCGGCAGTCGTGGGTCGTCGCCGGATCGGACGCCAGCGGCGGCCATCCGCGCGCCTATGGCAGCTTCGCGCGCCGCTGGCGGCTGTTCGTCCGCGAGCGGCCGGTGATGACCGAAACCGAGTTCGTCCGCCGCGCCAGCGCTACCACCGCAGATCTGTCGGGGCTGAAGGGGCGCGGGCGCCTGCTCGCCGGCCATGCCGCCGACATTGTGATCCTCGACCCCGCAGCGTACCGCGAGCACGCCACCTATGCGGCGCCGGAGCTTCCGGCGGCCGGCGTCCGCCATCTATTCGTCAACGGCCGCCTGGCCGTCGCAAATGGCGTACCGACCGGCACATTCGCCGGGCGCTTTCTCGCCAAGCCGCGCCAACCCGACTGGAATTGCCCGGAATGAACGACACCAACATGCCTCCGACAGCTCCCGCACCGACGAGCGATACCGGCGAGCGCTCGCCCGGGCCCCTTCGGCGGTCGCTGCGCTGGTGGTTCGGCGTGGCGCTGTGGAAGCGCATCCTGGCGGCGCTGGTGGTCGGTGCGGCGGTCGGCCTCGCCTGGGGGCCGGGGGTCACTGCGATTTCGTGGATCGGCGAACTTTTCATCCGACTGATCCGGATGCTGGTCGTGCCGCTGGTGTTTCTGACGATCGCCTCCGGGGTCGCCGCGCTTGCCGATCCGAAGCGGCTCGGGAGCATCGGTGTGAAGACGCTGGGGATGTATGTTCTCACCACTGCCCTGGCGGTGACGACCGGCCTTGTCGTGGCGACACTGCTCGCGCCGGGCGTCGGCGCGAGTTTCGCCGATGCGGCACCCCGTGCGGTCTCTCCGCCGCAGGACACCGCGCGCATGTTTCTCGAGATCGTGCCCGACAATCCGATCGGCGCCATGGCGAGCGGCGCCACCCTGTCGGTGATCTTCTTCGCCGTGCTGATCGGCGCGGGCGTGATCGCAGCGGGCAAGGAAGGCGAGCCGATTCGAAAGCTGCTGGCCAGCGGCAGCGAAGTGATGCTGAAGATCGTCGGCTTCGTGATGGAAACCGCGCCGTTCGGCGTCTTTGCGCTGATCGCCGTGGTCATGGGAACGAGCGGCCCGGCGAGCTTCTTCGCAGTGCTAAAGCTGGGCCTGTGCGTCGTCGTCGGCTCGGCGATCGTCACGCTGGTCATCCATGGCGGGATCGTGGTTCGGCTGATGGCGTGGCTGCCACCGCTACCCTTCTTCCGCGGCATCGCCGATGCGATCATGGTCGGATTCTCGACCTCGTCGAGTTCGGCGACGCTCCCGGTCGCGATCCGGGTGGCGGAGCGCAACCTTGGCGTCTCGCCGCCGGTTGCGTCGACCGTGCTGCCGCTCGGCGCGACGATCGGCATGGACGGGGCGGCGATGTATGTCGCGATGCTGACGCTCTTTGCGGCGCAGGCGTTCGGCGTTGATCTGACGTTCGGCGACTATCTGGTGATCGCCGGTACCACGACGATCGTTGCAATGGGGGTGGCGCCCGTGCCCTCGGGGTCGCTGTTCGTGCTCGCCGCCGTGCTCGCCGCGATCGGCGTGACGCCCGAACAGACCGCGATCGTCGTCGGGTTCATCCTGCCCTTCGATCGCATTCTCGACATGATCCGAACCATTCCGAACGTCACGTCGGACCTTTCCATCGCGACTGCGGTCGCCCGCTGGGAAGGCGAGATGGACGTGGCCGAATATCTTTCGAAGGACGACGTATGATCCGGTCGCCGCTGCGCCGTGCCGCGCTTCTCCTTGCCGGCATTCTGCTCGCGCTCGGCTCGCCTGTCTTTGCGCAGAGCCGGCATCTCCTCGAATATCCGTCGATCCATTCGCCGGTCGTCGGCACGCGCGGGATGGTGGTCAGCCAGAACGCGCTTGCCAGCGAAGTCGGAGCGCAGATCCTGCGCGACGGCGGTAACGCCGTGGATGCGGCGATCGCCGTCGGCTTCGCCCTCGCGGTCACGTTGCCGCGGGCCGGCAATATCGGCGGCGACGGCTTCATGACCGTCTATGATGCCGCCAGCGGCGAAGTGCGGGTGATCGACTTCCGCTCGGTCGCGCCGGCACGCGCGACGCCCGCGATGTTCGTCGATCCGCAGGGGCGCGAACGGCCCGAAAGCAGCTATGGCTATCTTGCTCCCGCAGTGCCGGGAACCGTCGCGGGGCTGGAATATGCCCACCGTAAGTGGGGAAGCCTGCCATGGGAGCGGCTGGTGGCGCCCGCGCTGGCGATGGCCCGCGACGGCGTGCGGCTGACCGCCGACGAGGCGTTCGTCTTCGGTTGGGGCCGCGAGCGCCTGGGCAACAGCGTTTCGGGACGCGCGACCTTCTACAAGTCGGACGGGTCGCTCTATGCCAAGGACGAGCTGCTCCGGCAGCCGGATCTCGCCTGGTCGCTCGGCGAGATCGCCCGCGAAGGCGCCGCCGCCTTCTATTCGGGCGAGATTGCGCGGCGGATCGAGGCCGACATGCGGGCGCACGGCGGGCTCATCACGCGCGCTGATCTCGCCGCCTATCGGCCGATCGAGCGCGATCCGCTGGTGGGCAGCTATCGCGGTACCACCATCTACACGACGCCTCCCGCCAGCGCCGGCGGCGCGGCGCTGCTCAACATGCTCAACATGCTCGAGCATTTCGATCTCCGCGAAATGGGTCTCGGCTCGGCGGCGTCGCTGCACGTGATGGCCGAGGCGATGAAGCTCGCCTATCTCGACCGCTACCAGTCGCTCGGCGATCCGGCGTTCGTGACCGCGCCGGTGCGCGGCTTCGTCTCCAAGGAATATGCCGCCGAGCGCGTGCGGCTGATCGATCCGGAGCACGCCACACCGATCGCCGAACTCGCGCCGGGCGACCCGCTCGCCTACGAGAGTCCGTCCACCACCCATTTCTCGGTTGCCGATGCCGCCGGAAACGTCGTCTCGACGACCTATACGCTGGGGTCGGACTTCGGTTCGGGGGTGATGATCGCGGGCACCGGCATCCTGCTCAACAACCAGATGAACAACTTCAGCCACGAACAGGCATGGGAGGCGCAGCGCACCGGAGCGCCGCCGCCGATGAACGCGCTCGAACCGGGCAAGCGGATGCTTTCGACGCAGATGCCGACGCTGGTGTTCAAAGACGGCAAGCCCTGGCTGGTCACCGGGACGCCGGGCGGCAGCACGATCATCACTTCGGTGCTGCAGGTCATCGTCAACACGATCGACTATGGCCTGAACGTCGCAGAGGCCACGCACCAGCCACGCATCTATCAGGGCACGACCGACACGCTCCGCGTCGAACCCAACTTCAATCCGGACACGGTGGCCGCGCTGCGGGCGCGGGGTCACCGCATTACCTCTGACGAGACCATGGGCAGCGCGCAGTCGATCATGATCGAGAACGGCCTGTTCCTCGGTGCGGCCGATCCGCGCCGTCCGGGCGCCGAGGCGGTCGAGCCGTGATGCGGGCGCTGCTGATCCTCGGAGCGGCGGCGCTTTCCGCCTGCGCTCCCGCCGGAACCGCGCAGCGAACGGCGATCGCGCCGCCGCCGCAAGCGCATTCGACTGCAGGGCAGGCGTTCGTCGCCGCCGCGCACCCGCTCGCCGCCGAAGCGGCCATCGCCGTGCTGCGCCGGGGCGGCAGTGCCGTCGACGCGGCAGTTGCAGTGCAGGCGATGCTCAGCCTGGTCGAGCCGCAGAGCTCGGGGCTGGGGGGCGGCGCGTTTCTTGTCCGCTACGATGCCGCAACCCGATCGGTCACCGTCTATGACGGGCGCGAAACGGCGCCTGCCGGAGCGACGCCGGACATGCTCCTCGATGCCGAAGGCAGGCCGCTGCCGTTCGCGACGGCGGTGCTGAGCGGCCGCGCGACGGGAGTGCCGGGCGTCGTGCGCATGCTGGGGCTGGCGCACGAGCGGCACGGCAGGCTCGCCTGGTCGGCGCTGTTCGACGAGACGATCGAGACCGCGGAGGCGGGTTTCACCGTCACACAGCGGCTCGAGCGGTTCGTTCATGGCGACGCGCCGCAGGCGAGCGCGCCCGATGTGGTCGCCTATTTCCGCAATGCGCGCGGCGAGAAGGTCCGCGCCGGCGACACGCTCCGCAATCCCGCCTATGCGGCCTTTCTCCGCAGGCTGGCTGACGGCGGTCCGGACGTCATGTACTCGGGTGAGACTCCGCGTCGGATCGTCGCCCGGCTGCATGAGGGCGCGCTGCCCAGCAGCATCACCGAGGCCGATTTCGCAGCCTATCGCCCGGTCGTTCGCGAGGGGCTGTGCAACGGCTATCGCGTATACGTCCTGTGCGTGCCGCCGCCACCGTCGAGCGGGGTCGGCCTGTTGCAGCTGATGGCGCTGGTCGAGCATACCGACATCGCCGAGCGCGGCCCCGCCGACCCGCTCGCCTGGGTGCAGTACGCCGAGGCGAGCCGCCTGATGTATGCCGATCGCGACGCCTATGTCGGCGACACGCCGGACGTGCCGGTCGCGGGCATGCTCGATCCCGGCTATGTGGCCTCTCGCGCCGCGCGGATCGGCCGTCGCGCCGGGCCGCCGCCGCAGCCGGGAACGCCGCCCGGGGTGGTCGCGGAATCCGGGGATGCGACGCAGGAGGTCGCCGGCACGTCGCATTTCATCATCATCGACGGCGAGGGCAACGCGGTGTCGATGACGACTACGGTCGAAAGCTATTTCGGCTCGGGCCGAATGGTCGACGGTTTCTTTCTCAACAATCAGATGACCGATTTCTCGTTCGTGCCGAGCGGGCCCAATGCGATCGCGCCCGGCAAGCGGCCGCGCTCGTCGATGACGCCGACGGTGATCCTCGATCGCGACCATCGGCTGGTGGGGGCGATCGGCTCGCCCGGCGGCAACGCGATCCTGGCCTATGTCTCGAAGGCACTGATCGGCGCGATCGACTGGAATCTACCGATGGCCGAGGCGATCGCGCTACCCAATCTCGTTGCCCGCGGCGCGCGGTTCGACGGCGAGGCGAGCAAGTTCCCGCCCGACATGCTGGGGGAGATGGCGACGCGAGGCGTGCTGGTCAGGCCCGGATCAGGCGAGGACTCGGGGCTTCACGGCGTCGTCCTTCGCAATGGCCGGTTCGACGGCGGCGCCGATCCGCGCCGCGACGGAGTGGCGCGCACCATCACACTCGAGAGGAGGGACTGACGATGCGCCTGCCGCTTGTTCTTGCCGCGATGGCGATGATGCTCGCTGCTGCGCCGATCGCGGCGCAGGAAGTCACCGTCGAGCAGGTTGCGTTCCCGAGCCGCGACGGCGAGACGCAACTGGTCGGCTATGTGTTCAAATCCGACGACGCGAATGGCCCCGCCCCCGCAGTGGTGATGCTGCACGGCCGGTCGGGCGCCTATTCGAGCCGCGCCGAGGGGCGCTACGACGCCACGACCCTGTCGGCGCGGCACAAGGCGTGGGGCAGGCTGCTCGCCCGCCGCGGCTATGTCGCGCTGATGCTCGACGATTTCGGGCCGCTCGGCTTTCCGCAGGGCTTCGGCCGGTTCACCTATGACGAACGGCCCGAGCAACTCGACGAAGTGGCGCGGCGTCCGCTCCATGCCTATGGCGCGCTGCGTTACCTGCGGACCCGCGCGGATGTCGACGGGGCGCGAGTGGCGTTGCTCGGCTGGTCGAATGGGGGCAGTGCGACGCTGGCGGCGATGGCCGACGACAAGCCTGGCGACATGCAGGCGATCGGCTTTCGCACCGGCGTCGCGCTTTATCCCGGCTGCGGGCTGAAGGGGCGGTTCGATCGCAGCGGCTATGTGCCCTATAATCCGGTGCGGGTGTTCATGGGATCGGCCGACGCCGAAGTGTCGCCGACCCTGTGCCAGCGCTTCGTGCGGCGTTCGCGCAACCGCGGCGGCGACATTGAGATCCGCATGTTCGAGGGCGCTGAGCACAGCTATGACACGCCGATCCGGTCCCGCCAGTCGGTGCCTGCCAACGCCGCGGCGAAAGCGGCGACCGAAGCCGAAATCCTCTCCTGGCTGGATGCGAAGCTGAAAGGCGAATGACATGTCGGACCTCACTCCCTTCCATGTCGCTTTCCCGGTCGATGATCTGGATGCGGCGCGGCATTTCTACGGCACCGTGCTGGGCTGTCCCGAAGGACGCAGCGCCAGCGACTGGATCGACTTCGACCTGTTCGGCCACCAGATCGTGGCGCATTGCGTCGGCCAACGGCGCGAGGCGATCGCAGGGCACAATCCGGTCGACGGGCATTCGGTGCCGGTGCCGCATTTCGGCGTCGTGCTGCGGCCCGACGACTGGCGGGCGCTGGCCGATCGGCTGAAGGCGCAGGGCGTGGCGTTCGTGATCGAGCCCTACACCCGCTTCGCCGGCGAACCGGGTGAGCAATCGACGATGTTCTTCCACGATCCGGCGGGCAATGCGCTCGAGTTCAAGGCGTTCGCCGACATGGGGCAGTTGTTCGCGAAATAGCAGGGGGTGGAAATGGCGGATGCAGGGACGCCGGGCGGGGGCCGGCTGGCAGTGGCGCTGATGCTGGCGGCGATGGCGCTTCCGGCGCAGGCGCAGGCGCAGGCGCTGCCTACGGTCGCAGCGGCGCAGCATGCAGTCTCCGGGCAGGTGCGGGTGGTTGGCGGTAGCGTCGATCCCGCGATGCTCGACGTGCGGCTGAACGGCGAACCGGTGACGGTCGACGGCAGTGGCCGGATTGCCGGAGCGGTCGTTCGTGCCGAGCGCTACCAACTGCGCGTCGCGGGGGCAGCCGTTTTCCCAGCCACTTACGACTTCGCGGGCGCCGAGGTGGCCGGAGCCGACGGCGGGATCGTGCTGCCGCCGGTTGAGGCGGTGGCGCGCGCGCCCGGCCGCGTCGAACTCTTCTTCGGCGGCGATGCGATGATCGGCCGCCGATTCGAAACGCCGATCTGGGGCGAGCCGGTGCGCGTCCGGCAGGCGACGCGAGCGGCCGACATGGCGGCGCTGCTCGCGCCGATGCGGCCCTATTTCGAGTCCTCGGATCTGGCGTCGGTCAACCTTGAAACGGTGCTCGCCACCGCGACGCCCGGCGATGCCCCCGACAAGTCGGTGGTGTTCTTCACCCACAGCGATGCGGCGGGCGCGCTGGCCAGCGCGGGGATCGACTTCGTCACCCTCGGCAACAACCATGTCTACGACTTTCTTGAGCCGGGCCTTGGCTCGACCGTCGCGGCGCTCGACACTGCTGGCCTTCGCTGGTCGGGCGCGGGTGCGAACGAGAGCGAGGCTCTGCGCGCCGCACGGATCGCTCTGGGCGGCAGCCGCTTCGCGATGCTCGGCTATGTCGGCTGGCAGGGCCGCGTCGAACCGAACCAGGTGGCGGGTCCGGACAAGGGCGGCGCGGCGTTCGGCACCGACGCCAGCATCGCCGAGTCGGTGCGGCGCGAAGTGGCCGCCGGCTGGGCGCCGATCGTCCAGTATCACGGCAGCACCGAATATTCGGCCCGCCCGACGGAGATCAGCGAACGCCGGATGAAGCGCGCGATCGATGAAGGCGCGGCACTCGTCGTCGCGCACCATCCGCATGTGCCGCAGGGATTCGAACTCTACCGCGGCCGACTAATCGCCTATTCGCTGGGCAATTTCCTGTTCGACCAGTATTTTCCGGAGACGCACGGCAGCATCGCGCTGAAGGTCTGGATGGATGGCGACCGCCTGTTCCGGGCCGAGATCGTGCCTCTCCAGATTCTCGATTATCGGCCGGTCCCGGCGCTGGGCGGCGTTCGCCAGGCGATGCTGCGCCGGATCGTGGCGCTGTCCGCCGAGCGCGCGACACCGATCGCGCTGGTCGGCGGGCATGGCGTCATCGTTCCGGAAGGCAGCGCCGCTGCCGCGGGCTGTGCCCAGCCCTATGGTGCGGGGCTGATCGAAAACCGATTCCCGATCTCCGGAGCGCCCGGGCAGTGCAGTCGCGCCGCGGAGGTGGCGCGTGGCCGAGACCTGCTGATGCGCGGCGACTTCGAGGCGGTTCGCTTCGACGATGCCGTCGACCGCAGCTGGGCGACGACCGGAGCGACGCTCGCGTTCGAGCCGGTCGGTCGATCGGGCGGAGTTGCGCTGGTGCTTCGCCCCAGCGGAACCGATGCGGCGTCGGTTGCACCCAAAAGCTATTTCCGCCCGGCCGGAGCGGGCCGATATAGTTTCGCCGGCTGGATCAAAAGCGCGGCGCCGGCCCGGGTCGAGGCGCTGGTGCAGTTCCACCCGTCCGGCAGCGCGCGCTTCGAAGCCCTCGAAACCGCACCTTGGCAATCGGTCGGCGCGGCCGAGATCGGCGGCGGCGACTGGCAGTTCTTCCGGTTCGACTTCACCGCCGAAGAGCGACTGCCGCTCCGTCCGATGCTTCGGCTGAGCGGCGCGACCGACGCGACCCTGGACGACGTCGCCTTCATCGCCTGGGACGAGAGCGATGGCGCGCCGGGAGACTGGTCGCACGGCGAGTGAGGGGGCCTGCCGCTTCGTGCGAGGGCAGCGGCGTGGTGATCCGCCACTGCGCTCCCCTCGCAGAATGCGCCGGTAGTGCGGCCCCGCGCCCTTTAGAAGCTGATCCGTGCCGCGAGGCGGACGTCGCGCCCGGCGAGCGGCACGAAATCCTTGGTGAACGACGCGTGGCGACGCGCCTCGACATCGAAGATGTTGTTCGCCGAAAGCGTCAGGACCGTTTCGCTGCGCGCGAACGGGCGCCAGTTGACCGAGGCGTTGACGAAAGTGAACGCATCGGTCGGCGTCTCGAACGCCGCGACGCGGGTCTGCTCGGTGACATGCTCGACTTCGACCCGGCCGCCGAAGGCGCCGGCCGTGGCCGACAGGCCGCCCAGCACCCGCAGCGGCGGAATGCGCGGAACCGGCGAATCGCTGTCGGTGAGCTCGGCATTCACATAATCGGCGACCACATTCGCCGTCAGGCCGAAGCTTTCGCTGTTCACGATCCGTGCGGTCACTTCGCCTTCGGCGCCATAGTAGCGCGCGTCGGCTTGGGCATATTGGAACAGCGGCAGTTCGTCGGCTTCCAGCCCGGTGTCGACTTCATAGATATAATCGTCGAACCAGGTGGCATAGGCGCTGATCTGGAAGGTCAGCGGCCCGGTGGCGCCGCGGGCGAATACTTCGGCGCCCCAGCTCTTTTCGGTATCGAAATAGGGATTGCCGACTTCGAATGCCTGGGTGGCAATGTGCGGGCCGTTCGAGAACAGCTCCTCGGCCGAAGGCGCGCGCACCGCGCGCGAGCCGGTGGCGCCGATGCGGATGCCGGGCGCGACTGCATAGGTGAGGCTCACCGCGCCCGAGAAAGCGTCGAAGTTGCGATCGACGGCGATGATCTCCTGATCGTCTTCGAGCCCGATCGCCACGCTGTTCGACCGTACGCCCGTGTGCTCGTAACGGCCGGCGAATTCGAGCCCCAGCGCGCCGAAATCGAGCTCCTGCAGCGCGAAGATGCCGTACTGATCGGTCGTGTTCGGCGGAACGAACGCTTCGGCGCCGATCGCCGAGAAGTTGCGCGTATAACCCTGGAAGCCGATCACGCCCCGCCAGTTGCCGCGATCCGCCTGCACAAGCTCGAGACGCCCTTCGAAAGCCTCGGAATTGAACACGGTGCCGACTTCGTCGCCTTCGAACTCGGTATGCTCATAGTCGGCGAAACCGACGCGGACGCGGATCTGATCGAGAAAGCTGCCGCCGACGTTCACTTCGCCGCGCATGTCGGCGCGGAACTGCTCCACGCCGATGGTGACGGCTTCCTCGCCGTGCTCGTGACCTTCCTCTTCCTCGGGCTCCTCTTCACCTTCCTCGTGGTGATGATGCGCCCCGGGGCGGGCGGGCACGCCATAGTCGCTGTTGTAATAGCCCAGCGAGAAACCGAGGCTGCCGCCGTCGTTCACGATCGCAAGGCCGGTGCCCAGCGTGTAGGTTTCGGTGGCACTGTTGGGCAGGCGACCGCGCTGGTCGGCGAGTTCGAGCGCTTCCTCGGCCTCGTCGAGATGGCCTTCCTCCGCCTCTTCCTCGGCGATCTCGAGCTGCTCGGCGCGAAGCTCGGGCGACAGGACATAGCCGCCCACGCGCAGATCGTCGGTCTTGCGATAGCTGCCGTCGACGTGGAACACGATCGAAGGGGTCAGCGACACGTCCGCCGCGCCGCCGATGCTGCGCTCGTCAGCCGCCGAACCGAGCGTGCCGATCGCATCGACGTGGAAGCCGTTCTCGGGCGCGGCACGCGGGATGCGGCGATCAATCACATTGACCGCGCCGCCGATCGCCTGACTGCCGAACAGCAGCACGGCGGGGCCACGCAGGATCTCGATCCGCTCGGCGGTGAGCGGATCGATCGTCACCCCATGATCGGTCGAGGTGTTCGACACGTCGAGCGAGCCCAGGCCGTCGGTGAGCACGCGCACGCGCTCGCCTTGGAACCCGCGGATGACGGGGCGCGAGGCACCGGGGCTGAACGACGTGGCCGAAACGCCGGGCTGGCTGACGAGCGTATCGCCGATCTGCGGGCGGATATCGCGGATCAGCTCCTCGCCCGAAACGACAGTGGTGCCGGCCAGCACGTCGAGATCGCGTACATAGGGCGCGGTGACGACGAGCGCTTCCGATTGCTCGCCATGGACGACGTCGCGCTGCTGCTGCGCTGGCGCATCCTGCCCGCTGGTTTGAGCGAATGCCGGCGGCGCGACGAATGCCGCGGAGGCGAGCAGCAGGCCGAGGGTGCGCATGTGAGTCTCCATGATCTTGGACCGCTGAAACGATATGGTACAACGTCCCTGAATCGTTCCGAGCACTATGGCGTGGGCGAGTGCTGTTAGCGCGCGTGAGCAACTGCGGCAAGCATGTTATACCATCGCATCGTGGAGGATTGTGCCACCGCGCCCACGCGGTGCCTGCTGCCTGCCGACGATCGCGAGGCGCACGGAGACCGAGGAGCCAAGCCCGGGCCGATCCGGCGGCCGCTGAGCCCTGCGGTGCGTGGTCCGAGCGGAAACCACGGAAAACCGCCGAAGGTCGCACAAAGGTCGCACCTCAACGCGCACGCGCGCGCCCTCGCGCGCCCTCGCGCGCACGTGGGCGCCGTTCCGACGCGCACGCGTTCCGGCTCCGGAAACGGTGCGAAGGGGGAGGCCGAAGCGGGCGTGCGACATGGACGTCCTCCGAGTGGGGACTCTCCCGATATGCGTGATCGGCGCCTGTAGGACAGCGAAATCTTCGCTGTCCGTGGCGAAATGCCTCCAAAAGCGAGCGGGTCGCCAGGCGGACCATCAATGGCAGCGTGGGCGAGGCACGGGCTCCACGATGCCGCCGGGCCGAGACGGCCGACGTGGTGCCCGCCGGGCCGCGCACGTCACCCCGAAAGAGCGCGCCGCGCCGCCGCGGTTGACAATTTCTCTGATCGGGATCAAGATTTCATTTCGGGATAGCAATGCGACAGGTTGGGCCGTTGCCGAAACGCCCAGGCACGATCGGAGGGGGAGTTACCGTGGGACTTCGCAAGCTTTTCATCACCACCATGCTGATCCTGCTCGCGGGCGTCGGCGTGGGCGTTGCGCAGGACTCGCTGACGCCGCCGACAGTGCCCGCTCCGGCTACGCAAGGCGTTTCGCCGGCGCCTGATCTTCCCTCGCCCGGCGCCGGCGAAGCACTGACGCGGCAGGATCTCGACGCCTGGCTCGACGGAATGGTGCCCTATGCACTGCGCACCGGCGATCTTGCCGGGGCTGTGATCGTGGTGGTGAAGGACGGGCAGGTGCTCACCAGCCGCGGCTATGGCTATGCCGACGTCGAGGATCGCACGCCGGTCGATCCGGCGAGCACGCTGTTCCGCCCCGGATCGGTTTCGAAGCTCTTCACCTGGACGGCAGTGATGCAGCTCGTCGAACAGGGCAAGATCGATCTCGACGCCGATGTGAACCAGTATCTCGACTTCGAGATTCCCGCGAAGCACGGCCGGCCGGTGACGATGCGCCAGATCATGACGCACACTGCGGGATTCGAGGAACAGGGCAAGGGGCTGATCTTCTTCGACGCCGAGGACATCCAGCCGCTCGGCCCGTTCCTCGCCAGCAACATCCCCGACCGGATCTTCGAGCCGGGTACGACTCCGGCCTATTCCAACTATGCGACTGCGCTTGCCGGCTATATCGTCCAGCGGCTCTCGGGCGAGCCGTTCGACGATTACGTCGACCGCCACATCTTCACGCCGCTCGGCATGGAGAATTCGACGATGCGGCAGCCGCTGCCCGAGCGGCTACAGGGCCAGATGGCCACCGGCTATCGGCTCGGCAGCGGCGAGGGGCAGGAGTTCGAGATCGTCGGTCCGGCCCCCGCGGGAAGCCTGTCGTCGACCGGCAACGACATGGCGAACTTCATGATCGCGCATCTCCAGAACGGCGAATTCAACGGCAACCGCATCCTGCAGGCGGAAACCGCCCGCATGATGCACGATACGCCGCTCACGCTGATGCCGCCGCTCAATCGCATGCAGCTCGGCTTTTACGAAAGCGACATCAACGGCCGCGACGTGATTTCGCACGGCGGCGACACGATGTTCTTTCACAGCGAGCTGCACCTGTTCCTGGACGAGAATGTCGGCTTCTTCCTGTCGGTGAACAGCACCGGCCGCGACGGCGC
The DNA here is from genome assembly GCF_050703275.1 of Sphingosinithalassobacter sp. LHW66-3. Classification (GTDB taxonomy): domain Bacteria; phylum Pseudomonadota; class Alphaproteobacteria; order Sphingomonadales; family Sphingomonadaceae; genus Sphingomonas. The sequence continues at coordinate 2,801,609 of NZ_CP193482.1, forward strand.
CGCCGGCACGATCCGGACGATCCTATTCGAGGAATTCGCCGACCGCTATTTCCCCGGGCCGGAGATCACGACTAGCGTCGACCAGGAAACCGCCGTCGAGCATGCGCGGATGCTGGCCGGCAACTGGCAGCCGTCGCGCCGGTTCGCGAGCAGCTTCATGGCGATCGGCGGGTTGCTGAGCCAGGTGACCATCGCCCCCGACGGCGAGGGCGGGCTGGTGATCCCGTTCCTGCAAGGCGAGGACGGCCAGCCGCGCCAATGGGTCGAGGTGGAGCCTTTCGTCTGGAAGGACCGGAACAGCCACGAGGTGCTGGCGGCCAAGGTGGTGGACGGCAAGGTCGTGCGCGTCGCGGTGGGCTCGTGGGCGCCGTTCACCGTGTTCGACCGCGTGCCCGCGTCCGTCTCTGCGAGCTGGCTGCTGCCGGCGCTCTATTTCGCGCTCGCGGTGCTCGCGCTGACGGTGCTGCTGTGGCCGATCCGCGCGCTCGTCCGCCGCTATTATCGCGCGCCGCTGGGGCTCACCGGGCGCGTGCTGCTGGCACATCGGCTGTCGCGGCTGTTCGCACTGCTGATCCTGGCGGTGTTCCTCGGCTGGATCTGGGCGATCAGCGCGATGAGTTCGGACCTGACGCTGTTCAGCTCGGCGATGGACCCGTGGCTGTGGCTGCTCCAGATCGCCGGCCTGATCGCGTTCGTCGGCGGAACCGGCGTGATGGCCTGGAACGTCTGGGTGGCGTTCCATGCGAAGCGGCGCTGGACCGCGAGGCTGTGGAGCATCTGTCTGCTGATTGCGGCGCTGGTGCTGCTGTGGATCGCGCTCCAGTTCAACCTGCTGGCCTTCTCGGTCCAGTTCTGAGCCGGTGCGCGCGGCGACCGGCCGCGCGCACCGCTCCGGCGGCTTGCGCAATGAGCCGAGGGCGATTGACATTCTCCGTTCAGGACATATTGTTTCCGCATAGAGAAGTTGCTGCGGGCCCATCGGTTTCCGGGAGCGGCGATGCGGAGATGAACATGCACCCAACCGACGAGGCGCCGCGATGAGCATTGCAAAAGCCGAGCGCGCCGAGCGCTGGACCGAGACCGAGGCGGAGCCGATGGCGGCCGGCACGCTGCCGACGCCCTATCTGCTGTTCCTGGGCGATGTGACTTCGCCCGGATTCGCCAAGACCGCGTTCGGGCTGCGCGACTGGGCGAGCGACCGCTGCGTCGGCGAATTCGCGCTGCCGGGAGGGACGGTTTCGACAGGACTTCCGGCGATGACGCCGCGCGAAGCCTATGCACAGGGCGCGCGGGCGCTGGTGATCGGCGTCGCCAACATCGGCGGCGTGATTCCCCGCTCGTGGCTGCCGCCGCTCGTCGAGGCGCTCGAGGCGGGACTCGATATCATCGCCGGCATGCACTCGCGGCTGGCCGACATTCCCGAAGTGAATGCGGCGGCGACGCGGCTGGGCCGGCGGCTGATCGACGTGCGCCGGGCGCCGACCGACCTTCCGATCGCGACCGGCCGCAAGCGCAGCGGCAAGCGCATCCTGACGGTGGGCACCGATTGCGCGCTGGGCAAGAAATATGCCGCGCTGGCGATCGCCAGGGGCCTTGCCGACCGCGGCGTGGCCGCCGATTTCCGCGCGAGCGGCCAGACCGGCATCCTGATCGCCGGCAGCGGCATCCCCATGGACGCGGTGGTGGCGGACTTCGCGGCCGGTGCGGCCGAGCAGCTGAGCCCGGACGCCGCGGCCGATCATTGGGATGTGATCGAAGGCCAGGGGTCGCTGTTCCACCCGTCGTTCGCCGGCGTGTCGCTGGCGCTGCTGCACGGCAGCCAGCCCGATGTGTTCGTGGTATGCCACCAGCCCGGGCGGGAGCAGATGCTGGGGATGGAGGCCTTTGCGGTGCCGCCGATCGAGGCAGTGATCGAACAGACCGTCGCGCTGGGGCGGCTGACCAATCCGGCGATCCGCTGCGGCGGGGTGTCGCTCAACACCGCGCACCTCTCGCCCGGCGAGGCCGACGCGCTGATCGCGGCCGAGAGCGACCGGCTGGGGCTCCCGGCGGCCGATCCGATCCGCCGCGGCCCTGCGTTCGACGCGCTGCTCGATTCCTGTCTCGCATGAGCCATCGCCCCTCCGCCTTTCAGCGCTTCCTGCTTCCGAGCTTCGCTCTGAAGGCGGTGGTGATCGGCGGAGGCTATGCGACGGGGCGCGAACTCGCCGAATTCTTCCTGCCGAGCGGGCCCTGGGGCGGCGTGGCGGCGATCCTGCTGGCGATGGCGATCTGGAGCCTGGTGACGGCGCTCACCTTCCTCTTCGCCCGCCGCATCGCCGCGCTCGACTATCGCAGCTTCTTCAAGGCGCTGCTCGGGCCGGCGGCGCCGCTGTTCGAAGTCGCCTATCTGCTGTTCGTGATCCTGATCCTCGCGGTGTTCGGCGCCGCGGCGGGCGCGCTGGGCGAATCGGCGCTCGGCTGGCCGACGATCGGCGGGACGCTGGCACTGATGGGGTGCATCGCCGTCATTTCGATGTTCGGCAATGACTCGGTCGAGCGGATGTTCAAATATCTCTCGATCGGGATCTACGCGACCTATGCGCTGTTCCTGGTGCTGGCGGTGAGCCGCTTCGGCGGGCGCATCGCGGAAGGGTTCGCCCAGCCGGTGCCGGCGACCAACTGGTTCGCGAACGGCGTCACCTATGCCAGCTACAATATCGTCGCCGCGGTCGTGATCCTGCCGGTGGTGCGCCATTTCACCAGCAACCGCGACGCAGTGATCGCCGGCGCGATCGCCGGGCCGATGGCGATGTGGCCGGCGCTGGCATTCTACATCTGCATGATCGCCTATTATCCCGCGATCGGCGACGAGACGCTGCCGTCGGACTTTCTGCTCGGCCAGCTCGGCGTTCCGGCCTTTCACCTGGTGTTTCAGGCGATGATCTTCGCCGCGCTGCTCGAAAGCGGAGTCGGCGTGGTGCATGCGATCAACGAGCGCGTGTCGCATGTGGTGGAGCAGCGGCGCGGCACTTCGCTGTCGGTGCAGGCGCGGCTCGGCATCGCCGCGGTGCTGCTGATCGGGTGCATGCTGCTGGCCGACCGCTTCGGGCTCGTGGCGCTGATCGCCAACGGCTATCGCGCGCTCGCCTGGATGTTTCTGGCGGTATACGTGCTGCCGCTGCTCACGATCGGCGTGGTGCGGATCGTGCGCGACTCCCCCCGTCGATCCGTGGAGGACCTATGAAACGGCTGATCCTGTTGTGCCTGTGCTTTGCCGCCAGCCCGGCGCTCGCCGATCCGCCGGCCGGTTTCGAAGCGCGGGTCGAGGCGCTGCGGCAGCAGCTCGACGTGCCCGGCGTCGCCATCGCGATCGTCGAGGATGGCGAGACGGTGCTGGCGCGCGGCTGGGGGGTGCGCGCCGCGGGCGGCAACGAACCGGTGACCGCGGATACGCTGTTCCTGATCGGATCGGCGAGCAAGGCATTCACTGCCGCCGCGCTGGCGACGCTGGTGGACGAGGGCCGGCTCGACTGGGACGATCCGGTCATCGAGCATTTCCCCGAATTCCAGATGTACGATCCGTGGGTGACGCGCGAGATCACGGTGCGCGACCTGCTCGTCCATCGCAGCGGCCTGGGCCTCGGCGCGGGCGATCTGCTGTTCGTGCCGCGTTCGAACATCCCGCGCGCCGAAGCGGTGCGGCGGCTGCGCCATATCGCACCGGCGACCAGTTTCCGCAGCGGCTATGCCTATGACAACGTCCTCTACATGGTCGCGGGCCAGCTGATCGAGGAAGTGACCGGCCAACGCTGGGAGGACTATGTCGTCGAGCATCTCCTGCGCCCGGCAGGGATGCTGCGATCGACCAGCAACGAGCCGGCGCGGCTCGCCACGCCCGATCGCGCGCAGGCGCATGCGCGGCTGGGCGGGCCGATCCGCGGCATCGGCACGCTCCGGATCCTCGACGAGCGCGAAAGCCTGGCTCCGAGCTCAGCCCCCGCCGGCGGCATCGCCAGCAGCGCGAACGAACTGGCGCAATGGCTGAAGATCCAGCTCGCCCATGGCGCCTTGCCGAACGGCGAGGGGCGGGTGTTCAGCGAGGAAGCCGGCCGCGAAATGTGGGACCCGGTGGTGCTGCTGCCGACCCGCAGCTCCTCGGGACCAATGGCGGTGCTCGATCCGATGTTCTCCACCTATGCGCTCGGCTGGAGCGTGCAGGAATATCGCGGCGCGAAGATCGTCTCGCATGGCGGCGCGGTGTTCGGATCGCTGACGATGGTGGCGATGATCCCGGAGGAGAATGTCGGTTTCTCGATCACCGTGAACAGCGAGGAAGGCGAGCTGGTTCGCGGCCTCTTCTACGAACTGCTCGACCATTATCTCGACAAGCCGCGCGGCGACTGGCCCGAGAAGCTGGCCGAGATGAAGCAGCAGCGGATCGCGGCGGCAGTCGCGCAGCTGGAAAGCGCCGAGGCGCAACCGGCCGAGGTCGGCCCGTCGCTCGCGCTCGACCGCTACGCCGGTACGTATAGCGACGCCTGGTACGGCGACATCGAAGTGGCGCGTTCGGGCGACGGGCTGACGATCGACTTCAAGTCGACGCCGAACATGGGCGGCCGGCTGGAGCATTGGCAGTATGACACGTTCGTCACGCGTTTCACCGATCCGGGGATCGAGCCGGCCTATGTCACCTTCGCGCTCGATGCCGACGGCAAGGTCGAGCGCGTGACGATGAAGCCGGTATCGCCGCTGGCGGACTTCAGCTGGGATTATCAGCACTTGCTGTTCCGGCCCGCCGCCGAGTGAACTGCATTGCCGGGGGCGCACACGCACCCCCGGCAGTTTCTCGCGGACCTTAAATCTCGCAGCGGTGGCGCAGGACAATGCCGCTGCGCGTGCCGGTGGGTTCGCCGTCGCGCAGTGCGAGCACGCCGTTGACGATCACTGCCTCGATGCCTTCGGGGCTGGCGGTGGGATCGGCATAGGTGGCGTGATCGATCACGCGATCGGCGTCGAAGATCACCACGTCGGCGCGAAGCCCGGCGCGCAGGACGCCGCGATCCGAAAGTCCCATGCGCATCGCGGGGAGCGACGTCATCTTGCGGACCGCCTCGGCGAGCGTGAGCACGCCGCGCTCGCGAACATAATCGCCGAGGATGCGGGGGAAAGTGCCGTAGGAGCGCGGATGGGTGAGCCCCACCGGATCGCTTTCCATCGCGGGGACCGAGGCGGCGGCATCGGTGCCGATGCTGACCCAGGGCTGGCGCATCGCCAGATCAATGTCGTCCTGGCGCATCATGAAATAGAGCGCGCTCGCCCGCTGCGGCAGCGCGGCCAGCATCGTATCCCAGGCGACGTCGGCCGGATCACGGCCGAGCGCGGCACCGATCGCGGCGAAGCTCTGCCCTTCATACTGGCGCATTTCGGGCACATGTGCGCTGGCGAGCACGACATTGTCCCAGCCGCCCGAAGCGTGGACGAGATTCGACCAGTTGGGCTGGGGACCGGCGGCGAGCTCGCCCTTGAGGCGGGCGCGGACCAGCGGGTCGCGCAGCGCCTCGTGCGCGGCGTCGCGGCCCTGTTCGTAAAGATGAGTCGGCACCGTCGGCGACAGGCCGGTGCCGCCGGCGCGATAGGGATACATGTTCGCCGCGACATCGACACCGCGCGCGCGGGCGCTTTCGATCAGTTCGATCGCCTGCGGCATGAGCTGGCCCCAGAGCGGCGCATAGGCGGCCTTGAGATGGAAGATCTCGACCTTCGCGCCGCTGCGCTCGCCGATCTCGATCGCTTCGCCGATCGCGGCGAGCAATTCGCTGCTCTCGTCGCGCATATGGGTGGCATAGGTTCCGCCGCAGCGGCCGGCGATACTGGCGAGGCGCACCAGATCCTGCTGCGCGTGAAAGGTCGCAGGCGGATAGATCAGTGCAGTCGAGACGCCAAAGGCGCCGGCGCGCATCGCAGTCGCGACCTCGGCCTCCATCACCGCCATCTGCTCGGGCGTGGGCGCGCCGGCGGAATCGCCCATCGCCTTCATCCGCGCTTGGGTCGCCGAATAATAGGTGCCGAAATTGACGGCGATGCCCTGCGTCTCGAGCTGCCGGAAATAGCCGGTGACTTCGTCCGCGGGAACGGCGGTGCCGCCTTCGCCGGCAATCAGCGTGGTCACGCCCATGCGCAGCTTGTTTGCCGCGCTGCCGTCGCGCAGCAGGGCGTGGCCCGACTGGTCGAGCATGTCGATGAAGCCCGGCGCGACATAGCGGCCGGTGGCGTCGATCTCGGTCTCGCCGCGACCCGGCACCGCGCCCATCGCGACGATACGCCCGTCGTCGATCGCGACATCGGCGCTGACCCAGGGATTGCCGGCACCGTCTAGGACATGGCCGTTGCGGATGACGATGTCATAGTCGGCCGCGTCCTGCACGGGCGCGGGCGCGGCGCCGGACAGCATCCCGGCGACGATCAGTGCGGCAAAGCGTCTCATAGGTGCGTCTCCCCTGCATGCGCGGCCAGCTTTTGCGGCCCCCAGACCGTGTCGCCGCACCACACTTTCCCGTCGCGATAGACGACGCCGGGCTGGCGATCGCGGGCGAGGAAGGTGGGGCCGTCGAGATCGACGTAGCGGCAGCGCTGGGCGACGAGGAACGACGGCGCCATCGACAGGCTGCTGCCCATCATGTTGCCGACCATCGCGTCGAGCCCGAGCCGCTTGCCCGCCTCGAGCATCATCAGCGCCTCGGTGAGGCCGCCGCACTTGTCGAGCTTGATGTTGAACGCGCCGAACCGGCCGGGGAGCGTCGCCAGATCGTCGAGCGTGAGCACGCTTTCATCGGCGGCAACGGGGATCGGCGACTTGAATCCGTCAAGCTCGTGCTCGGCGCCGCGCCGCACGGGCTGTTCGAGCAGCTCGACGCGCGCCTCGACGAGCGTTGCGACGAGCGGATCGAGCTGGTCGCCGGTGAAGCCCTGATTCGCATCGACCCCCAGCCAGGCGTCGGGCCGTGCCGCCCGGACGGCGCGGACCCGCTCGCCGTCGAGATCGAGATCGCCGGTGAGCTTCAGCTTGAGCGCATGCGCCACCGTATAGCCGCGCGCCGCCTCCGCCATCGCGGCCGGATCGTCCGCGCCGAGCGTGAAAGTGGAGACGAGCGGATAGGGGGACTGGAATCCAGCCAGCTTCCACACGGGCACGCCGGCGCGGTCCGCCTCGAGCTCCCAGAGCGCGCAATCGACTGCGTTACGGGCGCCGCCCGGCGGCATCGCCTCGCGCAGCTCCTCGCGGCTCAGCCCTGCTTCGATCGCGCCGCGATGGGCGTCGAGCTCGGCCACCATATTGGCGACATCATCCTGCAGATAATAGACGCCGGCACCCTCGCCGCGCCCCCGGTGCGCACCGTCGCGCAGCGTGACCGTGACGAGTTCGGAGGAGTCGAAGAGATAGCCCGAGATACGAAACGGAGCCTTGTAGGGGAACTTCTCGACTGCATATTCGAGCGTCATTCGGCCCATCGCGCTGCACTCCATTTTCCAATCAGGACATAGTTTCCTGCTGGGGCTTTCGAGTCAAGCATGGCATCGGCAGATCCTTGCATCGATTGCTGATGTTCGGCTCGGTAAAGTCCGAGGAATTGCAATCGTCAGCGGGTCGCGCACCGCGCCGAAGCGCGCGGGGCGATTTGGCAAAATTCTCCGCAGCGTTGACAAGTTTCCGATTGGGATAAACACTCCTGGGCAGCGAAGAGTCGCGTCGAGGGAGGGAGTACCGATGGGAATGGATCGCAAGCCGGGGAGGCGCGACGTTCTGAAGGCGGCCGGCGCAGGCGCCTTGATGTCCTTTCCGATGATCAATCGGGGATATTACAGCCTGGGTGCGACTCAAACGACCTATTCGGCGCGCGCGATCGCGCTGGTCGAGCACGCAATGGTCCTCGACATGCTGGCGATTCCCAAGATCGACTTTCGGCCCGACGTCTACGCCGATCCGATGACCGAGGAGCAGAAAGCGGAGTTTCGCGCCTCCGGCGTGACGGGCATCCACAATGCGGTCGGCATCGGCGGCCCGGGTTCGAAGGAGCAGGCGCTTGAATTCCTGGCGGCGTGGCAGGGCTATGCCGGGCGCAACTCGGACGTGTTTTCGCTCGTGGGGCTGGTCAGCGACCTCGAGCGGGCCAAGGCCGAAGGCAAGGTGGGCATGATCATGGGCCTGCAGAATGCCGATCAGTTCGAGCGCGTCGAGGATGTGAACTATTTCTACCAGCTGGGGCTGCGCTGTGCCCAGCTTACCTACAACAGCATGAACCGTATCGGCACCGGCAGCACCGAGCGAGTCGATGCCGGGATCAGCGACTTCGGCGTGGCGATCATCAACGCGATGAACGAGGCAGGCATGCTGATCGACGTGTCCCATTCAGGCGACCGCACGACGCTGGACGCAGTCGAGCTTTCGCCGCGTCCGATCGCCTATACCCACAGCAACTGCCGCGCGCTCAACGCCCATCCGCGCAACAAGACCGACGAGATGATCGTGAAGCTGGCGGCGAAAGGCGGCGTGATGGGCATCACGGGCGTGCGCAACTTCATCCGCGATCGCGATCCCACGACCGTTGCGCATTATGTCGATCACATCGAACATGTCGCGCGGCTGGTGGGGATCGAGCATGTCGGGATCGGTACCGACAGCGACTTGAACGGCTATGACGACATGCCTGCGGACCAGAACACGATGCTGCGCAATGCGTACAAGGAAAGTTACGCATTCCGCGCGAAGATCGACGTCGACGGGTTCGATCATCCGCGCAAATTCTACGATCTTACCGAGGAGCTGATCCGCCGCAACCATTCGGATGCGGACATCGAACTGATCCTCGGCGGCAATTTCGCGCGACTCCTGCGGGCGACCTGGAAATAGGGGCGCTTCGACGGCGCGGGTGTGCCGCCGCCGTGGAGGCGCTGTACGTGGGACGCGGACGTGCGTGCCGTCGCCTGCTTTCGGCGGGAGCGGCGCGGTTCTTCGCGTGCCGCTCGGCCACCCGCGGCATGTGTCACGGCAGAGATGTCACAATCGGATTCTTTGTTCCGTAACATGATTGACATTCTCCAAACCGAGTGCAACCGTCCCATTCAGGTTAACTAGATCGCGATCGGCAAATGCGCCGACGTCGATCAAATCATGCCGTCGCGGTGTCTGTACCGGCGGCCAGTGCTTCTGGGGGCTCGACGCAGAACTTCATCGGGGAAGAAATCATGCTTGAACGAAAGATCGCAGTTCGCACGGCCTTGTCGGCTTCCGTTGGAGCTCTTGCTCTGGCTGTCGCCGGACCGGCTTTCGCTCAGTCGACGCCGGAACCGGCCTCGGATCAGACGGCGCCTCCGAGCAGGACGCCGCAGCCCGAGGCCGAAGCGATCGTCGTGACCGGATCGCGCATCGAGCGGGCCGGTTTCGACCAGCCCACCCCGACCACCGTGATCGGCGATGCAGAAATCCGGCTCGCAACGGCCCCGAACCTGCAGCAGGTGCTCAACGAGCAGCCGCAGATCCGCAACTCAGTCTCGCCCACCGGCACGATCGGCAACACCTCGAGCGGCACCGCGCCGGTCGATCTACGTGGCCTGGGCAGCGCACGCACCCTGACGCTGGTCAACGGCCGTCGCTTCGTCGGCGACAACAATCTCAACTTCGTGCCGACGAACCTGGTTCAGCGAGTCGAGCTGGTGACCGGTGGCGCATCGGCAGCCTGGGGCTCGGGCGCGGTCGCGGGTGTCGTCAACATCATCCTGAACGACGATCTGGACGGCCTGACGCTGGGTGCCCAAAGCGGCATCTCGTCGCGCGGCGACGGCTTCCGCTATGGGTTTGATGGTTCGTTCGGAACGCAGTTCGCCGGTGGCCGCGGGCATTTCATGATCGGCGCGGAATATGTGAACGACGAAGGAATATCGCCGGAGGGACGTGCCGAGCGTCCGTGGCTGGGCGCAGGCAACGTCAACCTGGGCGGCGGGCGCTTCGAGCTGCAGCCGGACGTGAACGATCTGGCGCCGATCACGCGCCAGGGCACGATCCTGGCCGGGTCGCTCGCGGGGCAGCTGTTCAATGCCGACGGCTCGCTCCGTGCCGCGACCGAGGAGGATTATTTCAGCCTCTATGATCTGCTGTGGGTCGCAAGCCCGCTCGAGCGCGTGAGCGCCTATGCACGCGCCAGCTACGACATCGGTGAGAATGTCACTGTCTGGGCCGATGCGGTTTATGGCCGCGCCGAAACGACTCAGCCCTTCTTCCCGGATTTTTCGTCGCCGGTCTTCGCGGTGTCGGCGAGCAACCCGTTCCTTTCGCCGACGATCCAGGCGCAGCTCGCCGGGGCGGGGGAGACGAGCCTTACGATCGGGCGGCTGTTCACCGACACCTTCTTCATGACGTTCGACGCGGAACGCGAGACGAAGGAATTCGCGGTCGGCATCGAAGGCAGCTTCGGCAACGGCTGGGAATATGACGCGCACTTCAGCCATGGCGAAGTCGACAGCGTCCAGCGCTTCTTCAATTCGTCGATCCCCGAAAATTTCGCGCGGGCGATCGATGCGGTCGAGGTCGGCGGACAGATCGTCTGCGCGGTGAATGCCGATGCGGACCCGACCAACGACGATCCGGCGTGCGTGGCGTTCAATCCGTTCGGGATCCGCGCCGCCTCGCCCGAGGCGATGGAATATGTGAGCGGCACGCAATATCTCGCGGGGACGACGAAACTCGATTCGGCCGCGATTCGGCTGCAGGGCGATCTGTTCTCGCTGTGGGCGGGCCCGGTCACGATCGCCGTGGGTGCCGAGGCACGTTGGGAGGAGCAGGAACAGTCGAACGGCCCGCTCGACGAGGCCGGTGTGTTCGGGCTGGCGGTGTTCACCGTGCCGACGCAGGGCGGGTTCGACGTACAGGAAGGCTTCGTCGAAGCGCTGGTTCCGCTGCTCGACACCCAGGCGGTCGAACTCGATCTGAACGGTGCGGCGCGCTATTCGGACTATAGCCTGAGCGGCGGCATCTGGTCGTGGAAACTGGGCGGCACTGCCCGGCTGTTCGACGACATTCTGCTCCGCGCCACGCGCTCGCGCGACATCCGCGCACCCAGCATCGGCAACCTCTTTTCGGTGAGCTCGATCAACGTGCGTCCGGTCGTCGATCTCGACAGCGCGGGGAGGGACGCCGTCCCCGGTTATAATCCGAACCCGACCGCGACGATCCTGAGCGGAGGCAATCAGGATCTCGTACCCGAAGTCAGCGAGACCTGGACGGTGGGCGGCTCGATCTCCCCCAGCTTCCTGCGCGGGCTCAGCGTCTCGGTCGACTACTACGACATCAAGATCGGCAATGCGATCACGACCCCGAGCGCCTCGGATGTCACCGCAGCCTGCGCGCAGGGCGACGCGGGTGCCTGTGCCCGCGTCGTACGCGATGCGACCGGCACGATCGACACCGTCTATGCCTTTGCCCAGAACATCGCGCGGTTCCAGACGAACGGAGTCGATATCGAGGCGGCCTATCAGCTGCCGCTCGCGTTGATCGACGGGGAGGCGGGAACGCTGCGCTTCCGCGCGCTGGCGACCTATGTCGACTCGCTGGTGTTCGAAACCGGCTTCACCCGCCGCGACGTGGCGGGCGACGTCGGCGATCCGGTAATCGACGGCGTACCGCACTGGCGCGGTACGTTCAGCGCCGGCTATCAGAGCGACAGCTTCGGGATCGACACCCGGGTGCGCTATGTGGGCGGCGGCCAGTTCGACAGCCAGCAGAACATCATCAACGGCGACATCGAGGCACGCACCTATGTCGACCTGGGCGTTCAGTTCCGCGTCTGGGACCGGTTCGAGCTGTTCGGCAACGTCCGCAACGTCTTCGACGTCGATCCGCCGCTGGTCACGACGACGGCCAACGCCCATTACGAAGGCATCGGCCGCTTTTTCCAGGTCGGCACCAAGGTGAAGTTCTGACCATTGGCGGCGGGAGCGTTCAAGGCCTCCCGCCGCTTCCGTTCGACAGAAGAAGAAGGGGGAGGCATGACTCTGGTCCCGAAACGCAAAGGCGCCGTGCTGTTCACTGCCCTGCTGCTGGCGACCGCCGCACCGGCGGTCCACGCGCAGACCGTGCAGTTGCCTCGTGCCGAGGCGACCACCACGCTGGAAACCCGCGTCGGCGAGCTCGAGGCATTCGTGGATGGCGCAATGGCGATGGGAATCGCCAATCGCGAGATCGCGGGCGCGGTGTTCGTGCTCGTCGCCGACGGCGAAGTCGTGTTCCAGAAGGGCTATGGCTATGCCGATGTCGAGGCGCGCCGGCCGGTCGATCCGGCGCGGACGCTGTTCCGGCCCGGCTCGGTCTCGAAGCTGTTCACCTGGACGGCGCTGATGCAGCTGGTCGAGCAGGGCAAGGTCGACCTCGATGCGCCGATCGACCGCTATCTCGACTTCACCATTCCCGACACGTTTCCGCAGAAGATCCGCGTCCGCGACCTGCTCGATCACACGCCCGGGTTCGAGGACGGCTATGCCGACATGTTCGTCAGCTCGCCGGACGAATATCGGCCGCTCGGCCCCTGGCTGGCGTCGCACATTCCGGCGCGGGTGCGGCCGCCCGGCCAGGAAATCTCCTACTCCAACTATGGCAGCGCGATCGCCGGCTATATCGTCGAGCGCGTATCGGGCGAAGACTTCTTCGACTATGTCGACCGGCACATCTTCCAGCCGCTGGGCATGACCCGCAGCACCTTCCGCGAGCCGCTGCCGAGCGGCTGGGAAGGCGATGCGGCGGTCGGCTATGAATGGAAGGACGGCCGGTTCGTCGCCCAGCCGCCTGAAATGATTCGCAACATCGCGCCTGCCGGATCGATGTCCGCGCCGGGCGCCGACATGGCGCGCTTCATGATCGCTCATCTGCAGGATGGGCAGATCGACGGCACGCGTATCCTGCGCCCCGAAACCGCGCAGCAGATGCGGACCCGGCTGGCGGCCAATTCGCCGGGCCTGCCGGGTCTTGCCCATGGGTTCCTGGAGGGTCGCGTCTCGAACCCGCGGATCGTCTGGCACGGCGGGAATACCGGGGAGTTCCATTCGAACCTGGTGCTCGCGCCCGAGGCGAACGTCGGCTTCTTCATCTCCACCACCGGCGGCGACGGCTCCTCGCTGGCGCGTTCGGAGCTGACGGCGTTGGTGACCGAGCGCCTGTTTCCGACCGAGCGGCTGCCGCTGTGGACCGGGGCGCCCGCCGAGTTGGTGGAAGGCACCTATCGCACCAACCGACGCTCCTACACCAGCTACCGACTCGATCCCGCGAGCCTGATCCAGGTCCGGCGCGACGGCGAGCATGGGCTGGTGATGACGCTGAATGGCGAGACGGTCCGCTGGGAGCAGGTGGGGCCGCGCGTCTTCCAGCAGAGCAGTGCGGCGACGAGCCCCTATGGACCGCTCGGCCTGCTGCAATTCTATGGCGAGGGCGGCGACACGCGCTTCTCGTTCGAGGCGCAGCCCTACACGCTCTACCGCCTGATTCCCTGACGCCGCGGACTTCGGGTTCGAGCGGCGCGTCCTGCAGGTCCGGACGCGCCGCTATCGCGTCGGGGTCTAGCGTCGGGGCACCACTGGCAAGTCGATGTAGGAAGGCTGGGCGGCGGAATGGTGAAGCGTGTTGTGCGCCACCACATGGCCGGTTTCGCTTTCGTTAGCGCCGCCGGTGTTCAGGTTGCGCACGAATTTCGGGAAGTTCGATGACGTCACTTCGACGCGGATGCGATGGCCGGGTTGAAAGGTGTTGCTCGTGGTGATCGGCGTCGGCGCAATGGTATAGACTTCGCCCGCCTCCATCATTTCCGGCCGTTCATAGCCATTGCGGTAGCGTGCGCGCAGGATCGTGTCGCCGAGGATATAGGCAGTTCCGTCGGGCGCGACATCGACCAGCTTGACCGCGAAGTCGGTGTCGCGTGCGTCCGAGGAGACACGCAGCACTGCGTTCACGAAGCCGGTGACTTCGAGCGGCTCCGCGAGCGGCGCGCTGGTATAGACCAGCACGTCGCGCCGCGCCTCGATCGGGCGCTGGTCGAACGCGCCGGCCGTCACCAGCCCGCCGTTGCAGCAGTCGCCGCCGCCGATCGTCTGAACCGGGTTCATCGGATCATAGGTGTAGCGATCCGGCGCCTCGGCCGCAGGCGGCGCCTCGACGGAAAGCGCCCCGTCGCCATAAAGACTGTTCGCATTGCCGCCCGAGCGCAGATACATGCGCACGCTGGTGGCGTCTGCCGGGGGCCATTGCTCCGCCGACTGCCAGCGATTGGCGCCCATGGTGTAGAAGCGCACGGCCGGAGTGGTCGCGGGATAGGCGTCGCGCTCGCCCTTCAGCCAGCGATCGAAAAAGGCGAAGACCTGCGCATCGACGTCGAAGCTGGCGTCGCCGAGATCGCGGTCGCCCGAGACGAAGTCCGGGCCGAGGCCGGCGAAGGCGCAATGGGTGTTCGGCCCGACGATCGCATATTGGTTGGCGCTCGCTTCGGCATCGGTGCCGGCTTCGCGCGCGTGGTTGAACAGCGCCATGTTCGGGCCGATCGACACGTCGTACCAGCTGTTCACCCAGAGCGCCGGGACGCCCCAGCCCATGTCGTCATGGTAGAGGCCGCCTTCGCGCCACGCGGGATCGGCGGGACCGCGCGCGATCAGCTCCTCGAAGGTCGCGGGCGGCTCGCCGAGATCGGATAGCATCTCGTCGACGGGCAAGTAGCGGATCTGGCGCGTCCAGTTCACCGAGGGCTTGGTCGCGGCAAGATCATTGTAGCGCGCGATGCGGGCGCGAATATCGGGATCGAGATCGCCCGGGAGCTGGGCGCGCAGCGGATTGTCGACTCCGTAGAGCCAGACGAAGAACAGCGTGCGCGGTACGCCGCCGGTGTACCAATTGCCCTGCTCCCGGAACGGCCCCACCTTGCCGATCCCGGCGCCCGCAGCCATCGGGACCATCGCGGCGTGAGCCGGGTGGTTCTGCGCCGCCAGCGCGAGCTGCCATTCGGCCGACGAGGAACAGCCGAGCGTGCCGATCCGCCCGTTCGACCAGGATTGCGCCGCGATCCAGCTCAGCGTGTCATAGCCGTCGGTCTGCGGATAGCCGAGGATCTGATAGTCGCCCTCGGAATAATAGCGGCCCCGCTCGTTCTGGACGACGAAGGCATAGCCGCGTTTGATCGCCTCGAGCGCGCGGCGGCTGGTGCGGACGTTATACGAAAGCTCGTTGTAGGGCGTCTTCCACAGGATCGTCGGGAGCGGCCCCTCCGCGCCCTTGGGACGATAGATGTTGGTCGCCAGCTCGACGCCGTCGCGCATCGGCACCATCGCGATCATCCGGGTATCCGCGATCCGCGCCAGTTCCTGGGTGACCGCCTCGTCGCTGTAGCGGGCATAGTCCTGGGCCGGAGCAGGGGCCGCAACGGCGGTGGCGACGGCAATGGCGGCTGCGGCGGCGAAGAGGCGTTTCACGGCGGGAGTTCTCCTGTGGTCGGCGCCGCGCGGCGCCCCTGCATCGGCTCGTGGCTTGGCGTTACTCGGCGGCCGCCTGGGCTGCCGCCATCACGCGCAGGATGTTGCCGCCCAGCATCTTCGCAAGATCCTCGTCCGAATAGCCTGCCGCGCGCAGCCGCTCGGTGACGCGGGGCAGGGCGGAAATGTCCTCGAGCCCGGCGAAGCCGCCGCCGCCGTCCCAATCGCCCGAGAAGCAGACGTGATCCACTCCGGCAACCTCGATCGTGTGGAGCACCATTTCCATGTAGCGGTCGAAATCGGTGTCCCACACCGGGTTGGTCCGGTTGAGCGCGTACCATTGGCGCGAAAAGGCTTCCTGTTCGGCGGGCGACATTTCGGCGATCGAGTCGAACCGCTCGAACAGCGGTCCGCGCGCGCCGCTGGCGTTCAGGTTCGACAGGAAGATGGTGCTGACGCAGATCGCGCCGCCTGTTTCGGCAAGCCGGCGGATGCGCGCGTCGTCGAGATTGCGCGGATGATCGAACGCCCATTTCGCGGTCGAGTGCGAAAGCAGCAGCGGGGTTTTGGAGAGCGCCAGCATCTGATCGAACGCCGCGTCCGAGGCGTGGCTGGCATCGATCACCATGCCGAGCCGGTTCATCTCCGCCACCCACTGGCGGCCAAGCGGGCTGAGCCCGTTCCAGCGCGGCTCATCGGTCGCGGAATCGGCGAACTGATTGTTGGCGCCATGCACCGGCGAGGCGAGGCGGACGCCGCGGCCGTAGAACTCCTCTATCAGCGCGAGATCCTCGCCGAAGGGATAGCTGTTCTCCATGCTCTTGAAGGCGATCAGCTTGCCCTGTGCATCGAGGCTGAGGGCGTCTGCGGGAGTCAGCGCCGGGCCGATCCGCGCCGGGAAGGCCGCAATGGTGCGATCGATGCTGTCCGAGCGCGTGCGCGCAAAGGCCAGCGCGTCGGCGTAGCCCTGCGGCGTCAACGGTCCCTGATCGGTGTAGATCGCGAAGAAGCCGCCATCGAACGCGCCGTCCTCCATCCGCGGCAGATCGACCTGCGCCATATCGATCCGCAGATCATGGCGGGCTCCGAAGTCCCAGCCGGCGCGGTCGAAATGGAGCGGCGTATCGAGATGGGTGTCGAGCACCAGGAAATCGGCATGGCTGCGCTGTCCCCCGGGCGCCTGCGGCGTCGCGCAGGAGGACGCGAGCAGCGCGGCGGCAAGCGCGACCGCTCCTCGCAGCGGATGGCGCGCCTGAGGGCCGAAGGAGCAAAAAGGGGCGTTGGTCGGGCTTGGCGTCATGGAGATCTCCGCGCTGCGAGTGGCGCGCGCTTGCGAAAATCGGCGCGCCATCCTACCAATCCTGCAGTGAACAGGTCGAGGTCGGACATAATGATCCTGAACGGAAAATTGTCAAACGCCCGGAGCGGCTGGTGACCGACACCCATCCTACTCTGGGCAGCGTCCTGCGGCGCATCCGCGCCGGTAAGGGCTGGACGCTCAAGGAGATGAGCGCGAAGAGCGGCATCCCGGTTTCGACGCTGTCGAAGGTCGAGCACGACCGACTGACGCTGACCTACGACAAGCTCCAGCAGCTGAGCCGGCGGCTCAACCTGCGCATGTCCGACCTGTTCGCCGAGGAGCCGGACCGGCCCGAGCGGCAGGCGATGGGCCGGCGCAGCCTGGGTTCGCTCGATCGTGCGTTCCGCGTCGAGACGCCGAACTACGACTATCACTATCTGAACCCGGATCTTCGCCGCAAGCGGATGATCCCGATCCTCACCCGTATCCGCGCGCGCAGCACCGAGGAATTCGGCGAGCTGGTGCGCCACCAGGGCGAGGAACTGATCTACGTCCTCGAAGGCAAGATCATCGTGCACACCGAATTCTACGATTCGGTCACGCTGGCGCCCGGCGAATCGATCTACATCGATTCGACCATGGGCCACGCCTATCTGGTGGCGCCCGGCTATGACGAGGCGCTGGTGCTGGGCGTGTGTTCGAGCGCCGACGAGGGGCTGATGGACTCGCTGATGAGTCTGCACGGCGAAGTCGCCGCCTGAGCGGCCTCAGGGAAGCGGCAGCGCCGTGGTGGACTTGATCTCGGACAGCGCGACGATCGAATTGATCTCCTGAATCCCGGCGACCTGGCTGAGCTTTTCGAAGAAGAAGCGCTCATAGGCCTCGATGTCCGCCGCGACCACGCGCAGCAGGAAGTCGACAGAACCCATCAGCACATAGGCTTCGAGCACTTCGGGGAAGGTCTGGATCGCCGCGGCGAATTCGTCGAGATGCTGCCGGCCGTGGGTGTTGAGCTTCACCTGGGCGAACACCTGGGCGTTGAGCCCGACCTTGCGGCGGTCGACGAGCGCCACCTGCTGCCGGATCACGCCGCTCTCGCGCAACCGCTGCACGCGGCGCCAGCACGGCGTCTGCGAAAGGCCGATGCGCTCGGCCAAATCCGCGTTGGACAGAGTCGCATCCTCCTGCAGGAGCTCAAGGATGCGGCGTTCGTACCGATCGAGAGGCTCCATGCGGATGATCCTTTCCGTAAACCTTCGCTTTCCGAAACAACAGTCTCAAAAAACGGTTGGCCGGGCAAGAGTTAGGAAACACCTCCTCAGCCGCCAGTGATAGACAGGGAGTGTCTTTCCCGAGGAGTGCCGAGCCGATGCGCCCGTCCGAACCCCAGTTTCACGCCTTTTCCGACGACGAAGCGGGAGTGCGGGGCGTGATCGCGATCGATTCGCTCGCGCTGGGCCCGGCGGCGGGCGGGTGCCGGCTGTGGCACTATCCCGATCGCGCCGCGGCGGAGCGCGATGCCGCGCTGCTGGCGCGCGGCATGAGCTACAAGAACGCCATGGCCGACCTGCCGTTCGGCGGCGGCAAGGCAGTGCTCCTGGCGCCGCTCGGTGCCGACCGCCGCGCGGCCTTCCGTGCGTTCGGCCGCGCAGTCGAGGCGCTGGGCGGACGCTATGTAACTGCCGAGGACGTGGGCACGACCACCGCGGACATGCGCGCGGTGCGCGAAGAGACCCGCCATGTCGCGGGGCTGCCGCACGACCCGGCGTCGGCATGCGCCGGCGGCGACCCATCGCCCTGGACCGCGCTGGGCGTGTTCCATGCGATGGAAGTCGCGGTGCGGCATCGGCTGGGTGCGGAGCTGGCCGAGGTGACGGTGGCGGTGCAGGGACTCGGTAGCGTCGGGCGCAGGCTGTGCGGCCTGCTGGCGGATGCCGGCGCGCGGCTGATCGTCGCCGATATCTCCGAGGCACGCGTGGCGGAAATGGCGGCGCTTCACGGCGCGCTGCCCTGCGCGCCCGAGCAGATCCATGCCGCCGACGCCCATGTCTATGCTCCCTGCGCGCTGGGAGGCGCGCTGACGCTGGAGGTGATCGAGCGGCTGAACGCGGCGGTGGTGTGCGGGGCGGCGAACAACCAGCTTGCCGAGCCGGAGGTCGATGCCGCGCTGGCCGCCCGCGACGTGCTCTACGCGCCCGACTACGTCGTCAATTCGGGCGGGATCATCAATGTGGCGGCCGAGTATTTGGGCGAGAGCACACTCGACGTCGAGCATCGCGTGCAGGCGATCGCGCCGCGCCTTGACGCGCTGTTCGTCCGCGCGCGCACCGAAGGAGTCGCCCCGGGCGCGATGGCGGACCGGACGGCGGCGCAGCGGATCGCGCAGGCGCAGCCGGCGCGATCCGCTGCGGTTCCGGCGTGAAATGGCCGTCGTTCTCCGGCTGGTCGCCGACGCCGATCCGGGCGTGCCGTCGCGCTTCTTCGATCTCATGCAGGCGCAGCAGCGCTTCCCGACCGGCTTCCACATGGACCGGGAGGCGGACACGCTCGTCATCACCGCGCACTTCGCGGCGGGAGCGGAGCTGCCGCCCTCGCTGCTGCCGCGGCTGCGGCAGATGACGGGTATCCGCTCGGCCTCGCTGGGGGAAACGGCATGAACGCGCCGTTCGAATCGCCACGTCGGGCGCCCGCGGCCGAGAAGCCGCGAAGCGGCGCCGATCATCTGCTTGCGGTGCTCGCCGACGCCGGAGTCGAGGTGATCTTCGGCTATCCGGGCGGCGCGGTGCTGCCGCTCTATGATGCGCTGTTCCGTCAGGAGCGAATCCGACACGTGCTCGTGCGGCACGAACAGGCGGCGGTCCATGCTGCCGAAGGCTATGCCCGCAGCACCGGCCGGCTCGGCGTGGTGCTCGCGACATCCGGGCCGGGGGCGACCAACTGCCTGACCGGGCTTGCCGACGCGCTGGCGGACTCGATCCCGATCCTGTGCCTCACCGGGCAGGTGCACAGCCACCTGCTCGGCACCGACGCCTTTCAGGAGGCGAACGTCGTCGCGCTGTCGCGGGCGGCGACGAAGTACAACGCCGCGGTGACCTGCCCGAGCACGCTGGGACCGCTCGTGCGGCGGGCGCTCGACATCGCCACGGCCGGGCGGCCCGGGCCGGTGCTGCTCGACATTCCCAAGGACGTGCAGGCGGCCGAGGGGTCGGTTGCCGATTTCGAAGGCGCGATACCGCCGCTGTCGGTTGCGCGGAGTCCGTCGATCGACCGTGACGCGATCGCTCGCGCGGCGGAACTGCTGCGCCGCGCACACCGCCCGATCCTCTACACCGGCGGCGGCGTGATCAATTCGGGACCGGCCGCCAGCCGGGCGCTGCGGCGGCTGGCGGAGATCACCGGGGCGCCGGTGACATCGACGCTGATGGGGCTGGGCGCCTTTCCGGCCTCGCATCCGCAGTGGATCGGCATGCCGGGGATGCACGGCACGTTGGAGGCCAATCTGGCGATGCACGGCTGCGATGTGATGCTGTGCATCGGCGCGCGTTTCGACGATCGCGTGACCGGACGGCTCGATCGGTTCGCGCCGGGCGCCCGGGTTATCCACATCGACATCGACCCCGGGCAGATCGGTCGCCTGGTTCCCGCCGAGGTGGGGATCGCCGCCGATTGCGGTGCGGCGCTTGAGGCACTTTGCGGCGCGCTGGAGCCGCAGGTGCGGTGCAGCCTGGGGCCCTGGTGGGGCCGGATCACCGAATGGCGCGACCGCCGCTCGCTCGACTTCGCCGAAGATGCGGACGCGATCGCGCCGCAGCGGGCGATCCGCCGCCTGTTCGAACTGACGCGCGAGCGTCGGCCGATCGTGGCCACCGAAGTGGGCCAGCATCAGATGTGGGCCGCGCAGCACTTCGGATTCGAGGCGCCCGGCCGCTGGCTGACGTCGGGCGGGCTCGGAACCATGGGCTATGGCCTGCCCGCGGCGATAGGTGCGCAGATCGCGCACCCAGACGCGCTGGTGATCGACGTCGCCGGCGACGCATCGATCCAGATGAACATCCAGGAACTGGGAACGGCGGCGCAATATCGGCTGCCGGTGAAGCTTTTCATCGTCAACAATGCACGGATGGGAATGGTGCGCCAGTGGCAGGACTTGCACCACGGCGGCCGGCATTCGCAGAGCTGGTCCGAATCGGCGCCCGATTTCGTCGCGCTGGCGCAAGCCTATGGCTGGACGGGATTGCGAGTCGAGCGCCCCGAGGCGCTGGACGATGCGATCCGAACGATGATCGAGACTCCGGGGCCGGTGTTGCTCGACTGCCGGGTGCGCGCCGACGAGGATTGCTATCCGATGATCCCGGCGGGCGCCGCGCACAACGAGGTCCGGCTGGGCGCGAACGCAACGCTCTGAGCGGAGGCACGAGGCCGCCGCTCGATCCGGGAAGCGGACACAGGGTCGTCCGAGGTGCCATACGCCGCGCTGCCGCGCGGCTGCCGCTGGCTATCCTGCCGCTGAATGAACTGGTCGGGACGACAGGATTCGAACCTGCGACCCCCACACCCCCAGTGTGATGCGCTACCAGGCTGCGCTACGTCCCGACCGAGGGGGAGGCATCTATGCGGGCGCGCGGCGAGATGCAAGTGGCCGCGATGCGAGAGCCGGCGCGCTTCCGCAACGATCCTTGCGTGCGCCGCGCACCCATGATAGCGCGCGCCGCTTGAACCCTGGAGCGTTGTCGCTCCCAATCCAGGCTTTCGGGAACCCATGTTCGCCAC
The DNA here is from genome assembly GCF_050703275.1 of Sphingosinithalassobacter sp. LHW66-3. GTDB lineage: Bacteria > Pseudomonadota > Alphaproteobacteria > Sphingomonadales > Sphingomonadaceae > Sphingomonas. Next base: position 2,823,156 of record NZ_CP193482.1, read on the forward strand.
CCCAGCTTATGCCCAGGCCGCCGGCGCAGCCGGCCAGTCGGGAGGCGCCGCCGGCGCGTTCCTTCAGCTGTTGCCGCTCATCCTCATCTTCGTCGCATTCTACTTCCTGATGATCCGTCCGCAGCAGCGGCGCATGAAGGCGCTGCAGGACTCGGTCGCGGCGGTGAAAAAGGGCGACAGCGTCGTCACCGGCGGCGGTCTCGTCGGCAAGGTCACGCGAGTCGAGGACGACCATGTCGAAGTCGAGCTGGCACCCAATGTGAAGGTTCGAGTCGTCAAGGCGACGCTCGCGCAGGTGATGCCGCTTGGCAGCGCCAAGCCCGCGAACGACTGACATGCTCGATTTCCCGCGCTGGAAGGTCTGGAGCGTCATTGCCGTGATCCTGGTCACGGTGCTGCTCGCCGTGCCCAGTCTGCTGCCCGGATCGGTGCGCGCCTCGCTGCCCGCATGGGTGCCGACGCCGACTGTAAACCTGGGGCTCGACCTTGCCGGCGGCAGTTACCTGCTGCTCGAGGCGGATACCGCGGATGTCGCGACCCAGCGCCTCGAGGGGATGCAGGAAACCGTCCGCACCGAGATGCGGCGAAGCCCGCGGATCGACATCGGCGACATTTCCGTGCGCGACGGGCGCGTCAGCTTCATGGTGCGCGACGCCAGCCAGGTCGACGCCGTCCGTGAGCGGCTCAACCAGTTCACGACCGGTGCCGGTTTCAGCGGCCAGCGCGACTGGAACATCGAAGTGGTCGACAGCACGCGCTTCGTGCTGACGCCCACCGAAGAAGGTCTGGAGCAGGCGATCGAAACCGCGATGGGCGACGCGACCGAAGTCGTGCGCCGCCGCATCGACGAACTCGGTACCCGCGAACCGACCATCGTGCGGCAGGGCCGCGACCGAATCGTCGTGCAGGTGCCCGGCCTCGGCGATCCGACGCAGCTCAAGGAGCTGCTAGGCCGCACCGCATTGCTCGAGTTCAAGTTGGTCGACACGACTGCCGATCCCGCACAGCTCGCGCAGGGCATCGCGCCGGTCGGCAGCGAAATCCTGCCCTATCCGGACGCTCCGGGCGGGCTGCCCTATGTCGCCTATTTTCCCGACCAGCCGCCCCGAGTGGCCGTGCAGCGCACGACGATGATCAGCGGCGATCAGCTGGTCGACGCGCGCATGGAGTTCGAACAGACGACCAACGCCCCGGGCGTGGTGCTGCGGCTCGACGGCGGCGGCGGGCGGCGCTTCGCGCGGGTGACGACCGAAAACACCGGCAGGCCGTTTGCGATCATCGTCGATGACGAAGTGATTTCGGCGCCGAACATCAACGAGCCGATTACCGGCGGCGTTGCCCGCATCGACGGCGGCTTCACCAGCGAGAGCGCGACTCAGCTCGCCATCGCGCTGCGATCGGGCAAGCTGCCGATCGAGCTCGCGGTGGTCGACCAGTCGACGGTGAGCCCCGAGCTCGGCCAGGATTCGATCAACAAGGGCGTGTTCGCCGCGGTGCTGGCGACGGTATTGGTGATCGCGTTCATGTTGGTCACTTATTTCCGCTTCGGCGTCTATGCGACGATCGCGCTGATCGTGAACATCCTGATGATCGTCGGGGTGATGGCGCTCTTCAACGCGACGCTCACGCTGCCCGGCATCGCCGGCTTCGTGCTGACGATCGGCGCGGCGGTCGACGCCAATGTGCTGATCAACGAGCGAATCCGAGAGGAACAGCGGCGCGGCCGCACCGTCGTCCATTCGATCGAGTTCGGCTACAAGGAAGCGAGCCGCGCGATCTTCGACGCCAACATCACCAACGTGATCGCCGCAGCGATCATGTTCATCTTCGGCTCGGGCCCGATCCGCGGCTTCGCAGTCGTGCTGACGATCGGCATCGTGACGTCGGTGTTCACCGCCGTCACTTTCACGCGCCTGATGGTCGCCGAATGGCTGAAGAAGCGGCCCAAGCAGCTGGTGATTTGAGATTCGCCGACCGGCGAGTGAGGATTGATTGAAATGCGTCCGCTGAAACTCGTACCCGAGAACACGAACATCGACTTCCTCGCGGTGCGCCATATCGCGACCGGGCTTTCGGTGCTGTTGATCATTGCCTCGATCGCGCTGGTCGCGATCCGCGGGCTGAACTTCGGCGTCGATTTCGCGGGCGGGCAGATGGCGCGAGTCGAATTCCAGCAGGCGGTTCCGATCGACGAGATCCGGGATCGGATCGATAGCCTGGGACTGGGGGAAAGCTCGATCCAGCAGTTCGGCGACGAGCGCAGCGTGGCCATCCGCCTGCCGCTGCCCCCCGGCGGCGATAGCGCCTCCGAGGAGGCAAGCACGCGCATCCGCAGCTTCATCGAGCAGACCTGGCCGGGCGCGCACATCAGCTCGGTCGACGCGGTTTCGGGCAAGGTATCCGAGGAGCTGTTCGTCAAGGGCGCGTGGGCGCTTGCGCTGGCGATGGGCGCGATCGCGATCTACATCTGGATCCGGTTCGAGTGGCAGTTCGGCGTCGGCGCACTGTTTTCGCTGGCGCACGACGTGGCGCTGACCTTCGGCTTTTTCGCGCTTACCCAGCTCGAGTTCAACCTGAACACGGTCGCGGCGATCCTGACGATCATCGGCTATTCGCTGAACGATACGATCGTGGTGTACGACCGAGTACGCGAGAATTTGCGGAAGTACCGCAAGATGGAAATGATTCCGCTGCTCAACCTCTCGACCAACGAGACGCTGGCACGCACGATCGTGACCTCGTTGACCCTGATCATTGCGCTGGCCACGCTGGTGCTCGTCGGCCCCGAAGTGATCTTCGGCTTCTCGGCCGCGATGCTGCTGGGCATCGTGATCGGCACCTATTCGTCGATCTACATCGCCAATCCGATCCTGATCTGGACCAAGGTGGGGACCGACAGTTTCGTTCCGAAGGAGCGCGGGCCCGAAGGCGCCGAGCGGGTGCAGGCCAAGGAAGTCCCCTGATGCGGATGGACCGGAGCGGCGACGGCGAAGGCCCCGTCATCTCCGGCTTTTCAGGCCGCGGCTTCGTGATCGACGGCGGCGTGTACGAGGGGCTTTGGATCACGCCTGCGCGTGCCGACGGCTGGCTGCCGCCGTCGATCGAGAAATTGTCGGAGGCCCATCTTGCGCCGCTGCTCCAGCTCGATCCGCATCCCGAGTTTCTGCTGCTCGGCACGGGAGCGCGACTGATCCGCCCGCCGCAAGCGCTGACGGCAACGCTAGAGCGCCGCGGGATCGGCATCGAAGCAATGGACAGCCGCGCCGCGGCCCGCGCATGGGGGGTCCTGCGCGCCGAGCTCCGCTGGATCGCGGCCGCGCTCTATCCGCTCGACGCAGTAGCCTGAGGCGCGCTACCTTCCCGACAAACAGGGGAGGATCGGATGTTTGCAGTTTTCGCCGCCACGCTTGCGCTCGCTGTACCGGCACAGGATGCCGCCGCACAGCCGCTTCCAGACTATCGCGAGGGTGCGAACTGGCTCTGCCGGCCGGGGCGGGAGGATGCCTGCACCCAGGACCTGACCGCCACGGTGATCGCAGCCGATGGAAGCCGGCGCATCGAGCGGTTCGAGCCCGCCGCCGATCCGGCGTTCGACTGTTTCTATGTCTATCCCACCGTCTCGAACGATCCCGGCGGCAACAGCGATCTCACCCCCGGCGACGAGGAGCGGCGAGTGATCCAGGTGCAGGCCGCTCGGTTTCGCGCGCAGTGTCGCGTCTTCGCACCGGTCTATCGCCAGGGCACGCTCACGGCGCTGCGGATGAACCGGCCGCGCGATCGGGAGATGGGCTATCGTGACGTGAAGGCGGCGTGGGAAGACTATCTGGTGCACGATAATGGGGGCCGCGGGGTTGTTCTGATCGGGCACAGCCAGGGCGCCTATGTGCTGACGCAGCTCCTTGCGCGCGACATCGAAGGCTCGCCGGCCGCCGACCGGCTGATCTCGGCGATGCTGATCGGCGCCAATGTGCCCGTCGCGGAAGGCAGCGATACCGGAGGCGCGTTCCGCGAGACGCCGCTGTGCCGGAGCGCGGATGCATATGGGTGCGTCGTCACCTATGTCACCTTTCGCGCCGAGGCGCCGCCGCCCGAGGACAGCCGGTTCGGCGCCACGGAAACGACGGGCACGCGGGTGGGCTGCACCAACCCGGCGGCTCTGGCGGGTGGCAAAGCAGTCGGGGATGCATATTTCAGCGCCGCGAGCAGCTTTGTCGAAGGAATGGGAGAGGCCAGCGCTTGGACGTCAGACGGTGCGCCGGTGGAGACGCCGTTCGTCAAAGTACCAGGACTCGTCTCGCTCGAATGTGTCGCGCGGGGCAGGTTCGACTATCTGGCGGCAAGCGTGAACGCCGATCCGGCCGACCCGCGCGCTGACGATATCCCGGGCGATGTCCGGATAGGGTCCAATCTGGTGCCGCAGTGGGGGCTGCACCTGATCGACATGAACGTGGCCATGGGCGACCTCGTCGCGCTGGCGGGCCGCCAGGCAGAATCCTGGGGGGCGGCCCGCAACTGACGGGGCGAGGGCGCTCCGCCTTGCAGGCCTTCCTCAACTGCCCTTGGGTTCCGGGTGGCCGACATCGTCCGCCGGGTTGAAGTCGCGGGGCGGGTGCACCTGGTCGGCAGGCCGATTGAGGGTATCGTTCGGAAGACCGGCGTCGCCGTCTTTCTGATGCTCGGTCGAGATATTGTCGGGACGGGTGCTGTCCGGACGCCGGTCGGCCATGATCCTTCTCCATTTGATCTGATCTCAGGAGAAAAACCCGTGACGGCGTCGCAAGTTGCGACGGGCGCGATCAGCGAGAGGGTGCGCCCGGGCGGTGATGGTCTGCGACGAGGCGGCTGTAATAGTCCATGAGCTGGGCCGCGTTGGCGGGCCAGGTGAAGCGTTCCGCAGCGGCGCGCACGTCATGCGGCTCCGGTGGTTGGGCAAGACGCTCGCTCAGCGCTGCGGCGAAGGCTTCCGGCGTGCGATCGACGATGGCGCCGGCGGCTTTGCGATCAAGGACTTCGCGCGCACCGCCGACGTCAGGGATCACGATAGGCGTTCCGCTCGCCAGAGCCTCCAGCCATGCGTTGGCGAGCCCTTCGGAAGCTGATGCCAGCGCCATCGCATCCGCTGCCGCGAGCACGTTCGGAATGGCGGTGTGCGGGATCGGCCCCGCCAGCCGGACACGGTCGCCGAGGCTGCGTTCGGCAATCCGAGCGGCGAGGCGTGTGCGCTCAGGGCCCTCACCGACGATCCACAGCGAGACGTTCGGAAGCAGCGTCATTGCGTCGATCACGACATCGTGCCGCTTGACCGGCGTAAGCGAGCCGAGCGAGACGATGAGCGGCCCCTCTACACCGAGTTCAGCCTTGGCGGCGGCGCGCCGGCCGGGGATGAAGCGATCGAGATCGACGCCGGTGTAGCTTACTTCGATCTTCTCTCCGGGCATGCCCAGCGCGATCATATCTCGCCGGAGCGCCTGCGAAACCGCGAGCAATCCGTCGGCTGCCTGTGCTGCGGAGTTGAGCTGTCCGGCCACCGCGGAGTTGCTCGCCCAATGGGCGATGTCGGTGCCGCGCGCCTTGATCGAAACCGGGACGCCGAAGCGGCGGCCGAGCGCGATCGCTGCCACTCCGTCGGGAAAGAAGAACTCGGCGGCGATGAGATCGAACGGAAAATCGCGTCGCAGACTTGCAATCACCGGCGCTGCGGCGCGCGCCAGCATTGCGCCATGAAGCCGACCGCCGATCCCCGGCACATTGAGGAAGGCAGGGCGATGCACGTCCACTCCCTTCCACTGCTGCTGCCGGGGCGCCTCGGCGATCGGGCGATAACGCGCCAGCCGGTCCAGCGGAGGCGGAGGCAGCCCGCGCGGGGCGATGACGCGCAGCGACACATCTGGCCGCGTCGCGAGCCCCAGCGTCTGCCGCTCGACAAAAATGCCGAAGTTCGGTCGCGTCGCATCGGGAAAGAGCGTCGAAAGTGTCAGGAGGCGGAGCATCGCCTTCCTTGTAGTGCCCGATCGTTACCAACCCGCTCCATGGCATTGAGCATTCTCCCGGACGCGCCGATCCGAGGCGGGTTGCATCTGCGCGGCGTTCCCGCAAGTTCGGAGCGCGAACTCGCGGAGGCGGCAATGAGTGACGCACGGACGATCATCGATGCGCTGGAACTGACTCCCCATCCCGAGGGAGGATGGTTTCGCGAAACCTGGCGCGCGACGGCGCGGGAAGGTGAGCGCGCCGCGGGCACCGCGATACTCTTTCTGCTCGAGGAAGGGCAGCGGTCGCATTGGCACCGAGTGGATGCCGACGAGATCTGGCTGTGGCACGGCGGCGCGCCGCTCGATCTGCATATCGCCGACGAGGCGGGAGACGACTGGGCCACCATCCGGCTTGGCGGCGATGTGCTCGGCGGCTACGCGCCCCAGGGGCTGGTGCCGGCGAATCGCTGGCAGGCGGCCCATGCCTCGGCAGGTTGGGCGCTCGTAAGCTGTACCGTCGTTCCGGGGTTCGAGTTCGCCGGGTTCGAGCTCGCTCCGCAGGGATGGAGCCCCGGCAACTGAGGGCGCCACTCGTTACCCCCGTTATCCACGCTATCAACAGCCATGAGGGGCGGCTTTGCGCTTTGCGCGACTCGGACGTCGTGAGAGCATCGGGCCTGCAGCAAGACGAGAGCGCCGAGCGAAGTCGAAGCGACCCCGCCGAGCTGCACGGACGGAGCGGGCGCTGGTGCCTTTTGGAAACCGGGTTCGTTTCGACCGGGATGCCGCGCTGACGCGGAGGCCGGGGCACGATTGCCGCACTTGTGGCAGCACCGCACCGGCAGCCACGTGATCGCCATCCGAACCGCTTCGCCCAATTCCCGGACTGGGCGGGGCAGGCATCGAAGCCGGAGCGTCGTTCCCCCGGAAGGATGCTCTGGCCTCGGTGACCCGCGAAGCTCGCATGCCCTTGCCGGCGCGAGTGGAGCATGCCGCCGAAACCGGGCCGCCACGCCCATCCGGGCAGCGGCCGAAGTCCGGCGACAGGGGGCTGGCAGCGATGCCGGCCCCCATTTGCATGCGGAGCTGGGCGCTTGAAGCGCATTGTCGCCGGAACCTTCGCGGCGGCGGGGCCTTTGTTCGGGCATGTTTTTCCAGGACCCAATGGCGTTGCTGCGCGTCGTGGTGATGGCAGTGGCGGCCTATGTCGCGCTGATCCTCATCCTGCGCTTTTCCGGAAAGCGCTCGCTGGCCAAGCTGAACGCGTTCGACCTCGTCGTGACGGTCGCCCTCGGGTCGACGCTCGCAACCATCCTGCTGAGCCAGCAAGTGACGCTTTCCGAGGGGGTGCTCGCCTTTGCCATGCTGGCGGGCCTGCAATGGATTGTGTCGCGCGTGTCGATCGCCTCGCCCTGGTTCCGCAAGCTGGTCCGTGCGAACCCCCGGCTTCTGGTCGAGCATGGCCGCTACCGCCACGGCGCGATGGATGAGGAGCGAATCACCAGCGACGAAGTGGACGAAGCGATCCGCAACTCGGGTCTCGGGCGGATCGAACAGGTCGCCGCCGTCGTGCTGGAGACCGATGGATCGATGAGCGTCATCGCCGAAGGCGGCGAAGGCGAGCTGACTGCCTTGCGATCGGTCGCGCGCTGATGTTGGGCGAAGAAGATGCCATCGGCATGATCCATGCCATTACACGCATAGTGGAAGTGGCCGGGATCGCCACCATCTTGATGGGTGCGATCGTTTCCGCGGTGTTTTTCGTACGAGCGCTGGTGACCCAGAGCGACCGGAAAGCTGCGTATAAGGGGCTGCGATCGAACCTCGGCCGGTCGATCCTGCTGGGCCTCGAGCTGCTCGTCGCGGCCGACATCATCAACACCGTAGCGATCGAGCCGACGCTGAGGAGCGTCGCGGTACTCGCCGGGATTGTCGCGATCCGGACCTTTCTGAGCTTCTCGCTCGAGCTGGAGATTGAAGGCCGCTGGCCCTGGCAGGGGCACAAGACCGACAGCTAGGCCGCTCAGCCGGTCGAGACCGCAGCCGCGGGACCGTTGCCGGGAAGATCCGCGGTTGCACGAATGCCCCGTGCAACCAGCGTGTCGAGCACGGCGGCAGCGGCCACGAACCCGAGCGCGCCCCAGATCAGCCGATTGCCCGGCGACGTGCGTGCCGCCAGTCCCAGCGCGCCCAGATCGAGCGCATCGCCCGCGACACGTGTCGCGACGCGGCCGGGATTGCCGGGAGCGCTGAGCAATGCGGCACCCGAAGCGAGTTCGCGCATGCCGAAACCGCGTACCGTGCCGGCGTGATCGGGCACGTCCAGCGCCCGGGCGATGCGGCGGCCGGCCAGCAGTTCGGCAGCGCCGAGCGCCAGCGAGAACCAGCCGAGGCCAATGCTGATCTTGCGATAGTCCATGGGTGGTTCCTTCGTCCGGTCGCGCTCAGCCGTCGTTGCGGGCACGCCCGGCGAGCTGGATGGTGAGGCCGATTTCGGCGGTCAGCAGCTTCGAGACGGGGCAGTTCGCCTTTGCCTCGTTCGCCAGCCTCTCGAATTCGTCCTTGTCGATCGCCGGCACATCGGCATCGAGGGTGAGTTCGGAGCGCGTAATCGCGAAGCCTTCACCCTGCTTGTCCAGCGTCACGGCGGCGCGGGTGTTGAGCGTGCCATCGCTGAAGCCGGCGCGGGCCAGCGCGAAGCTGAGCGCCATGGTGAAGCAGCCGGCATGGGCGGCGGCGATCAGCTCCTCCGGATTAGTGCCGGGTTCGTCCTCGAACCGCGTGCCGAAGCCATAGCGGCTCGAATCAAGCACGCCCGACTGGGTGCTCATCCAGCCCTTGCCGTCCTTGCCGAAGCCTTCGTAGCGCGCCGAAGCGGTGCGGGTGGTCATGCGTTTCCTCCGATGCTGGTGGCGATCAGGTGCCGGCGGGAGCGCGGCCTTCCTTGACGTCGCTGCCGGCGACGAGCGTGGGCTTGCCGGTGGCGGGGCGGAGCGCGTCGCGCTCGCTTTCGGGCACCGGCGCAGTGGGATCGGGGCGGAAGGCTTCGGGAGCGCGGTGATCAGGGCCGGGATGCGGCTTGCCGGCCGCGAGATCGGGCGCCTTGTGCCCGCCCGCCGGAGCGCCGCGGCGGCGCCTGGCATAGCGGCCCGCCAGCGCCACCGCGCCGATCGCGAGGCTGCCCAGCGCGAAGCGGCGGAAGCCGCGGCGGGGCTGGTCCTGAGGAGCGGTATTCTTCTGCTTTTTTGCCATGACCTTGCCTGTCCTTTCGGGGTTGCCGAGAGAACGGACGGAGGCCGGCGGTGTTCCGGCGATCAGTCGGCGGTGGCGGGGGCGCCTGCCTTGGCGGCCTCGTTGCGCGCGCGCTGGGTGGCAACTCGCTCGGAGCGGACGGCCATGGCTTCCCACGCGGCCTGCGAGCGCAGGTGGCGATCGCGGACATTGGCGAGATCGGTGTCGGCGGCGAGCGTCGCGGCCTCGTCGGCGCGGGCGCGGAAGGTTTCGGCTTCGGTCATGACGGTCTCCGCGGAAGGGAAAGGAAAAACGGCGGCACCCGAAGGCGCCGCCGTGTCTCGTGTCAGTCCGCCGGCTGGAGGTTGCAGGCGGCCATCTTGCCGCGCTTGTCCTGCTCGAGCTCGTAGCTGACGCGCTGGTCCTGCTGAAGCGTCGTCATGCCCGCGCGCTCGACGGCGGAGATGTGGACGAACGCGTCCTGGCCGCCGTTGTCGGGCTGAATGAAGCCATAGCCCTTGTCGGCGTTGAAGAATTTGACGGTTCCGGTGGTGCTCATGTGATGTTCCTTCGATTGGCGGCGCGCCCAGCGTGGGCGGACCTCGTGCTGCGGAGGCAGGGAAAGAAGGAAAGCGGAGCCGCAAAGCACCAGTAACCGTCAGTTTGCGACTGTAGCCCCGGCAACATAGGGCTTTCGGCCCCGGTCCGCAATGGCGGGCACGGAGCGGGGGGCGCGAACCCGCGGTTTTCCGCCGAAGGTCGCACTAAGGTCGCACCTCAACGCGCATGTGCGCCCGCGCGACAGCCCACGCGTTGAGGCGCACGCACGGCGGCCGCACGCGCTCGCGCACCCACTGCCGGGCGCGGTATTCTAATACCCGAACGCAGCGAATGCAGCGCCACGTCCCCCCTCGATGCTCCCCCGCGCCGTCACCACACGCCGCCGCGGCGGCGCGGGCGCAGGAGCGCTTCGGTGCGGGCGCGGATGCGGGCGGCATCGGGCGTGGCGGCGGCGGGCGCACCGATCCGTCCGGCGTCGCGCAGCGCGATCCAGGCGCGGACGGCAGGATGCGGGTCGTCGCGCCCGGCAGGGGCGACGCAGCCGGGCGCGAGCGGCGGCGGCGGTTCGGCAGCGCGGCGGGGCATTGCGATGTCCTCCTCGAATCGGGGCGGACCCGTCAGATATGCCGAAACCACGGCTGTAGGACAGCGGAAATTCAGCCGAGACGCCGACCGCCGCTATTCGGCACTTCTTCCTGCGCAATTCGCGCGGTATAGTGCGCGACGAGCTTCCCCGTATTCGGGAGTTCTGTGGCGTGATTTGCAAGAGACGAGATCGGGTCGCGCGAAAAGGAGCTTTCGGAACATTGCGACGAGGGAGAGCGAAATGCAGACGATGCGACTGGAAAACGGCGTCGACGTGGAGGTGCAGCTGCTGCCCGCCAAGGGCGACGGCTATATGATCGTCCATTCGAAGGCGGGCGCGCAGCGCGCGGGCGGCCGCGTGGTCAAGACGATCACCTGCTGCTGCGGCGGCAAATGCGTGTCGACGACGTGCGAATATGACGAAGGCGAAGTGCCGTCGCCGCATTGCGACTGTTCGGACCCGGAATATCCCGGCGTTTCCTGCTGATCGATCGAAGGGGCCGCGCGCCGGCCCCTTCGGCTAGAGCGCGCGGAGATTCTCCGCGCTCACCTTGCCCCTGCGCGGATCGCGCACCGCTTCATAGGCGAGTTTCTGCCGTCGTTCAGGCTGCCGAACCCGGCGCGGTCGACCGCGGAGACATGGACGAACACGTCGGCGCCGCCGTCGTCCGGCGTGATGAAGCCAAAGCCCTTGGTGCTGTTGAACCATTGGAGGACGGCGAGAATCTCGATGCTTTCGCCGACGCGATCCACGAGGATGGTGTTGGGGTGGATCACTGCCTCGCGCGTGCCCGGCACGCGATCGGGGCGGTGGAGATAGGGGTGATCGGGGAGCCGGTCGGCGGTACGCAGGATGGCGTCGCGGAGCCGCCGGGCCGCCGATGGATCGCGCTCGGCGATATAGTCGGTGATGTCGAGCAGGCTCCGGCGCGCCTCCGGGCGCCAGATGAGCTTCACTTCGCCGTTTGCCGATGCTTGTCGATGATCGCCTGCATTTCGGCCAACACCTGATCGTGCGGAATGCCGGGGCCGGGAGACGCCATCGCGGCCTCCACCTTGGCGCGGAACCAGGCGTCATACGCCTCGGCCTCCTCGTCGGTGTCGAATTCGGACACGATTGGATCGAGCTTGCCCATGCCGCGAATATAGCGCGGGCGGAAGGCGCCTGCTACCAGCGGAAGCCCCTGGCGGCAGCGAGGCGATCGATCTCGGCGAGGAGCGCCTTCTTGCTTTCGGTGCGCCGCGCGCCGCTGTTGCGCGGGACGGCGAGCGGCGCGCCGGTCTCCGCCTCGATCTCGGCGCGCCGGCGCGCGAGGTCGCGGCCATAGGCGGCCATGTCGATCCGCCTGCCGGGCCAGTCGTCAGCGCTCGATGACATGTGCGTCGATTGCGTCACGATATTCCTCCTCGCTGATCGCGTGATCGACGACCTGCAGCATCAGTTCGGCGAGCGCGAGAGCGTCGGGGTCGCGAAAGGTGTAGCCGTTGATCCAGAGGAAGCGGAAAAGGGCAGCATGCGCGGTGCGCTTATTGCCTTGCGCGAACGGGTGGTTCTGCGCGAGCCCCACCGCGAGGGCGCAGCCGAGCGCGACAACATCTTCCTCCTCGTTATAGGCGAGGAGGTTCTGCGGGCGTTGCCGTCATTCGGCGAGGCGGGCCATCACCTCGGGACAGAGCTGCTTCGCCTGCTCATGCGCCGCAGGCGCGTCGAACCGTTCGCCGGTGGGGCGCGGTTTCCGGGCAGGCCGGCGATCGGGCTTGCGCAGCGCGGGCATAATGCATTTCCTATAGCGGGGAATTTGATGTTTGTCGTCATGCCAAATGTTCAATGTCTTGCGGCGACCGAGCTAACCATTGTGTCCCCGGACTTCCAAGCTTGCCCTCCGAGGGACGATAGCGCGCGCGGAAGGCGCGGCGTGGCTACCAGCGAAAGCCCTTCGCGGCGGCGAGGCGGTCGATCTCGGCGAGGAGCGCTTTTTTGCTTTCGGTGCGGCGCGCGCCGCTGTTGCGCGGGACGGCGAGCGGCTGGCCGGTTTCCGCCTCGATCTCGGCACGGCGGCGCGCTAGGTCGCGGCCATAGGCGGCCATGTCGAGCCGCCGGCCGGGCCAATCGTCAGTCTTCGAGGTCTTCGATGCCATGGTCGCCGACGCTTTCGGTGCGCGGTTTTCCTAGCGCACTTCGACGATGCGTTCGCCTTCTTTCAGCCGGGCCTCGACGGTCGGCCACAGAGGTGTGGGCCAGAGGCGCAGGCCGCGATTGGTGATGTTGCCGCAGCGCAGCCAGATCAACCGCGAGCGGACCGGCGGGGTGCGCAGCAGGAAATCGTCATCCTTGGTGACGAGCGTCAGTGCCTGTCGCTCGACATGGTCGTGGATCGCGCGATCCGGCGCCTGCCCGCCGAGCACGTCACGAACGTGCGCCGCCGCGAGGCCGCGTTGCTGGAACCAGTCGCACAGGCCGGGCGGCAGCTGCGCGTCGATCAGCAGCCGCATCAGGCGGCCTGCACCACCGTGTGATCGACGGCGCGCGCGCCATAGGCGAGGCAGGCATGCACGTCTTCGCGCGTGAGATAGGGGAAGTCGGCGAGCAGTTCGTCGACGCCCGCGCCGGAGGCAAGCGCATCGAGCACGTCGCTGACGCGCATCCGCGTGCCGGCGACGATCGGCCGGCCGCCGCAGACTTCGGGATCAATGACGATGCGCGGGTTCATGGAGCCAGTGTGCGGGGTGGGAGGGGGGGGCGTCAATCGGTGGGCGAGCGCAAACGGAGTTAGGTATTGTGTCCCCGTAATTCCCGGAATTCGTGTCCCCGGAATCCCCGGATCGCATCTTGCGCTTGCGCTAAGGCGACTTCGTTGCAAAATGCTCTTAGAGATAAACAGGAGGGACGAGGCCTTGGCAGTAGTATTGCGACAAGGGTTATCGGTGGGTGCAATGTCTGCCGAAGACGACGGCGCTTATCTCAGAGAGAGCTTCGTTTCTACGGGGGCGCTGGATGAGCTGGCGGACACCAACAGTCCCAAATGCATCGTACTAGGCAGGACCGGTTCCGGTAAGAGTGCGCTGCTTATTTCCTTAGCCGATTCTCAGGAGAACGTAATACAATTAGATCCCGAGTCTCTTTCTCTAAACTATATAAGCAACTCAGATATATTGCGATTCTTTGATAATATTGGAATCGATCTTGATGTATTTTACCAACTTCTATGGCGTCACGTTCTTGCGGTGGAGATTATCAAGGCAAAGAAGCAGCTAAATGACGAAACGATATCCAAGAACTGGATAGCCAACCTCAGGCAACGAATACTAGGAAATCCAAAAAAAGAGAAAGCGTTAAACTATCTGTTTGAATATGGAAGCTCTTTCTGGGCGGATACGGAGGAACGTGTCCGTGAGGTTGTGACTAGGATTGAAAAAGACTTTCAAGATCACGTCGGATTAGATGTCACCGCTTTCAAGGCAAGGATTGTCGCCGACATGAAGGATGGCAATCTGGAGTCAGTTCAAGAGACAAAAGAAATCATAAATAAGGCACAGAGGGTTGTTAATAACGTTCAGCTTCAAGAGCTAAACGAGGTTATGAATCTTCTATCACAAGACATATTCAATGACGCGCAAGAGAGGTACTATATCATAGTAGACGACTTAGACACCGGTTGGGTGCATGACAGTCTTAGGTTTAAGCTCATCAGGGCGCTTGTTGAAACGATCAAAAAGTTTCGCCGCGTTAGAAACTTGAAGATAGTTATAAGTCTACGTCTAGACCTTCTCGAAACCGTTCTACAAAATACCACGGCGGCAGGGTTCCAGCAAGAGAAGTATGAAGATATGTATCTTAGAATTCGCTGGAACGAAAGTGAACTTAAGGAGCTCGCAGACAAGAGAATTTCACTTCTTTTCAAGAAACAGTACACAAAAGATGGGGCGAGGTTCTCAGATGTATTTTCTAAAAGGGTAGGAGAGAGCGATACATTCTCGTATATCTACGAGAGAACGCTGCAAAGGCCTCGAGATATAATTGCGTTTATTAACGAATGTTTGGAAGCTGCTGCTGGTCAAAGCAGTGTTAACCACCGCGTAGTTCGTCGTGCAGAAGATTCCTATTCTGCAAAGCGCTTAGCATCCTTGGCAGACGAGTGGCGTGAAGCCTACGGAGATCTAGAAGAAGTGCTCGAGTGCTTGTCGAAAGTTGAGCCTCGGTTCAAGTACGATGATATCAGTGATCATATACTAGAAGAAGCTTGCATTAATATAGTTAACGCAGATGGAAGCGAATCGAAAGTCGGGCTTTTCAAACGCCAATGCGATCTGATTGTAAATAATCAATCCTCTTGGCCTGAAGTGAGGCGTGACGTGTTGAGAGTTCTGTACCTCATCGGAGCAATTGGTTTCAAGTCTCGCGATGGAGCGCCGTATGAGTGGAGCTTCGCAAATCAGCCCACGCTTCAGCTAAACAAGGTATCAATAGACACAACATTTGCAATCCATCCGATGCTTTTCAAAGCCCTCGGAAAATATACAGACCCCAGAAGGTTAATCCCGTCTTGAATCAATCTGCGTGTTGCTCTGCCGTCATTCAGCGGCTTGGGCGGGACGGCTCAAGAGCGGCGCGAGGTATTTGCCGGTATAGGATCGCTTCTCCTTGACCACCTGTTCAGGCGTGCCCTCAGCGACGATTTCGCCGCCCTTGACGCCGCCCTCCGGCCCCAGATCGAGGATCCAGTCGGCGGTCTTGATGACGTCGAGGTTATGCTCGATCACCACCACCGTATTCCCCTGTTCGACCAGCGCGTGGAGGACTTCGAGGAGTTTGCGGACGTCCTCGAAATGCAGGCCGGTGGTGGGTTCGTCGAGGATGTAGAGCGTGTTGCCGGTGGCGCGGCGGGCGAGTTCCTTGGCGAGCTTGACGCGCTGCGCCTCGCCGCCCGACAGGGTGGTCGCCTGTTGCCCCACCTTGACATAGCCGAGGCCGACTTCGGCGAGCATCGCCATCCTGTCGCGGATCGGGGGCACGGCCTTGAAGAATTCGACCGCGTCCTCGACGGTCATGTCGAGCACGTCGGCGATGCTCTTGCCCTTGAACTTCACTTCCAGCGTCTCGCGATTGTAGCGCGCGCCGTGGCACACGTCGCATTCGACATAGACGTCGGGGAGGAAGTGCATCTCGATCTTGAGCACGCCGTCGCCCTGGCACGCCTCGCACCGGCCGCCCTTGACGTTGAAGCTGAAGCGGCCGGGCTTGTAGCCGCGCGCCTGCGCCTCGGGCAGCCCGGCGAACCAGTCGCGGATGTTGGTGAAGGCGCCGGTGTAGGTCGCCGGGTTCGAGCGCGGGGTGCGGCCGATCGGCGACTGATCGATGTCGATCACCTTGTCGAGATGCTGGAGGCCGGTGATCTTGTCATGCTTGCCCGCGAGGATGCGCGCGCCGTTCAACTGGCGCGCGGCGGCGGCGTAGAGCGTGTCGATGGTGAAGCTGGACTTGCCCGAGCCCGAGACGCCGGTGATGCAGGTGAAGGTGCCGAGCGGGATCGACGCAGTGACTCCGGTGAGGTTGTTCGCAGTGGCGTTGTGCACCGTGAGCTTCTTGCCGCTGCCCTTGCGGCGCTTGGCCGGGACGGGGACTTCGCGGGTGCCGTTGAGATAGTCGGCAGTGACGCTGCCTTGGGTCGCCAGGATTTCGGGGAGCGTGCCGCGCGCGACGACCTGCCCGCCGTGGACGCCCGCGCCGGGGCCCATGTCGAGGATATAGTCGGCGGAGCGGATCGCATCCTCGTCATGTTCGACCACGACGACGGTGTTGCCGAGATCACGCAGGCGGCGGAGCGTGGCGAGCAGCATGTCGTTGTCGCGCTGATGCAGCCCGATGCTGGGTTCGTCGAGGACGTAGAGCACGCCCGAGAGGCCGCTGCCGATCTGCGAGGCGAGGCGGATGCGCTGGCTCTCGCCGCCCGAGAGCGTGCCGCTCGTGCGATCGAGGTTGAGGTAATCGAGCCCGACATTGTTGAGGAAGCCGAGGCGTTCGTCGATTTCCTTGAGGATCGCGCGGGCGATCTCGCGCTGCTGGTCGGTGAGCTTGTCGGGGAGGTCGGCGAACCATTGCAGCGCGTCGACCACGCTGAGGTGGGTGGCGTGGCTGATGTGCTGGCCGGCGACCTTCACCGCCAGCGCCTCGGGCTTGAGGCGCGCGCCGCCGCAGGTCTCGCAGGGGTGCGCGGCCTGGTATTTGGAGAGCTCCTCGCGGATCCAGGCGCTTTCGGTCTGGAGCATGCGGCGGTTCAAGTTGCCGATCACGCCCTCGAACGGCTTGCGTACGTCGTAGGACTTGCGGCCGTCGACGAAGGTGAGCGTGACGGGCTTGCCCCTGGTGCCGTGGAGGATGGTGTCGCGGATTTCGGGCGGCAGTTCGCCCCAGGGCGTTTCGAGGCTGAAGCCGAGTTCGCGCGCGAGGCTGCCGAGCACCTGCATGTAATAGGGGCTGGGCGGATTGGACTTGGCCCAGGGGACGATCGCGCCCTTCTTGAGCGACAGATCCTCGTTGGGGACGACGAGGCCCTGGTCGAATTCGAGCCGCTCGCCCAGGCCATCGCACGCCGGGCAGGCGCCCTGCGGCGCGTTGAAGCTGAACAGGCGGGGCTCGATCTCGGGAATGGTGAAGCCGCTGACCGGGCAGGCGAAGCGTTCGGAGAAGACGATGCGGTTATCGGGGATGCCGGCGTTCTTCATGCCGCCCTTGCTCCCCTCCCGTTCGCGGGAGGGGCTGGGGGAGGGGCTGTCACCCTCTGCGACGAACGTCTGGGGGGCTTCGGCGACATGCCCTCCCCCGACCCCTCCCGCAAGCGGGAGGGGGGAAGAAGGGGCCACCTCCGCCACCGTTCCATCCACCAGATCGACATACGCCAGCCCGTCGGCCAGCTTGAGCGCCGTTTCGAAGCTGTCGGCCAGCCGCGTCGCGATATCCTCGCGCACGACGAGGCGATCGACGACGACTTCGATGTCGTGCTTGTACTTCTTGTCGAGCGCCGGCGCCTCCTCGATCAGATAGGTCTCGCCGTCGATGCGGACGCGCTGGAAGCCTGCCTTCTGCCACTCGGCAAGCTCCTTGCGATACTCGCCCTTGCGGCCGCGCACGACCGGGGCGAGGAGCAGGAGGCGCGTGCCCTCCGGCAGCGCCAGCACGCGATCGACCATCTGGCTGACCGTCTGCGCGCTGATCGGCAGGCCGGTCACCGGGCTGTAGGGAATGCCGACCCGCGCCCAGAGCAGGCGCATGTAATCGTAGATTTCGGTGACGGTCGCGACGGTGGAGCGCGGATTGCGGCTCGTGGTCTTCTGCTCGATCGAGATGGCGGGGGAGAGGCCCTCGATATGATCGACGTCGGGCTTCTGCATCATCTCGAGGAACTGGCGCGCATAGGCGCTTAAGGACTCGACATAGCGGCGCTGCCCCTCGGCATAGATGGTGTCGAAGGCGAGGCTGGACTTGCCCGAGCCCGACAGGCCGGTGATCACCGTCAGCGTATCGCGCGGAATATCGACCGACACGTCCTTGAGATTATGCTCGCGCGCGCCGCGGACGCTTATATGGCTTAGGCTCATTCGGGAAGTTCTACTTCTGTTCTGAAGGCGGGTACAGAGGGGAGATAGGGGCGCGGTGCTGCGAGTGCGAGGGGCGCAGCGGAACTGGGCGGAACGCGCGGGGGCCGGCGCCGTGTCAGTCGCGCGCGCCGCCGCGCCGGCCGCGCCCGCGCGTCATCGGATCGGGCTTTTCGGGCGGGGTCCAGCCTTCGGGGCGGCTGGGGCGGCCGCGTGAGGTTCCGAGCCCCATTGCGCCGGGCTGTTGGCGGGTGAGCCCGCTGGTGTCGGCGCGCGCGGCGGCAGCGCCATCGGCGCCGCCGCGCAGCAGGTTGATCCGATCGCGCAGCCGCCGCGCCTCCTCGAACTCCATCGCCTCGGCAGCGGCCTCCATCCGGGCGCGGAGCGTTTCGATCGTGTCGGTCATGGCGGGGGTAACGCGGGGAGCGCGTTGGGAGTGCCGTGGTATCGCCTCGGCAGGGGTAGTCTATAGGTCGCCGCTTGGCGTTCGCGTGCGGCAGGTGGTGCGTGAGGAAATGGACGTGCTGCCCGACTTCTTCGCCGAAATCTGACCCGCGGCGTGCGGCGGGGGCGCGCTGCCCCCGCCGGCGCGTGGCTTACAGCTCCAGCGAGGCGGACAGCTTGAAGGTGCGCGGGGCGCCCTGCAGCAGGTCGGGACGGAAGCTGTCGAAGGCGGAGGCCCAGTAGCGTGCGTTCGCTACGTTATCGACGCTGAAGCGCAGCGTGAGCGGCATGTTGCCCGCCACCGCGACGTAGCGCGCGCCGAGATCGAAGCGCGTCCAGTCTTCGAGGAACAGCGTGTTGGCGATATTGGCGGGCTGTTCGCCGGTGTGGACGACGCGGCCGGTGAGCGTCAGCCCGCGCGCGAAGGGGAGATCCCATTCGGCGTTGGCGTTGACCAGATATTCCGGCACGCCGACCGCCTGATTGCCTTCGTTGACTCCGCCCTGCGTGCGCCGCAGCTTCGCGTCGATCACCGATCCGCCGGCGATGAGGCGCAGCCCGTCGAGTGGCTCGGCCTCGAAGCTCACCTCGATGCCGCGGTGGCGCTGGATGCCGAATGGCCCGAAGACGAGCATGTCGGTGGAGTCGGGATCGGGGGTGAGGATCGCGATCGCGCGATCGGTGCGGAACAGCGCGATGCCGGCGCTGAAGCGTGGGGCGATGTATTTCGCGCCCACTTCGATCTGTTCGGAGCGCGTGGGGGAGAGCACCTCGCCCGCGTTGCGCACGGGCAGCGTGCCGCCGCCGTCCGGGTTCGCGCCGCTCGCCGGGGCGGTCGCGCCCTGTACCAGCGCCTCGATATAATTGCCGTAGAGCGAGATGCGGTTGGTGGGCTTCACGACGAGGCCGAAGACGGGGGTGACGGCGCTCTCGCTGTATTCGCCCGTCTCCTCTTCCGTGAAGGCGGAATAGGAAGTGGCGGTGATCGTCTGGAGCCGCAGCCCGGCGGTGGCGAGGATGCGATCGTTCCAGAGGCCGATCGTGTCCGACGCGAAGGCGCTGCCCAGGCGGGTGCGCGAAATGGGGAAGGGATCGTCGAGGTCGCCGCCGGCGAAGGTGACGGTGGTGGAGCGCGGGACGATGATCGGATCGTAGATGTTGTTGAGGACCGGCGAGACTGCGTAGAATTCATAGGCGTTGCGGTTGACCAGCCAGTTCATCGACCCGCCGAAATTGACTTCATGGCTGATCCCGCCGTGCGCCAGCTTCGCGCGAAGCCCCGCGGTGGCGGCTTCGTTGTTGTCTGTGCGCGGAATGAACGAGCCCGAGACGCTGGCCGCGCCGGTGTCCGCGTCGAGCAGCGTGAGGCTGCTGTAGACGCCCGATTCCGAGCCGTCGCGCGCGCCGAACGCGGCGTAGAGCATCGCGTTTTCGCCGAGATCATATTCGGCGCGGAACTGGCCGAATATGTCGCGCAGCGTGGTTTCCTGCCACGGCTGGCCATAGTTGACATCGGCGTCGGGAACGCGCGGGACGACTCCGTTGACGGTGAGCTTGGGGCGCAGGCGGCGCACTTCGACGCGCTGATAGGCGAGATCGAGCGAGAGGCGGAGCGGGCCGGCGGCATAGTCGATCGCGCCGCCCAGCACCGCGGTTTCGCGGAACTCGTCGGTGATCGAGACATCGCCGCTACGGAACGCGCCGTTGAGCCGCACGCCCCATGCGCCGCCCGCGCCGAAGCGGCGGCCAATGTCGAAACTGCCGCCGAAATGCTCGTCGGAATTGTAGATCGCGGAGACGCGCGCGAGCGGATCGTCGGTGGCGCGCTTGGGGATCAGGTTGACGCTGCCGCCGATGCCCGATCCGCCGGGAGCCGCGCCGTTGAGGAAGGCGCTCGCGCCGTTCAGCACCTGCACCGACTGGTAGAGCTCGGGCGCGATCAGCTGACGCGGGGTGATGCCGTAGAGCCCGTCGAAGCCGACATCGTCGCCCGCCAGCGCGAAGCCGCGGATGACGAACTGTTCGGCGGCATTGGCGAAACCGTAGCTGGTGCGGACGGTGGGGTCGTTCTCGAGCACCTGCCCCAGCGTATAGGGTTGCTGGTTGCGGATCAGCGTCTCGTCATAGCTGCGGATGCTGAACGGGATGTCTTCGGCGGGCTTGTCGCCGAGCACGCCCGCGCTGCCGCCGCGTTCCACCCCGGTGGCGTTCTCGCGCTGTGCGGTGACGATGATTTCCTCGGCGGTGCGGCTTTCCTGCGCGGCGGCGGGCAGCGCGAGCGCGGCCGCCGAAGCGCCGAGCAACAGCCGGATCGCGATACGAGAAGTCACCATATTCACTCTTTTCCCCATGTGCGCGCGATTGAGTCGCGCGGTTTCAGAATTTGCGGACGCGCATCGCCCAGGCCACTGCCGCGACCGGAATGCCGAGTCCCACCCAGGCGATCCCATCGCGCCAGCCATCGCCGGTGAGCGCCGCGACGAGCCCGACGAACCCGGCAAGCGCGATGAGAAGCGGCAGCGCGAACACCGCTCCGGCCGAACGCGCGCGACTCATGCCGCGGCGATCGCTTCGCCGCCGCTCGCCACTTCGCGGACATGCGCGTCGGGAGAGGCGCGGCGCTTGCCGAGCCAGAGATAGACGCCGCTCGCCAGCACGACGATCGTGAACAGATCGAGCGCGGCCCAGAGCAGCTTGAGCGGCAGCCCGCCATAGTCGCCGAAATGCAGCGGGCGCGAGAGCGAGAGCGCCTGATAATACCAGGGCATGGGCCGCGCATCGGTGAAGACGCCGGTTTCCGCGTCGATCAGCGCGGGCGTGAG
The DNA here is from genome assembly GCF_050703275.1 of Sphingosinithalassobacter sp. LHW66-3. Taxonomy (GTDB): domain Bacteria; phylum Pseudomonadota; class Alphaproteobacteria; order Sphingomonadales; family Sphingomonadaceae; genus Sphingomonas. The sequence continues at coordinate 2,844,364 of NZ_CP193482.1, forward strand.
CAGTTGCTGCGTCAGCGGCGTATCGCCTTGGAAGAACACCGCATAATGATGCTTCGAGCTGAAGCTGCCGCCCGGAAAGGCGATGAACTGGGGATTGTTTCCGGGCAGCGCCTTGCGCGCCTGCGCCATCGCGGCGTCGAGCGAGCCGTAGCGCGAGGGCGGCAGCGGATCCTGCCCGGCATATTCGCGCGTCATCGCGGCAAGCTCGTTCGCCTGCCACGCTTGGTTGATCGGCGTGGCGAGCGCGTTGATGATGCCGGTGACGCCCACCGTCGCCATCCACGCGACGCCGACGATGCCGAGCAGATTGTGATAGTCGAGCCATTTGAGGCGACGGCTGCGCGAAACGCGCAGCGTGCCGAAATCGAGCTTCCGCATGAACGGCGCGTAGAGCACGACGCCCGAGACGATCGCGACGACGAACAGCAGCCCCATCGCGCCGAGGAACAACATGCCCGGCAGCCCGAGGAACATGTCGGTGTGGAGCTGGAGCAGGAAGTGCATCACGCCGCTTTCGTCCGCCTGCCCGGTGCGCGCGCCCGTCGAGCGATCGAAGAACAGGAGCGTCATGTCGTGCGCGGGGGAATCGGGGCGCGGCGCGGTGGTGACGGTGATCGCGGGCTGATCATTGTCGAACGCCATATAGACGGGCACTTCGCCCGGCCGCGCGGCGAGCGCGCGTTCGAGGATCGCGTCGAGCGGCAGCAGCCCCGGCGCGTCGCTGGAGGAGCCGACGCCAGGCATGCCATATTCGGGGGTGGCTTCGGTGAGCCGGTCGATCTCGTCGTGGAAAATGAGCGGCAGCCCGGTGATGCAGAGCATCAGCAGGAAAAGCGTGCAGGCAAGGCTCGTCCACTTATGGACGAGGAACCATGCACGTATCGATGCCCGTCCCACGACGACCCCTTATCAAGAACGCTTCGCATTAGCGCTTAGGCGCGCACGGGCGGGACCGCAAGCCTCGCGCAACAAAGTTGCATCGTCGCGCGAACGAGGCGCGCGGGCGCGGCGCAGTACTTCTGTCGCCGCGAAAACTGCGCTATTCGTCGGGTTCGGCCGATCGGCTGCGAAGGGAAGCGACCATGTGCGAGCGCGACAATCTGGAAGCGTGGGGCCGGCAGGGCGGGTTCGACTGGGCGATGAACCGGCGGCGATTCGTCGCGGCGGGTGCGCTGGGAGCGCTTGCCGCCTGCGCGCCGCGTGCAGAGGAGGGTGCGGGCGGGCTGATCGAGGAGATGGTTTCCGTGCCCTCGCCCGACGGGAGGATCGACGCCTTCTTCGTGGCGCCGGCGAGGGGTCGCCATCCGGCGGTGCTCACCTGGCCGGACATCGCCGGGCTGCGCGAGGCGTTCAAGGTGATGGCGCGGCGGCTGGCGGCGCACGGCCATGCCGTGCTGGTGGTGAACCCCTATTATCGCGCGCTGGCTGCGCCGCAGTTCGCCGACTTCGCCGCGTTTCGCGCGCAGGGCGGGTTCGAGAAAGTGGGGCCGTGGCGCGCGGCGCTGACGCCCGACGCAGTGATGCGCGACGCAACCGCAGCAGTGGCGTGGCTCGACGCGCGCGACGAGGTGGACAGCGGGCGCGGCGTGGGCACCAACGGCTATTGCATGGGCGGGCCGTTCACTGTGTACAGCGCGGCGGCGGTGCCCGGGCGGGTGCGCGCGGCGGCGTCGCTGCACGGCGGCGGGCTGGTGCGCGAGGACGATCCCCAATCGCCGCACCGGCTGCTGGACGCGACTCGCGCGGCCTATCTGTTCGCGATCGCGCAGAACGACGATGCGCAGGAGCCCGAAGTGAAGACGGTGCTGCGCGCGGCGGCGCAGGCGGCGGGCGTGCCGGCGCAGGTGGAAGTCTATCCCGCCGACCATGGTTGGACGGTGATCGACAGCCCCGCCTATGATCCGGCGGCGGCCGAGCGGGCATGGGCGGCAATGAGCGCGCTGTTCGCACGGCTCTAGAATCGGCCGATTATTCCCGTCGAGGACCGGTTCGGCTCAAAAAAAGCACAGGATCGCGGATATTTGCCGCGCCCGCTCCGTTCATCGGAGAGCAAGGGACGCGCAGCGGCGACGCGTGCGCCCCGGTTCTCAATCGAACAGGAGTGATACCGCATGGCAGAAATTCCGATCGAGAAGAAAAAGGGCGTACCCGGATGGATCTGGGCCGTATTGGCGCTGATCATCCTTGCGCTGCTGCTCTGGGCGTTCCTCGGCGACGACGATGACGATGTGCTCGTGACCGAGCCGGTGCCGGTGACCGCCCCCGCCGAAACCACGCCGATGACCGACAATATGGCGATGGAGACGACCGAGTCCGACGCGCCGATCACCGACCTGACGACGATCACCGGCGCGACCGACAATTCGATCGTCGGCCGCGAAGTCGATCTGACGGGCATCAACGTCGTCGAAATGCGCAGCGATGCCGGCTTCTGGATCGCCGATGCGAGCGGCGAGCGCGTCTATGTCGTGCTCGACGAGGAAATCGACCGCAGCAACAACGTCGAGGGCCGAGTCAACGTCGATGCCGGCGATACCGTGGCGATCCGCGGCGCGATCCGTGATGCAGCCGGCGGCATCCCGGAGGATACGGTGATCTATAACGATCGCGCGCGTCCGCTGCCCGATGGCGTCGAGCGCTACATCTACGCACAGGTCGTGACGAAGTAAGCGCCGCATCGCCCCCCGACAGAATTCATGGAGAGAAACATGACCAAGGAACATGATGTCCGCGAACTGGACGGACTCGACAAATGGGAGCTGAAGCATCCCGAGCAGGACCTTCGCGGCAAGCAGCTGATGTCGCCCGAAGGCCAGCAGATGGGCCGGATCGATGACATGCTGGCCGATCTCAATCGCGAGGAAGTGATCGCGCTGCGGATGGAGGACGGCAAGATCGTCAACGTCGACAATATCGACATTCGCGACGGCGTGCCCGTGCTGGTGACTCCGGCGGGCCCCGGCGGCCGCGCACAGATCGCGACGTTCGGCCGGCGGCGCTGAGTGCGGGAGCCGGCGCCGCCGGCTCCTCCCCACCGTTCGACCAACTGCCCTCCCCATCGGCGATGGGGAGGGCTTCTTTATGCGCCGAGTTTATGCGCCGAAGCTGCCGCCGCGGCCGGCGCCGCCCGAAAAGCGGCCGGCGCCGGCATGGCCCTCCTCGCGCAACGGGCGTTCGCCGCCCTCGGCTTCGGCGCGCAGCGCGTCTTCGAGCGGCAGGCTCCACTGGGCGAGCGCCGAGGCGCGGTCGGCGCGCATGCAGCGCTGGGGGAAGGCGGCGATTTCCTGGGCCAGCGCAACCGCGGCGGCGCGTGCCTGCCCCTCGGGCGCCAGCCGGTCGGCGAGGCCGATCGCATGCGCCTCGCGCGCGTCGACCGGGCGGCCGGTGAGGATCATGTCCATCGCCCGGCCCTGGCCGACCAGGCGCGGTAGCCGGATCGTGCCGCCGTCGATCAGCGGCACGCCCCAGCGGCGGCAGAACACGCCGAACACGGCTGCCTCCGACACGACGCGCAAGTCGCACCAAAGCGCGAGTTCGAGCCCGCCGGCAACGGCATGCCCCTCGACCGCGGCGATCACCGGCTTGGAAAGCGTCGCGCGGGTGGGGCCCATCGGGCCGGAACCGGCGGCGTCATAGGGCGGCGGATCGCTGGCGACGGCGTGGAGATCATAGCCGGAGCAGAAGCTGCCGCCCGCGCCGGTGAGGACGGCGACCTTCGCCTCGGCGTCGGCGTCGAAGGCGGCGAAGGCATCGCGCAGCGCGACCGCAGTGGCGGGATCGACGGCATTGCGGCGGTGCGGCCGATCGATGGTGACGATGGTGATCGCGTCGCGCGTTTCGATCTTGATCGGCCGGGAGTCTGCGGAGGACATCGCATTGAGTGTCGCGGCGTTCGCGGGCAAGTCAATCGTGCGGCGCAGCACTCAGAACGGCAGCAGGCTTTCGTAGCTGCTCAGCCCGGGCGCGCCGGCGACGGCGCAGCCGCGGCGGAGCAGGAAGGCGTGGCGGACGATTTCGGCCTGCTGCTCGATGCCGTAGCGGTGGAGCGGGCGGCCGGGCCTGAAGCTGTAGCCGTACCGGCAGAAGGGGTGGCGCACGAGCGGCAGGAAGATGCCGCGCTGATGCTGCCAGACGTGCACCATTTCGTGAATGAACAGCCCCTGGAGGGTGAGCGGCGCATCGGCGAAGTCGGGGCGGTAGAGGCCGCCGGCGGGATTGAAGTGAATCGAGCCGAGCGGCGCCATGGTGGTGCTCCTCGGCTGGAAGAAGATCCACTTGCGGTTGTGGACCCGGACCCGCGCATAGTCGATCGCGCCGTCGAACACCGAGCGCGCGAGCTTGATCTCGCCGGGCGTGAGCGGCCGCCCGGCGACTTCGCCGTCGCTCGCCGGCGCGGTGCGGAGCATCAATCCTCGGGCGCGGGATCGGCGGGCCCGACCACCTGCGCCTCGACTTCGATCTCGCGGCCCTCGGCGAATTCGAAGCGCAGCGGCACCGGCGTGCCGGCTCGCACATTAGGGCTGATGTCATAGACCATAACGTGCTTGCCGCCGGGTTCGAAGGCGAGCGTGCCGCGCGCGGGAATCGGAACGTCGCCGATCGGCTCCATCGTCATGCGGCCGTCGTGATGCATGCTTTCGTGCATCTCGGTCCGCAGCGCGAAGGGCGCACGCACTGCGACGAGCGTGGCGGGATCGGCGCCGCCCTCGATCGTGAAATAGGCCGCGCCCGGATTGGCCGCGACCGCGGGCAGGCGCACCCAGGCATCGGTGACGGCAACTTCCTCGGCCGGCTGCTGGCAACCGGCGAGCAGGGCGAGGGCGACCGCAGGTGCTGCAATCCTGAACATGGCGGCGGCGGCTCCTTCTCAAAACGGGAAATCGGGACATTTTCGTAGAAGCGACGCGATCTTGCGGCAAGCCGAACCGCACCTATATCGCGGATCAGACCGGCACGCGCCGCCATTTTCGGGGCGCGGGCCGCATGAATTTCAATACGGGGGCCAACGAGGGACCATGGCTAAAGTTATCGGTATCGATCTGGGCACGACCAACAGCTGCGTTGCCGTGATGGAAGGCGGCAAGCCCAAGGTTATCGAAAATGCGGAAGGCGCGCGCACCACGCCGTCGATCGTCGCCTTCGCCAAGGATGGCGAGCGGCTGATCGGCCAGCCGGCCAAGCGCCAGGCCGTCACCAATCCGGACAACACCGTCTTCGCGGTGAAGCGCCTGATCGGCCGCCGCTTCGATGATCCGGTGACGAAGAAGGACACCGAGCTGGTGCCCTATGACATCGTCAAGGGATCGAACGGCGATGCCTGGGTGCAGGCGGGCGGCGAAGCATATTCGCCGAGCCAGATCTCCGCGTTCATCCTGCAGAAGATGAAGGAAACCGCCGAGAGCTACCTCGGCGAGACCGTCAGCCAGGCCGTCATCACGGTTCCGGCATATTTCAACGACGCGCAGCGCCAGGCGACCAAGGACGCGGGCAAGATCGCAGGGCTTGAAGTGCTGCGCATCATCAACGAGCCGACGGCGGCGGCGCTGGCCTATGGCCTCGACAAGGACAACAACAAGACCATCGCGGTCTATGACCTGGGCGGCGGCACGTTCGACATCTCGATCCTCGAGATCGGCGACGGCGTGTTCGAAGTGAAGGCGACCAACGGCGACACGTTCCTGGGCGGCGAGGATTTCGACTCCAAGATCGTCCAGTTCCTCGCCGACGAGTTCAAGAAGGCCGAGGGCATCGACCTCACCAAGGACAAGCTGGCGCTGCAGCGGCTGAAGGAAGCCGCGGAGAAGGCCAAGATCGAGCTTTCGAGCGCGCAGACCACCGAAGTGAACCTGCCGTTCATCACGGCGGACCAGAACGGACCGAAGCACCTCGTCAAGACGATCAACCGCGCCGAGCTGGAGCGGCTGGTCGACGATCTCATCCAGCGGACGCTCGAGCCGTGCCGCAAGGCGCTGGCCGATGCGGGCGTGAAGGCGAATGCGATCGACGAGGTGGTGCTCGTCGGCGGCATGACGCGCATGCCCAAGGTGCGTCAGGTGGTGAAGGAGTTCTTCGGCAAGGAACCGCACACCGGCGTGAACCCCGACGAAGTCGTGGCGATCGGCGCGGCGATCCAGGCGGGCGTGCTGCAGGGCGACGTCAAGGACGTGCTGCTGCTCGACGTGACTCCGCTGAGCCTCGGAATCGAGACGCTGGGCGGCGTGTTCACGCGCATGATCGACCGCAACACGACGATCCCGACCAAGAAGTCGCAAGTCTATTCGACTGCCGATGACAATCAGCAGGCGGTTACGATCCGCGTCTTCCAGGGCGAGCGCGAGATGGCGGCCGACAACAAGATGCTCGGCCAGTTCGACCTCGTCGGCATCCCGCCGGCTCCGCGCGGCGTGCCGCAGATCGAAGTCACGTTCGACATCGACGCCAACGGCATCGTTAACGTCAGCGCCAAGGACAAGGGCACCGGCAAGGAACAGCAGATCCGCATCCAGGCGTCGGGCGGTCTCAACGAAGCCGACATCGAGCAGATGGTGCGCGACGCGGAGAAGTTCGCCGAGGAAGACAAGAAGCGCCGTGCGGATGCCGAGGCGAAGAACAACGCCGAGAGCCTGATCCACACTACCGAGCGCCAGCTCGCCGAGAACGGCGACAAGGTCGATGCCGGGCTGAAGTCCGAGATCGAAGCGGCGATCGTTGAGACCAAGAGCGCCGTCGAGAGCGGCGACGCCGAGGCGATGCAGAGCAAGTCGCAGAACCTGGCGCAGGTTGCGATGAAGCTCGGCCAGGCGATCTACGAGCAGCAGCAGGCCGGCGAGGCGCAGCCTTCGCAGGCCGGCGCGGCCGCGGGCGGCGAAGCCGGCTCGGAAGAGGAAGTGGTCGACGCCGAGTTTTCGGAAGTGGACGACAACAAGGCGTAAGGGCGCATGCAACGGTTCTCGACTTCGCTCGAACCGAACGGGAATAGGGGCCTCACCCTTCCGTTCCTCCCGAGCGAAGTCGAGGGGCGTTCGCGGGCGGGGCACGTATGACCACTCAAGTCGACTATTATGAACTGCTCGGCTGCGAGCGGACGGCGGACAATGCAACGCTGAAGTCCGCCTATCGCAAGCTCGCGATGCAGTATCATCCGGACCGCAACGGCGGATGCCGCGACGCCGAGGCCAAGTTCAAGGCGGTAAGCGAAGCCTATGACGTGCTGCGCGATCCGCAGAAACGCGCCGCATACGACCGGTTCGGCCATGCCGCCTTCCAGAACGGCGGCGGCGGCGGCGCCCAGGACTTCGGCGCGTTCAGCGATATCTTTGAAAGCGTGTTCGGCGAGTTCATGGGCGGCGGCCGGCCCGGCGGGCGGCAGACGCGGCGCGGCGCCGATCTGCGCTACGACATGGAGATCACGCTCGACGACGCGTTTCACGGCAAGGCGACCGAGATCACGGTCGATGTCTCCAGCGCGTGCGACACGTGCTCGGGTTCGGGCGCGGCGCCGGGCACCAGCGCCCAGACCTGCGGCATGTGCAAGGGCATGGGCAAGGTCCGCGCGAGCCAGGGCTTCTTCGTGGTCGAGCGGACGTGCCCGACGTGCCACGGCGCGGGCGAACTGATCCAGGAACCCTGCGGTCGCTGCCGTGGCGAGGGCCGAGTCGACAAGACCAAGACGCTGTCGATCAACGTGCCGCCCGGCGTGGACGACGGCACGCGCATCCGCCTGACCGGCGAAGGCGAGGCTGGCGCGCGCGGCGCCCCGGCGGGCGATCTCTACATCTTTCTCCATGTCGCCAAGCACCCGATCTATCAGCGCGAGGGCACGACCTTGTTCGCGCGCGCGCCGGTGAGCTTCACCACGGCGGCGCTGGGCGGCGAGATCGAGATTCCGGGGCTGGACGGCGAGGTCCACACGATCAAGGTGGCGCCGGGCACCCAATCCGGGCGCGAGCAGCGCCAGCGCGGCGCCGGCATGCCGGTGCTGCAGGGGCGCGGACGCGGCGACCTGGTGGTGACGATCGAAGTCGAGACGCCGACTCGCATGTCGGCGCGGCAACGCGAGCTGCTCGAGGAGTTTCGCGCGATCGAAACCGGCGACGAATGCCCGGCGAGCCAGGGCTTCTTCGCCAAGGTACGCAAGGCGGTCGGCGGCTGAACGCTTGACCGTTCCCCGCGCGCGCGACACCCTCGCGCCCGAGGGAGAAGCGGCATGGGGACTGGTGGTTGGGCAAGCGCCGGGATGGCGGCGTGGATCGGAGCTTTCCTGCCGGTGCACGCCGAATCCGCGCCACCTCCGCCGTTCCAGCCCGACGTTGCGCAGATCCGACGCGTCGATGCGCAGGCGAGGCAGGCGGCGCGGTTCACTCTTGAGCATTTCGTCAACGGCAGCGGTGCCGGATCGCTCCACTATATCCTCAACGGGGTGGATGACGGCTCCGGCTATTTCTGGCTGAACGGGACGGCGCCGGGATCGCTGTACGCCTGGCTGAACGGGACCGGCCCGGCGACCCGCTATTTCTGGGAGAACGGCACCGGGCCGTGGAGCCGCTATTACTGGGAACATGGCACCGGGCCGGGCAGTCGCTTCGCCTGGGAGAACGGAACCGGGTGCATGTCGCGGTTCGGCTGGGTCAACGGAGCCACGGCCAACGGCGCCGCATGCCCTCGTCCGGGCTTTGAGCTCTTCTATGTCGTCACCTGCATCGCGGGCGTGCTCGACATCGCGCCCTGCGACTCGATCGACCGGGCGATCGGCCAAGTTGGCGGAGACGTGCCGGCCCAGGTCGAGCGGTTGCGCGAATTGACCGCGTGGCAGACGGGCGGCCGATGACGCGCTTCCCGGTTCTTGCCGCCGTGAGCGGAGCTGCACTGCTGGCGATGCTTGGCGCCGCGCACGCCGGGCAGGAGGCGCCGATCGAAGCGGCGCTGATCGCCTGCGGAATCCCCGCCGAGCGGGTTACGAGCCTCACCGACGCGGCAGTGGGAACCGTCGAGGCGACGATCACCGGCGAGGAACCGCTTCCCGAGGAAGTGCTGGCTTGCGCCGTACGGATCGAGGCGGAGGGCGGCTATGGCACCCATCTGCGGTTCGACAGCGTGGACATGGCCGGCCGCTCGGTCGAGCTGGGCGAAGAACTGGAGCCGTTGCGCGTCCACCATGGAGGACTGCGGCAGCTCGAAATGCTGGGTCTGCGCGAGGGGCTGCCGCTCCACGATTCCGCCAGCGAGCCGCTGGCGGCGTTCGCCGCGCGACTGGAGACGCATTGCAGCGTCGCCCGGCCCGGGACGCTGATCGCGTCGGCCGACGGCCGCTATCTGACGCTGAGCGCCGCGGCGCTGGCCGACCCGCCCGCGCCCGAGGAGTTCGAGTGCCTGAGCGCGGCGGCAGCGGGATCGAACCTGTGGGAGCAGGGGATCTTCTTCGGCTTCGTCGCCGACGATGCGGCGAGCGCGGCGGAGTAGCGACGGTTCGTTACCCGGCCGAAACTTGCTGAACGGCGGCTGTCGGGCGAATTCAGACAAGGCTCAGCGCGACTCGGGTCTTATGGCCTTCATCGCGGCGCACCTTGCGACCGCGGCAAGACAGGAGGCTCGTCATGCGCAAGCTCGCTCTGGGTTTTATTCTCCCGATTCTCGCGGTGCCCGCGATGACCGTCGAGGCGTCGGCGCAGCGGTACAACGACCGCGCGGATCGCTACGCCGAAGATCATAACTACAACGGCTATTACGATCGCTACGATGCCCGGCGGGACCGCCGCGAGGCGCGCCGCGCCGATCGGCGCGACTATCGCCGCTCGGAGCGGCGCCAGGATCGCCGCTACGCCCGCTATTACGACAACCGCGGCTATTATAACGGCCCGGTGTGGCGCGGCGACGGCGGCCGCTACTACTGCCACCGCGAGGACGGAACGACCGGCACGGTGATCGGCGGCGTCGCCGGTGCAGTGATCGGCGCGGGCGTCGCGGGTCGCGGCGACAGCACGGCCGGTGCGATCATCGGGGGCGTCCTCGGCGCGGTGCTGGGCAATTCGATCGATCGCAACGAGGATCGTCGCGACGGCCGCCGCTGCCGCTGAGGCAGCCGGACGTGCCGGACGCGCCGGGCTTTCCGGGGAAGGATCTTCGGGGCCCGGCGCGGGCGGCGACGGCTTCGCTCGCGGCGATCAGCGCCCGAGCACTTCCCCCAGCGTCCACGCCATGTTGCCGGCGGTATAGGGCTTCTGGATCACCGGCGCGTCCTGGTGATCGGCAGGCAGCTTGAGCTGCTCGCCATAGCCGGTCGCGAAGACATAGGGCACGCCGGCGGCGCGCAGCGCATCGGCGATCGGCATGCTGGTCTCGCTGCCGAGATTGAAATCGAGCACGGCGATCTCGAAACTGTCCTGCTCGAGCTCGTCCAGCGCCTGCGCGATGCCCGCGGCCGTCACGACGCGCGTTGCGCCGAGATTCACGAGGATGTCCTCGGCGTCCATCGCGATGATGAGACTGTCCTCGACCAGCAGCGCATTGCCGGAAAGCACCGGGCGCGCCTCGGGTACCGAAGGCGTTTCGAACGCGCGCGCAGTGGGGTCCGAGCCAGCCTTGGGGACCGTTCCATCGACCGTGACCTGCCGCGCGGGAATGCAGAAATCAGCCTCGAGGCCGGTCACGGGATAGCGGACGTCCGCCTTGCCACCCAGATCATAGGGAATCGAGTGCTGGATGATGGTGGTGCCGAAGCCCTGACGGCTGGGCGGCTGGACCGCCGGACCCCCGCGCTCGCGCCACTGGAGGATGCAATCGCCCTCGGCGTCGAGCTGCCAGGTGACGTGGACGGTGCCGCTGTCGGCGAGCGCGCCATATTTCGCCGAATTGGTCATCAGCTCGTGAAATACGAGTGCGAGCGTGGAAAAGGCGGCCGGGCGCAGAAGAATCATCGGCCCGTCGAGTGCGACTCGCTCCGCGCGTCCGCCAAGATAGGCAGCGGCTTCGGTTTCGATCAGCCGCGCGAGCGGGGCAGGACTCCAGTTATCCTGAGTGATCTGATCGTGCGCGCGGGCGAGCGCTTCGATCCGCCCTTCGAGCAATGCCATATAGCTCGCCGCCTCGACCGCGGGATCGCGCGACTGGCGGACGAGGCCGCGGATCAGGCTGAGAATGTTGCGGACGCGGTGGTTGAGCTCGGCGATCAGCAGTTCCTGCCGCTCGGAGGCGCGCCGCCGCTCCTCCTGCGCATCGTCCGACAGCCGCAGCACGACTTCGATCAGCGACGCGCGCAGCATCTCGGCTACACGCAGCTGCGGATCGGTGAAGGGTTCGGACCGGCCGCGCACTTCCTGCCGCCACGCCTCGAAGCTCTTGCGCGGCGTGAGGCGGGCGCCGTTCGGGCCGAGCTGCGCCGGCTTGTGCGGATCGCCGCCCCAGGTGACGTTGCGCACCCGCTCCTGACGGAACAGCAGCACATAGTCGCGCGGGCTGCGCGAGACCGGAATGGCGAGCAGCCCTGCGCCGAGGCCGGCGTACTCGGCGGCCTGCGGCAGGATCTCCGCCACGTGATCGGTCGCGAACACGCGGCCCGCCGCCATGGCGTTCAGGCGCCGGACGAGCGCCGGAATGGCATCGGCGGGCGGCGTCGCGCCGCTCATCGCCACCTTGCCGTCGATCCAGATCGCGATGCCGTCGCACGGCACGACTTCGCGCATGATGCCGCCCAGCCACTCGGGATTGTCGAGCAGCGTGGCGTCGCCCGCGACGGCGGCGAGCAGCCGGTCGCTGGTCCCGCGCGCGGCGGTTTCATAGGCCGACAGCGCCTTGCGCTCGCGGCTCTCGAGCTTGAGCGCGAACATCTGACCGAACAGCTCGGCGATCGAGCGGCGCTCGAAACCAGGGCAGCGCGATCCGCTGTAGTGATGGCACGCGAACAGGCCCCAGAGCTTGCCCTCGACGATGATCGAGATCGACATCGAGGCGCCGACGCCCATGTTCTTCAGATATTCGATATGGATCGGCGAGACCGAGCGAAGCACCGAAAGCGACAGATCGAGCGGCGCGCCGGTCTCGTCGCGCTCGGGGACGATCGGCACCGGCTTTGCCTCGACATCGGCGATGAGGCGGAACGGCGTGCGCAGATAGAGCTTGCGGGCCTGCGCCGGAATGTCGCTCGCCGGATAGCGCAGATCGAGAAAGCTGCCGATGCCCGAGCGCGCGGCCTCGGCCACGACGATGCCCGATCCGTCGCGATCGAACTGATAGACCATCACGCGATCGAAGCCGGTGAGCGCACGCACCTGGCGTGCGCCCTCCCGGAAATAGGCGGGAAGATCGGGCGTATCGTCGAGCCGCGCCATCATGCCGCGGATCGCGCTGGCCGGATCGGTATGCGCGTCGACGTCGCTCGGTTCGCCCTCGATGATGATCGTGTCTTCGACCATGTGCACGGCGAAGTCGAAGCAGCGATCGGGCTGGTCGGCGAACATCGCCAGGCCGAACACACGCTCGACCGCATCGGCGCCGCGCAGCATGGTCAGGCGGTTGCGCAGCGTGTGGACCACCGTGGCCGACATGTGCTCGGTGAGCGGGGTGCCGAGCATCTCCTCGGCGGGGATGCCGAACGTATCCACGACGTTCGCCGAGGCGCGCTTGACGAGCCAGTCGCTCGAAACGGCGATCAGAAACCCGAACGGCTGGATCGCCCCGAGCTCGTGAATCGGCTCGCGATCGCAGTTGGTCAGGTCAACCTGAAACGCTTCTTCTTCCCGGTCCGCCACGCGCTACACTTTCGCCAGCCATTTCCGGCCGGCGGTTTCGAACGCTTCGAACACGTCGAGCGCGGCATCCACGGCGGTACTCAAGGCATGCGGCTCGTACAGGACCGCGTCGAGCTTGGAAAGCAATTTAGGCCAGTTTCCGCGGGCTTGATCCGCATCAAGATAGCGACGGGGAAAGCCGGTGGCGAGTTGGCGCGCGAGGAAGCGGCCGCCCAGGCGCGAGCCTTCGAGCACATAGAGCGCGCCGGCGATCGTCGCCTGATCTGCGCCTGCGCCTGCGCCGGTGTCGAGCGGCGGAGTCCCGCCGGTCCCGATCGGTGCACCGGGGGCGGGCGGAGCGCCGGCAGGTCCACCGGCGAGTTCCGCCAGATCCGCCTGCAACGCCGCGCCGCGCCTGCGCTCCGGCCAGTCGGCCGTCACCGATTCGGCGCCTGCGCGATCGAGCGCCGCTTCGAGCGGAAGCAGGACCTCGGCATGCGCGGCAAGCATCGCCGCATAGTGCGCGCGATCGGACAGGTCATAGCCCGCGAACACCGCATCGACACGCTCGTGCGCGCCGCGGGTGCGCTCGCGCAGCGCCTTATGGGCGGGGTTCATGCGCCGAAGACGCGCTCGAAGATCGTATCCACATGCTTGAAATGATAATCGAGGTCGAAACGTTCCTCGATCTGCGACGGAGTGAGCGCGGCGGTCACTTCGGGATCGGCCTTGAGCAGCTCGAGCAGCGAGAGGCGGCCGTCGCTTTCCCACACCTGCATCGCATTGCGCTGGACGAGCCGATACGCATCCTCGCGACTGACGCCCGCCTGGGTGAGCGCGAGCAGCACGCGCTGCGAATGGACGAGCCCGCCCATGCGATCGAGGTTCTTCCGCATCCGCTCGGGGTAGACGACGAGCTTCTCGACCACGCCGGTGAGCCGAGCGAGCGCGAAATCGAGCGTGATCGTGGCATCGGGGCCGATGAAGCGCTCGACCGACGAATGGCTGATGTCGCGTTCGTGCCAGAGCGCGACATTCTCCATCGCGGGCGTGACCGCGCTGCGTACCAACCGGGCGAGGCCGGTGAGATTTTCGGTGAGCACGGGATTGCGCTTGTGCGGCATCGCCGAGCTGCCCTTCTGGCCGGGCGAGAAATATTCCTCGGCCTCGAGCACCTCGGTGCGCTGCAGGTGGCGCACCTCGGTCGCGAGCCGCTCGATCGAACTGGCGATGACGCCCAGCGTCGCAAAGAACATCGCGTGGCGATCGCGCGGGATCACCTGAGTCGAGACCGGCTCGATCGTCAGGCCGAGCTTGTCGGCGACATGCTGCTCCACGCGCGGATCGATGTTGGCGAAGGTGCCGACCGCGCCCGAGATCGCGCAAGTGGCGACGTCCGCGCGCGCGGCGAGCAGCCGTTCGCGGTTGCGCTGGAACTCGGCATAATAGGTGGCGACCTTGAGCCCGAAGGTGACCGGCTCGGCATGGATGCCGTGGCTGCGCCCGATCGTCGGGGTCAGCTTATGTTCATGTGCTTTCGCCGATAAGGCACTGAGAAGATTGTCGATATCCTCAAGGAGGATGTCGGAGGCACGGGCTAGCTGGACGGCAAGACAGGTGTCGAGAACGTCCGAGGAGGTCATTCCCTGATGCATGAAGCGCGCCTGATCGCCGACGTTTTCGGCAACCCAGGTGAGGAAGGCGATGACGTCATGCTTGGTCACTGCCTCGATCGCATCGATCCGCTCGACATCGATCTTCGGATCGGTGGCCCACCAGTCCCACAGCGCCCTGGCGGCATCGCGCGGCACCACCCCCAGTTCCGCCAGCGCATCGGTGGCATGGGCCTCGATCTCGAACCAGATGCGGTACTTCGCCTCGGGCGCCCAAAGCGCGGTCATGGCCGGGCGGGCATAGCGGGGGACCATCGAAACCTCTTCGGATGTGCGGGCAACTGGTCGCAGCCAGGGAACCGAACTGCGATGAGCCGAGCCCTAGCAGGGACGAATCGCCCCCGCAACGGGTTGAAAATGGAACAAGCTGACGGGACGATATGTTGAAGCGCCGGTTGTCCTAGCGCAGTCTCAAGTAGTTTTCAAGTCGAATGGTTGATTAATAGGAGTATAGATTTACATGCTGAAGCAGTTTCTTTTGGTCGGTTCCATGATGATCGCCGGCCCTGCTCTTGCGCAGGACATGGCTGGTCAGGACTCGACTTCGCAGCAGCAGGCGACGATGGCGGAGACCCCGGCGCAGCAGCAGTCCCCGGCGCAGGATACGCCCGCCACGACGCAGCCTCAGAGCCAGCAGTCCGCCGCCGCGGCGCAGGTCGCGCAGCTCGTCGACAGCGAGTGGGAGCTCTATGACACCAACGCGAACAATGCGCTCGAGCAGAGCGAGTTCGCAGCCTGGATGATCAAGCTGCGCCAGGCGTCGGACCCGAGCTTCACCGGCACCAGCGAAGAAGCGGTGGCGTGGCTGAACGGCGCGTTCGGCTTCGCCGACAAGGATGAGTCGCAGAGCATCAGCAAAGTCGAGATGATCACGCTGCTCACGCCCGCTCCCGCCGAGCAGGCGCCGGCCGAGCAGAGCGCGGATACCACCGACGCGCCCGCTTCCTAAGCAGCGCGAACGGTTACGACAGGCGGCCGCCGGACTTTTGTCCGGCGGCCGTTTTCATGTGCGCCGCCGGTGCGGGCTACAGCACACCCATCGCGCGCAGGCTGGCATGGCCTTGCGTGCCGAGGATGATGTGATCGTGGAGAACGATGCCGAGCCGCTTGCCGGCTTCGGCGACGTTGCGGGTGATTTCGATATCTGCGCGACTGGGCGAGGGATCGCCCGAGGGGTGATTGTGAACGAGGATGATCGCGGCCGAGCCGAGATCGATCGCGCGGCGGATGACTTCGCGGACGTAGAGCGCGGCTTCGTCGACCGAGCCTTCGCTCATCAGCTCGTCCCGGATCAGCATGTTTTTCGAATTGAGATGAAGCACCCGCACGCGCTCGATCGCGTGGTGCGCCATGTCCGCGCGCAGATAATCGAGCAGCGCCTGCCAGTTGGCGAGCACCGGCCGCTCGGCGACCTGCGCGCGCAGCAGCCGGAGCGCGGCGGCGTGCGCGGCCTTCAGCGCGGCGGCCGAAGTGTCGCCCATGCCGGGAACGCGTGCCAGCGCCTCGGCATCGGCGGTGAGCAACCCGGCGATTCCTCCGAATTCGTGCAGCAGCGCCTTGGCCAGCGGCTTGGTGTCCCGTCGCGGGATCGCCAGCGCGAGCAGATATTCGATCAGCTCATGATCGAGCAGCGCATCGGGCCCGCCTTCGAACAGCCGCTGGCGCAGGCGCGCGCGGTGGCCGCTGTTGTCGGGCGGAGGGGCTTGCATCGACGGCGATGCTAAGACGGCGGCTGGCGCTGCGCAATCGGGCTTGCAATAGAGCTCGTTGGGACGGCGCAACGTTCCGGCGTGCGTGGAGTTGTGGCTGAGTGACGGACGAGGGCGCAACGAAGCGGCGGGGGTGGCGCAAGCGGCGGTGGACCGCGAGCGCGCTGCTGGGGCTTCTGCTGTTCGCGCTGCTCGCCATCGGAATCGCCTGGCTCGACCGAGTGCGGATCGCCGACGACTTCATCGCGAAGGAGCTTGCCCGGCGGGGCGTGGCAGCGCGCTACACGGTGGAGGAGATCGGCCTCACCCGGCAGCGGCTTACCGATGTGGTGATCGGCGATCCGGCGCACCCCGATCTGACCGCCGACTGGATCGAAGTCGAGACGGCGGTCGGACTGTTCTCGGGCGCGCGCGTGACCGGCATTCGCGTCGGCACGGCATGGCTGCGCGCGCGGATCGAGGACGGGCAGGTCTCGCTCGGCGAGATCGACCGGCTGATGCCCGAGCCTTCCGGCAAGCCCTTCGCCTTCCCCGAGCTTCATGCGGAGCTTGGCGACGTGCGGGTGCGGCTCGAGACGCCGCAGGGGCTGGTGGGACTCAAGCTGACCGGCAGCGGGCGGCTGGACAACGGCTTTCGCGGGCGGATCGGCGCAGTGGCGCCGAGGCTGGCGCTTGGCGGCTGCACTGTTCGAGACGTGGCGCTCGCCGGAGCGGTGGCGATCCGCGACGGCGCGCCGGCGCTCGACGGGCCGCTGCGGGTCGGCGCTGCCGACTGCGGCGACATGCGCGGTGAGACGCTGCGCGCGGATCTGGAGCTGGCGCTCGATGCCCAGCTTTCGGCGTGGCGCGGCGACGCGCGGCTGACGCTGGCGGCGGCGCAGATGCCGCAGCTCCGGCTCGGCGGGATTTCCGGCACGATCGGCTTCGCAGGCGATGCGGAGCGGACGGCGGGAAGCGTCGATCTGGCGGCGCGCGGGCTGACCAGCGCGGCGGCGCGGGCAGCTTCGGTGCGGCTGCGCGGCCGCTATGCGCTGGGCGACACGATCGGATTCGACGGAGCGGTGGCGGCCGAGGGGATCGCGCTGGCGCCCGACACGCTCGCGGATATCGCGCAGTTGCAAGCCGCCGGAGACGGAACGCCGGTCGCGCCGCTGCTCGACAGGCTGGCGCGGGCGCTGGCCGCCGCCGGACGTGCGGCGCAAGGCCAGGCGCAGATCGTGGTGGCGAGCGGCCCCGAAGGCGGAGCGGTCCGCATCGAATCGCTTTCGATCGACGCGGCGAGCGGCGCCGAGGTGCGGATGACCGGATCGCCTGCGCTGGCCTGGCGCTGGCCCGACGGCGGGCTGCTGATCGACGGCGTGGTGACCACCGCGGGCGGCGGGCTGCCCGAGGCGCGGATCGCGCTCTCCCAAACCGGGCCGGGGGCGCCGGTGACCGGCGTGGCGCGGATCGCGCCCTATGCCGCGGGCGGCGCCCGGCTGGCACTGACGCCGGTGGCGTTTCGCGCCGGACCGGACGGGGCGACGCGGATCGAGACACGCGCGACGCTGACGGGGCCGCTGCCCGACGGGCGGGTCGAGGATCTGACGCTGCCGATCGACGCGCGCTGGAGCGGGGGCCGCGTGGCGGTGAATCCCGGGTGCGTGCCGGCCGGATTCGAGCGGCTGCGGCTTTCGAGCCTCACGCTGGCGCGCACGCGGCTTGCGCTCTGCCCGCTGGAGGGCGCGCTGGTGACGGTCACTGACGGCGCCGTTTCGGGCGGGGCGCGGATCGCACGGCCGCGGCTCTCCGGCGCGATCGGCGGCACGGCACTGACGCTGGCCGCCGAGGAGGCGCGCTATGCGCTCGGCGGATCGCGCTTCGCGCTGAGCGACGTCGCCGCACGGATCGGCGCGGGCGACAGCGTCACGCGGATCGACGCCGAGCGGCTGGACGGGCGCGTCGCCGGCGGTGCGCTGGGCGGCGGCTTTGCAGGAGTGTCGGGGCAGATCGGGCAGGTGCCGCTGCTGCTCGGCGGCGGGGCCGGCGACTGGCGGCTGGAAGGTGGGCGGCTGACGCTCGACGGCGGGATCGCCGTCACCGATGCGGCCGAAGCGCCGCGATTCAATCGCCTCGTCAGCGACGATGTGGTGCTGACGCTCGCCGACAACCGCATCGTCGCGACCGGCACGCTGCACTTGCCCGACGACACCACGCAGGTCGCGGCGCTCGATCTGCGGCACGATCTTTCGAACGGCGCGGGCGAGGCCGTGCTGACCGTCGACGCGCTGCGGTTCGAGGTAGGCGGTCTCCAGCCCGAAGCGCTCACCCGGCTGACCTATGGCGTGGTCGCCGATGTGGAGGGCAGCATATCGGGGCGCGGCATCATCCGCTGGAATGGCGAGGGCGTGACGAGCGAGGGAGGCTTCCGCACCCAGGGCGCCGATCTGGCCGCCGCCTTCGGATCGGTGAGCGGGCTGACGACCGAGATCCGGTTCGGCGATCTGCTCGGCCTGGCCACTCCGGAGGGCGAGACGCAAACCGCGACGGTGGCGCTCATCAATCCGGGTATCCCGGTCGAAGCGGGGACGATCCGCTACCGGCTGCTGGGCGAACAGCGGATCGCGATCGAGGAGGGGCGCTGGCCGTTCGCGGGCGGGACGCTGGTGCTCGAACCGACGGTGCTCGATTTCGGCCAAAGCGTGCCGCGGCGGATGACCTTCCGGCTGATCGGCGCGGACATCGCCCGCTTCCTGAAGGAGATGGAATTCGACAACGTCGCCGCCACCGGCACGTTCGACGGCGTGCTGCCGATGGTGTTCGACGCGCGCGGCGGCCGCATCGTGGACGGCGAGTTGAGCGCGCGCGACGGCGGCAGCATCGCCTATGTCGGCGAGCTGACGCAGGAAGACCTCGGCTTCTGGGGGAATTATGCGTTCCAGGCGCTGCGCTCGCTGCGGTACCGCAGCCTCGAACTCGGGATCGAAGGCCCGCTGACCGGCGAGATGGTCACGCGCATCCGCTTCGCGGGCGTGCAGCAGGGGGAGGGTGCGCAGCGCGACATCATCACGCGGCGGCTGGGCAGCCTGCCGATCGTGTTCAACATCGAGATCCGCGCGCCGTTCCGGCAACTCGCAGGCACGGTGCGCGGCTGGTACGACCCTTCGGTCCTGATCGATCGCAACCTGCCGCGACTGCTGGAAGAGCAGGAGGCGCGGGACGCGAAGGCGCCCGATGATAGCAAACGACCCGTTCAGCCTAAGGAAAGCGAGACCGTGCCATGAGCGTAACGGAGAAGAATATGGGTGGAAGAGGGTCGGTGATCCGGATGCTGCTGGTTGCGCCCGCGCTGTTGATCGGCGGCGGCTGCGTCACCATCAATGCTCCAGACAAGCCGATCGTCATCAACCTCAACATCGCGATCACGCAGGAAGTCGTGTATCGTCTCGACAGCAAGGCCCGATCGGTGATCGAGGACAACCCGGGGATTTTCTGATGCAATTCGCAGCATCCATCGCACTGGCTCTCGCGCTCGCCGCCGCGCCGGCAGGCGCCATGGCGTTTCAGGATCGCGATCCGGCCTATGCCGCGGCGCGCGCTGCCGGGCAGGTGGGCGAGCAGCCCGACGGCTATCTCGGCGTCGTCGGCAGCGGCACGCCCGCGCTGCGCTCGATGGTCAGCGACATCAACATCCGGCGCAAGGCGGCGTACACGCGCGGCGCGCAGGAGAATGGCTCGACCGTCGAGCAGTTCGCGTTCGTATCGGGCTGCCGGCTGATCCTGCGCACCGAAGCGGGCGAGAAATATCAGGCGCCCGACGGCACGTGGATGACTCGCGGCAGCAGCCCGCCGGTACGTGATCCGCGCTGCATCTGAGGCGTCTGGCCCGCGCGCCGGCGGGCAGCGCCTGTGCGCTTCGGACCCGCACGCGCCGCACGAGTGTTGACTCGCCCGCGCCCCCTTTCTAAACGGCCCCTGCCTTGGCGGGATCGCTCGCCGTTCTGCGCTTCTTCCCCCAGGATCGATACCAGGAGAAGCCGCGCATGGCGGAGAACGAAACCGGGCAAGACGATCCCTATGGCGCCGAAGATGCTCGCCTGACGTCGCTTGAAGAGCGGCTGAAACATGCGCAGCACGCGGAGGCGGTCCGGACGGGACGCGCGACGAAAACGTCTGACGGGGGCTATTCCCAGGGCAACCGCGTCCTCGCCGCTTTGATTGGGTCGCTTGCCGGCAGCGCGCTGGTGGGGTGGGTTCTCGACCGCCTCCTCGGCACGACGCCCTGGCTCCTGCTCGTGGCGCTGTTCCTCGGAATTGCGGTCGCGTTCAGGAACATCATCAGGATGGCAAGCGAACGCCCGGAGTGACCGGGCGTTTGGCATATCAGGGGTTTGAAGCGCGTGGCTGAATCGGGTTCCAAAATCGATCCGATGCATCAGTTCCTGATCGAACCGGTGTTCGGCGAACACTGGATCGTTGGCGGATATGATCTTTCCTTCACCAACAGCTCGCTGTGGATGGTGATCACGCTGGTCGTGCTGTGGGGCTTCATGTTCCTCGGCATGAAGGGCGATCTCGTCCCCGGCCGCTGGCAGGCGGCGGTGGAGAGCTTCACCGGCTTCGTGAAGAACATGCTGCTTTCGAACATCGGGTCCGAGGGCACGAAGTTCCTCCCCTATGTCTTTTCGCTGTTCATGTTCATCCTGGTGGCGAACATCCTCGGCCTCGCGCCGATCGGGCTGGTTCCCGGGTGGCATCCGTTCACCATCACCAGCCATCTGACCGTCACCGGCGTGCTGGCGATCATCAGCTTCGCGCTGGTGCTGATCGTCGGCTTCGGCCGCCACGGCTTTCATTTCTTCAGCCTGTTCGTGCCGCACGGCACGCCGGTGGTGATGATCCCGCTGATCTTCGTCGTCGAGCTGATGAGTTTTCTGGTGCGCCCCTTCTCGCTGGGCCTGCGACTGTTCGTCGCGATGACCGCGGGGCACATCCTGCTGAAGGTGCTGGCGAGCTTCGTCATCACCGGGGTCAATTCGGGCGCGGGCTATGCCGCGATCGTCAGCCTGCCGAGCTTCGCACTGATGATCGGCATCACGCTGCTCGAGCTGCTGGTCGCCGCGATCCAGGCCTATGTGTTCGCGCTGCTGACGTCGGTGTATCTGAACGACGCCGTGAACCTGCACTAAGTGTTTCCAACAAGAACGTTTCTGCCAAAGGAGTTTGAATAATGGACGCTGAAGCCGCAAAGCTGCTGGGTGCGGGTCTCGCCGCGATCGGCATGGGCCTCGCCTCGCTGGGCGTGGGCAACGTGTTCGCCAGCTATCTCGAAGGCGCGCTGCGCAATCCGTCGGCCGCCGACAGCCAGCAGGGCCGCCTGTTCATCGGCTTCGCGGGCGCCGAGCTGCTCGGCCTGCTCGCCTTCGTGACGATGATCATCCTGGTGTTCGTCGCCTAACCAGCGACCTTTGCGGCGGCGCGCGGGGCACGGAGCCCGGCCGCCGCCGTGACGACAAAGCTACGGGACGCCGATGCCTCAGATAGAACAGCTCGCTTCGACCTATGCGTCGCAAATCTTCTGGCTGCTGATCATTTTCGGCCTGACCTATTTCGTGGTCGGGCGGGGAATGGTGCCGAAGATCGAATCGACGGTGCAGAAGCGGGATACGCAGATCGCCGAAGACCTGGCCGCCGCCGAGCGTGCGCGCGAGGAAGCCGATGCGGTCGAGGATCGCTGGCGTGCCAAGATGGCCGAAGCGCGCACTGCCGCGCAGGCCGAGACGAACAAGGCCAAGGAGGCTTCCGCCGCGGATGCGACGGCGCGGGTGCGCGCCGCCGATGCCGAACTGGACGCGAAGCTCGAGGCGGCCGAGGCGGAGATCGCCAGGGCGAAAGCCGAAGCGCTCACCAGCCTGGAAACCGTGGCCGCCGAAGCCGCGCGCGACATCGTCGCCAAGCTGTCCGGCGTCGAGGTGAGCGAGGCGGTCGCCGAGCAGAAGGTGCGGGAGGCACTGGCACATGGCTAATCCGAACCTGTCCCCCGCCGATGCCGCGGTGCAGGAGCATCTCGACGACGCGGCATCGACCATGCCGCTCGCGCCCGAGAGCGAAGTCTATGGCGAAGCGCATTCGCCGGCCGGCGAGACGCACGCTGCCGAACCGACGATCGGCGGGTTCGCCGATGCGACCGTTATCGTTGCGGTCGCCGCGCTGGTGACGATCCTGGGCATGCTCTGGAAGAAGGTGCCTGCCGCGATCGCCGGCGCGCTCGACAAGCGGATCGCCGAGATCCGCGCGCAGCTCGACGAAGCGAAGAAGCTGCGTTCCGAGGCCGAGGCGCTCAAGACCGAATATGCCGCCAAGGCCGCCGCCGCCGAATCCGACGCCGCCGCGATGCGCGAGAATGCGCATGCCGAAGCGGCCGCGATCGTCGCCAAGGCGAAGGAAGACGCCGATGCGCTGATGGCGCGTCGCGCGCGGATGGCCGAAGACAAGATCGCCGCCGCCGAACGCGCGGCGATCGCCGAGGTGCGCGCCAAGGCCGCCGATGCCGCCGCAGGCGCCGCTGCCGCGATCATCGCCGAGAAGCACGGCGCCGACGCCGATCGCGCGCTGATCGACCGCACCATCGCAGGGCTCGGCCGGCTCAACTGAGCTTCCGCAGCACGATGAACCGACGCCCGCCACGAGCACCGTGGCGGGCGTTTTCGTGTGCAACGCGCGTGCGGCCCCGGGCGACCGCCCGCTCGTGTCAGGGCTGCCGCGCGGCAACCAGTGCGGCGGGCAGCGCCGCTTCGAGCAGGCGTGTGCGCAGTGCGTTGCTGTCGCTGGCGCGCCAGCCGATCAGCACGTCGGGAATGATGCCGGCCACTTCGTTCGATCCGTCGCGGCGGAAGCGTGCGCAGTCGGGCAGTTCGAGCACCGCGCCGCTGTTGGGCAGGGTGGTGGGCGTGCCCCCCCAGGTGTGGCCGCAGCCTGCGCCGCCGGTACGGCTGCCGAGGACGATCGCCGCATCATTGTCGCGCAGCAGGGCCGTGAATTCCTCGGCTGCCGAGAAGGTCTTGTCGTCGACCAGCACGATCAGCGGCGCGCGCCAGACGCCCTCGCGCCACGGATGCGCTTCCTGCGCGATGCTGAACACATGGACGCCCCAGTCCTTGCCCGCGAACTCCTGCGGCGGGGCGGCCGCGATCAGACCGGTGGCATAGCCCGCGCTGCCGAGCCAGGCGCAGCCGGTCGCGGGGTCGCAGGGCGTTTCGGCTTCGAGGCGCGCGGCGTCGGCGCGTGCGATCCAGTCGGCGAGGCGAGCACGGTCCTCGGGCGCTGCGGTTTCGGTGGCTTCGCGCAGCGCCGCGGCGGTGTTCGCCCATTGCCGCGCCCAATGCTCGCCGCGCACGAACCCGACGCGCGCCGATTCGAGCCGCCGCGGCGTGAGCATCCGCGCGGCGGCCTCGGCCCATTCGCTGCCGCCGCCGTTGCCGGTGAGATCGACCAGCAGTGCCTGCGCATCCGCCTCGCGCAATTGCTCAAGCCGGGCGATCAGCGCGAAGTTGAGCCGGCGATAGGCTTCCGTGATCAGCGCCCCCTGACAATTCTCGTCGCAGGGCTGGTCGACCGGCAGGCCGAGCGCCGCGACCGATTCGGTGCACAGCACGGGAAAGGCCGCGGGATCGAATACGGGAATGCGCAGCACGCCCAGCATGGTGCCGTTCACGTCGAGCAGGCCGGTCGGCAACAGGCGTTCGTCGGCAACCGGGCGATAGGCGGGCAGCGCCGCCGCGATGCCCGTACGACCCCGGTTCGCGTCATAGCCCTGCGCGCGGCAGAAGGCGGCGGCGTCGGCCGGCGGAGCCGCCTCTCCCGGCGCGGAAGCGGGCGCGATGGGCGAGGCGGGGCGCGGCCAGCGCAGCGCGACATGACCGTCGTTTAGGCCGGCGAGAAGCCGGTCGAGCGTCGCGCGTGCCTCGGCATCGCTGCCCGCTGCGCGGACCTGCGCCTCGATCGCGTCGAACGCCCGGTCGAGAGGAATTCCGCGCTCGCGCTCGATCCACTCGCGATTGGCATATTTGGTGAGGAAGGCGGTGCGCATCGCCGCCACATCCTCGAGCCATGGCTCCGGATCCCACGCCGGCTGGGCGAGCGCGGGGAGCGGCGTCAGAGCGGCGAGCGCCGCTGCGATTCGGAGAGCGATCATGCAAGGCGTATTGCTATAGTAACACGCCTTGTGCAAGCGGCTCAGGCGATCGGGAGATAGATGTCGGCGCGCTGATCGGCCTCGGCAACTTCGTCCGGATCGTCGAGATAGTGGAGCATCAGCGGCGCGTCGGCGGGCTCGACTCCGGCGGCGAGTGCGATCAGCGTGAGCCGATCGATCTCGGGCTCCAGCGTGCCATAGCCGCCGACATGGTGGAGCCGCAGCCAGCGGCGCGGCTCGGCGCGGGTCGCGCGGATCGGCGACACCAGATCGGCGGGAGGCGCGAGCACCGCAAGCGCGGCATCATAGACCTGGTCCTCGGCGGGCACGTGATCGACGTCGTCATGTTGAAAGCCGAGCAGCGCCGAGACGTTCTCGGGACCGCCCGCATGCTCGAACAGGAAACCGTAAACGCCATGGAGCTGCACCGGATCGCCGATGTGGCGCATCACCAGCACGTCGAAGCCGGGCGTGTGCGCGACTTCGAGCGTCAGTGCTCCCGGCGCGGCGGGCGCGGCAAGGATGGTGAAGGCGGCGTCGAGCCGCTCCGGCTCGGAACGCAGATCGCTGGGCGAGGCGTCGAGCGCCTGGCGCATCGCCTTTGCCAGCGCCTGGCTGCTGGCGAATCCGGCCTCGTGCGCGACCTGAGTGATCCGGGCCAGCGGATCGCGCAGCCCGGCAACCGCATGGGCGAGCCTCAGCCGCCGTACTGCCTCGCCGGGCGCTTCGCCGGTCAGCAGGCGGAACACGCGATGGAAATGGAATTTCGAAAGCGCTGCGGCGTCGGCGAGTTCGTCGAGCCGCACCGGCTCGCCCGCGTCGATCCGCGCCGCCATCAGCTCGGCCGCGCGCGTGACGCGCGCCAGAAGTGCCTCGGTGTGCGGATCATGCATGCGGTTCCTCCCTTGTTGTGCCGCAGCCATAGCGCGCCGCAGTCGCCGGTGCGTGTCCGCGATTGCGGACGTTGCGGGATGCGGGTTGCAGCCCCTACATCGGGACTTCCATGTCCGATCCCAATTCGCCCAACCGCTTCAACGAGGAAGCGGCGACCTATACCGTCCGCGGCAGCGACAAGCCCGATCTGGAGACGGGCGTCGCGGCGATCCGCAACGTGCTGAAGACGCTGCCCGCGCGCCCCGGCGTCTATCGCATGCAGGATGCGCGCGGCGACGTGCTGTACGTCGGCAAGGCGCGCGCGCTGAAGAACCGCGTGGCGAATTACGTGCAGGTCGCGCGGCTGTCGAAGCGATTGCAGCGTATGATCGCGCAGACGCGCAGCATGACGATCGTCACGACGAACAACGAGGCCGAGGCGCTGCTGCTCGAGGCGCAGCTGATCAAACGCTATCGCCCGCCGTACAATGTGCTGCTGCGCGACGACAAAAGCTTCCCCTTCATCCTGTTGCGCGGCGATCACGACTATCCGCGCGTGCAGCTGCATCGCGGCGCGCGGCGCGTGAAGGGCAATTACTACGGCCCGTTCGCGGGCGCGGGGCAGGTGCGCAAGACGCTGAACGCATTGCAGAAACTGTTCCTGCTGCGCAGCTGCACCGACGGATTCTTCAACACGCGCGACCGGCCGTGCCTGCTCTACCAGATCCGCCGCTGCTCGGCGCCGTGCGTCGGGCGGATCGACGAGGCGGGTTATGCCGAGCTGGTCGCCGACGCGAAGGACTTTCTCGCGGGCAAATCGACGAAGGTGCAGGAGAAGCTGGGCGCGCAGATGACCGAGGCCGCCGAGCGGATGGATTTCGAACTGGCCGCGGTCTATCGCGACCGGCTGAAGGCGCTCACCTTCATCCAGGGCAGCCAGGCGATCAACGCCGAAGGGGTTGGCGACGCAGACGTATTTGCGCTTGCGTGCAGGGAGGGGCTGGTCGGCATCCAGGCCTTCTTCATCCGCGGCGGGCAGAACTGGGGGCATCGCAGCTTCTTTCCCGCGCACACCGCCGAGGTGCCCGACGAGGAAGTGCTGATGCAGTTCCTGATGCAATTCTACGAGGAAGTGCCGCCGCCGAAGACGGTGTTCGTCGATCGCGACCTGCCCGAGGCGGCGCTGCTGGCGCAGGCGCTCGCCGAGCGCGCGGGGCACAAGGTGGCGCTGGGCGTGCCGCAGCGCGGCCCGCGCCGGCGGCTGCTCGACCAGGCGAAGCGCAACGCCGACGAGGCGGTGCAGCGGCGGCTCGCCGAGAGCACGACGCAGGCGAAGCTGCTGCGCGAAGTGGCCGACCTGTTCGAACTGCCCGAGCCGCCCGACCGGATCGAGGTTTATGACAACAGCCATATCCAGGGGACGAACGCGCTGGGCGCGATGATCGTCGCGGGGCCGGAGGGGTTTCGCAAGGGCCAGTATCGCAAGTTCAACATCAAGCGCGCCGAGACGAAGCCGGGCGACGATTTCGCGATGATGCGCGAGGTGCTCGAACGCCGCTTCGCGCGCGCGCAGGCGGAGGACCCCGATCGGGAGAAGGGCGACTGGCCCGATCTGGTGCTGATCGACGGCGGGCGCGGGCAGCTGAATGCGGCGATGGGCGTGCTCGAGGATCTCGGGATCGAGGACGTGACGATGGTGGGGATTGCCAAGGGGCCGCACCACGGCCGTGAGGGACGCGAGGTGTTCCACCTGATGGACGGACGCGAGCGGATGCTGCCCGCCAACTCCCCCGTGCTGTTCTACCTCCAGCGGCTGCGCGACGAAGTGCATCGCTTCGCGATCGGCGCGCACCGCGCCAAGCGCGCCAAGGCGATCGGCGCGAGTCCGCTGGACGAAGTGCCGGGCATCGGCCCCGCGCGCAAGAAGGCGCTGCTGATGCACTTCGGCACCGCGAAGGCAGTGCGCGGCGCGAGCCTGGAGGATCTGCAGAAGGCGCCCGGCGTGAGCGCGGGTGTCGCGCAGCAGGTGTACGACTTCTACCACGCGCGGTGAGGCGCGGGCGGCGTTCTCAGTCTTCCGGGGGAAGAAGCGAGTCGACGTTCCGCACC
The DNA here is from genome assembly GCF_050703275.1 of Sphingosinithalassobacter sp. LHW66-3. GTDB lineage: Bacteria > Pseudomonadota > Alphaproteobacteria > Sphingomonadales > Sphingomonadaceae > Sphingomonas. Next base: position 2,871,623 of record NZ_CP193482.1, read on the forward strand.
GCCAGCGTCCAGCGATACAGCGCCTCGGCGGAATTCGCGCGGAATTGGCTGGTATCGATCGTGACCGTTTCAGCGCGCCCGCGGCACGGCTGCGATCGCGCGATCATCAGCGATGCCAGCCGGTTTTCGGCTGCCGATCCCGGCTCGGTGCGTGTCAGGAGGATCGCCGCGCCCGGCTGTAGCTGCACCACGCAGGCGGCGAAGAGATAAAGCCTGCGCTGCTGCTGTCGGCGCAACGTCCCGTTTTCGCGCTCGTTCGCGGTGAACCGGGCCAGCGCCTCGGGAACGAGCGTGTCGGCGCGGCTGAGCGACAGATCGGGCGCATAGGTGTGCAGAACATACTCGAATATCGCGCCACGATCATGGACCGCGCGGCAGATCTGGTTTTCGATGCTGGCGTTGAAGATCCGGTTACTGCTCCCGCCGTCGGGGGAGGCGCAGCGATGCTGCCGGTCAGATCGGCGATCGGATTGCACCGGCCGTAAAAAGGCACCGGGTGCGGCAGCGTCGTCGAGCTGGTGTGATAGCAGGGACGATTGCGGCGGATATGGCTGTCAAGCGCGAGGATGGTGGCGCTCGAGGCGGGCTGAGCGTCCACGATCCCGCGCAGGTGGCGGAGCGCGGGGGCGCCCGCGCAATCGATGAATTCGCGCGCCTGCAGCGAAACGCGGCGGTTCAGTTGGACAACCGCGCCTACGGGTGGCCGATTGACCACGTTGAGCTCCTCGGCGGTCACGACGATGTCCTCGACCTGCTCTTCGGCTGCTCGAAAGTCCTGCGCGGCGGCGGGAAGGGCGCTCAGCGATGCGAGGAGAGCAATTCCGAGGCATCCCTTGGGAACACGATGCATGTGCGGCACCTCCGATCGTTCCGTGGGGAGAACGACTACGTTCAATGAACCCGGTATCAATATTCCGGCCGCAACTTGCCCAATGGATTGAATTGACTAGCTTTCCCGCATCTTGAGTGGGGGCGGGGTATGATTCGGCTTGTTGTGGCTGCTGTCGCGGCGCTTTTCTGCATGGGTGCCGCAATGGCGCAGGAGGCGCCCGCATATGGGCCCGTACCCAACTGGGTAACCGTCGCGACGCTCGATCCCGAGGCAGCGCATGCCGGCGAGGGGCCGTTCCTGCTGTACGACCAGCAGCGCCTGATCGAAGGCGACACCGTTCACCACTATGCCGACACCGCGTTCCATATCGCGAACCAGCAGATGCTGGCGGCGTTCGGGACGATCAGCCTGCCCTGGCAGCCCGAGCAGGGCGCGATGACGATCCACCGGGTCGAGATCATCCGCGACGGAGAAACGATCGATCTGCTGGCGAGTGGCGCGCGCTTTTCCGTCCTGCAGCGCGAGCAGCAGCTGGAGCAGGCCCAACTGACGGGCACGCTGACCGCGACGATGCCGGCCGAGGGGCTGCGCCTGAACGACGTGCTTCGCGTCAGCGTGTCGGTCGATCAGCGCGACTCTGCGCTGGGAGGCAATGCCCAGGTTGCGGTTCCGGTCCCTGTTGAGCCGGTGAAGCTGGCGTTCGGGCGTGTGCGGCTGCTTTGGCCGAGCGATCGTGCGCTCCGCTGGAAGCTGCCCGATTATGCGACGGCTCCGCAGGAGGCCGAGGCCGGGGGGCGCCGCGAGTTGATCGTATCGCTGCCGCTCGCCAAGCCGCCCGAGCTGCCCGACGATCTTCCGGCGCGGTTCGCGCAGCTGCCGATTCTCGAGGCGACGAGCTTCTCCGACTGGGCCGATGTGGCGACGACGATGGCGCCGCTGTACCGCGCCGAGGGGCTGATCGCGCCCGAAGGCGAGCTGGCGCGCGAAGTGGCGGCGATCGCCGCCGCCTCGACCGATCCGCTCGCGCGTGCGACCGCCGCGCTGCAACTGGTGCAGGGGCGTGTCCGCTATCTCTACAAGGGGATGGACGGCGGGAATTACCGGCCGCAGCAGCCCGAGGAGACCTGGGCGCTGCGCTATGGCGACTGCAAGGCCAAGACGCTGCTGCTGCTGGCCGTGCTGCACGAGCTGGGGATCGAAGGCGAAGCCGCGCTCGTCCATTCGACGCTGGGAGCGCTCGTGCCGCAGCGCGTGCCTTCGCCCGCCGCGTTCGACCATGTCATCGTGCGCGCGCGCATCGCGGGCCGCGACTTCTGGCTCGACGGAACCGATCTGGGCGCGACCGCGGCCACGATGGCGGACATTCCGCCCTTCCATAACGCACTGCCGCTTACCGCTGCCGGTGCACTGGTGCCGTTGCCGCTCACGCCGCCTGCCGAACCGGACCTCGCTTTCGACTACACGATCGACATGCGCGCCGGCATGCACCTTCCGGTCCTGTTCGAATTCAGCGGTACGATGACCGGCGAAATCGCCGAGATGCTGCGGATGGTGAAGCTGCAGGGCGACGCTGCGCAGATCGCGACGATGGCGGAGAACCTCGCCAAGCTGACCTTGCGGAATGCGGTGGTCACGGAAGCGGCGGTCGAGGCGCCCGACGATGGCAGCGGCGTCACGGTCACTGCATCGGGGATCTTCTATCCCAAGTGGGAGGAGGAGAATCGCGAATTGCACTATTGGCTCGATTCCAGCGTCGAGGGCATCGCCTTCGCGCCCAATCGTGCGCGGTCCGCCTGGCGCGACCTGCCGGCGATCGCAACCGAGCTGGAATCCTCCCGGATGCGGCTGCGCATCCGCTTGCCCGGGGGCGGGGAAGGATATCGGCTCGCCGGTGACGAAACGCTTCCGCGCGAACTCGCCGGACGCCTGCTGGCGCGCGAAGTGCAGCAGGACGGCGCGTGGGTGACCGTAACCGACCGAGTCGATTCCGGCTTCATCGAAGTGCAGCCGGAGGAAATCGGAGCGGAACGCCGCAAGCTGGCGCAGGCCAAGTCGCGCAGATTGAAGCTGATCGCGTCGGAGGACGCCGGGTTTTTCCCGGATCAGCTGGAGCGCGCACGCGCGGACGGCATGATCGACTTGCTCGAGGCGCGCTATGGCGCGTGGATCGCTGCCGACCCCGAGGAGGCGTTCCGCTACGAATCCCGCGGCTGGTTCCGCGAGCAGATCGACGCCGAGGAAACCGCGCTGGAGGATTATGATCGGGCGATCGAACTCGACCCCAGCGCCCAGCGGTATCGCGGGCGCGCAGCGATCCATGCCGAGCTTAAGAACTGGGATGCCGCGCTGGCCGATGCCCGTGCCGCCTATGAGCTCGACCCTGCGAGCGACGGGGGAATCGGGCTGGTCGCGCATTATCAGGCGGAGGGCGGCGACGTCGACGGCGCGGTGGCGACGCTGACCGAGCAGATCGATCTGGGCGGCGATACGTCGGGCAATCTCGCATCGTCGCTGGCATCCATCCTGGCGGACGCGGGCCGCACCGACGAGGCGCTGGCGACGCTGGACGAGGCGATCCTGCTGCGGCCGGACGACAGCATGCTGCTCAACAGCCGCTGCTGGACCAAGGGAACGCGCAATCGCGATCTGGAGGGCGGATTGCGCGACTGCACCCGGGCGATCGAGCTGGCGGAATCGCCCGCCGCGATCCTCGACAGCCGCGCGATGATCTATTTCCGGATGAACCGCCTGGATTCTGCCTTGGCCGATCTGGATGCGGCGCTGGCGCTTGCGCCGGAGATGGCGGCGGGCCGTTTCCTGCGCGGCGTGGTCCGCACACGCATGGGCGACGCCGAGGGCGCGCGCAGCGATCTGGATTTGGCCGCACGCCTCGTTCCCGACATTGCGGAGACCTATGCCGAATACGGGGTCGCGCCGTGATCGAGGGCGGCTGACCTGCACGGCGATTTGGAGTTTCTTCACCTCGGCCCGATATTGCCGCTTCCATGCCGACTCGCGTGTTCCTCACCATCGACACCGAGCTGATGTGGCGGCACCATGCCGCCGGGCTCGATGCAGACACCATCGTCGAGCGCTCGCTCGAGCCCGCAGGCGTGGGAATCGGCTGGCAGCTCGCGCGGCTGGCCGATCATGGCCTGAAGGCTACATTCTTCGTCGATCCGATGCCGGCGCTGATCTATGGGCTCGATCCGATCAAGCGCGTGGTGGGAGCGATCCTGGAGGCGGGGCAGGAAGTGCAGCTCCATCTCCACCCCAACTGGACCGGCGCGAGTTGCGAGGATCGCCGCGCGACCGCGCTGTCGTTCGAGCTGATCGACTATGAATTCGCCGAGCAGGTCGAGCTGATCGCCGGCGCGAGCGACCTGCTGACGGCGGCGGGGGCGCCCGACCCGGTGGCGTTCCGCGCCGGCAGCTATGCCGCGAGCGACGATACGCTGGCGGCGCTCGCCGAACTCGATTTCCGCTATGACAGCAGCCACAACGGCTCCGAGCATCCCTGGCCGAGCGCGGTCTCGCTGCCGCCGCGCCAGATCGCCCCGATCGAGCATCGCGGCATCATCGAAGTACCGGTGACGCTGATCGAGGACATCGCGGGCCATCTGCGCCATTTCCAGATCTGTGCGCTGTCCGCAGCCGAGATGCGCGACGCGCTCGACCATGCGGTGCGCGAGAGCCATGCCGCGGTGACGATCGTCGGCCATGGCTTTGAGCTTGCAAACCGAGCCGGTACGCGGCCAAACGCAGTGCATGTCCGGCGATTCGAGACGCTGTGCCGGATGCTCGCGCAGCGGCAGGGAGCGATGGTGACCACGCATTTCGCCGAGCGGCCGCAACTGCGACTGGGGCAGGAGGATGCGCCGCTCGCGCCGAATGCGCTGCGCACCCGCCTGCGCCAGGCCGAGCAGCTCTGGTCCAACCTGGTCGAAGAGCGCGCGGCATGAGCGCTGCCGGACACGCCAATCCGACAGCGCTCAAGTTCGAGATCGGCGCGCGCACGCTGATGCAGGTGAGCCGTGCGCTCGCCCGGGTGCCGCTGAGCCTGGAGGAAGCCCGCGAAGGGCGGCTGCCCGCGCTGCCGCCGCTGGAGCGCGAGGCGCATGGCTATTCGATCACGTCGCTGCCCGAGGACCGGCTGGAGGCGATGGTCTATGCCAGCGGCGGGATGCTGCCGTTCGTGCGGCAGCGCTATACGCGCTACTATGCCGATCTGGACGGCGGCTTCGATTGCTGGCTGGCGGGGCTTTCGGGCAACACGCGCCAGCAGCTCAAGCGCAAGGCCCGCAAGATCGCCGAAGTGTCGGGCGGTACGCTCGATGTGCGGCGCTTTCGCACACCCGATGAGCTGGAGGAATTCCACGACATCGGCCGACGCATCTCGCTACGCACCTATCAGGAGCGGCTACTGGGATCGGGGCTGCCCGACACGCCCGAATTCCTGCGCGAGATGATGACGCTGTCGGCGGCAGACCGGGTGCGGGCGTGGCTGCTGTACGTCGCGGGCGAGCCCGCGGCGTTCCTCTATTGCCCGGTGTTCGGCAAGACCGTGATTTACGCCCATGTCGGGCATGATCCGGCGTTCAACGACCTCTCGCCGGGCGCGGTGCTCCAGCTCGAGGGGTTTCGCGACCTGTTCGGCGAGGAGCGGTACGACCGCTTCGATTTCACCGAGGGCGAAGGCCAGCACAAGCGCCAGATGGCGACGGGCGGCGTGGCCTGCGTCGACCTGCTGCTGCTGCGGCCGAGCCTGGCGAACCGGGCGACGATGGCCGCGCTGGGTGGGTTCAACCGCAGCGTGGCGGCGCTGAAGCGGGTGGTGAACCGCACGCCGCTGAAGGGCGTGGCAAAGAAGGTACGGCGCGGCTAACGCACCGGTTCGGGGCCTTCGCGCGCGACGTGATCGACCACCCAGCCGGCGGTGAGGCCGTGCACCGCCGTCGAGAGCAGGATGGTGAGCGCGATCGTCGCCCAGAGCTGGCCCTCGTTCAGAAATTCCATATGGCTGGTGGCATAGCCGAGATAGTAGATCGAGCCGATGCCGCGTACGCCGTAGAAGGCGACGACCCAGCGTTCGCGCGGGCGCAAATCGGTGCCGATCAGCGAAAGCCAGCCGCTCGCCGGACGGATCACGAAGATCACGGCCACTGCGATCGCGACATGCGCCCAGTCGAGTTCGCCCCAGATGGTGGGGAAGACGCCGCCGATCAGCACGAGCAGCAGCGCGGTGAGCGAATATTCGATCGATTCGTTGAAATGGTGGCAACGGGCGTGGAATTCATGGTCGGCCTCGACCCGGCGGAGGACCGCTCCGGCGACGAAGGCGGCGATGAAGCCATAGCCTTCGAGCAGTTCGGTCGCGCCATAGCAGAGCAGAACGCCGGCGATCGCCACGACACTTGAGCCGGTGTCGGCGAGCACATTGCCCCTCGGTACCACGAACAGCATCCGCCCGAGCAGCCAGCCGACCGCCGCGCCCCCCGCGACGCCGACCAGGATTCGATAGACCACGTCCTGCGCAACCCAGGTCAAGATCAGTTCGCCTGCGCCGGTTCCCGCCGCGGCGACGAGCAACCCCAGATAAACGAAGGGAAAGGCCAGCCCGTCGTTCAGCCCCGCCTCGGTGGTGAGGGCGAAGCGAACCGGATGTTCTCCGCCCTCGGTCGGCGGGCCGACCTGCACTTCGCCGGCGAGTACGGGATCGGTGGGCGCCATCACCGCGCCCAGCAGGATCGCGCCGGCGAGCGTCATTCCCGCCACGGCGAACCCCATCAGCGCCACGGCCGCGATCGTGAGCGGCATCGCGATGGCGAGCAGGCGGACGGTGGGTTTCCACCGCGTGAAGCTGGAGAGATTGTCGATCCGCAGGCCGGTGCCGAACAAGGCGACGATCACCGCGAGTTCGCTGGTGAGCTCCCAGAATCGCGAGGCGGTGCGCGGGTCCAGCGCCTCGGGCATGCCGGGGATGAGCGAGAAGGTGATCATGCCGAACAGGATCAGCAGCGCCGAGGCGGCCGGCTCGCGGCCCGAGAAGAGCCGCGGTAGCCAGGCGGCGAGAATGATCGCACCGCCCAGCGCTACCATCGCGACATGATAGGTGCTGAATCCGAAAAAAGGTTCGTCGGCCAACGCGATGCTCCACAGATGCCCCGGCGGGCCGGCGGCGCACGCGAGTGCAGTGCTCCGGCCCACCCCAACGCGCGGTGCGGCCAAGCGGTTGCCGCCGCCATTTCCGCCACGGCCGCACGCCGCTAGGGTGGCGCGATGCACCTGCGCGCCGAAGCCATCGTCCTGTCCGTGCGCGCACATGGCGAGCATGGCGCCGTCGTTCGGGCGCTGACCGAGGCGCACGGGCTGCAGCCGGGCTATGTCCGCGGCGGGCGGTCGCGGCGGTTGAAGCCAGTGCTCCAGCCGGGAAATCTGGTCCTCGGCGAATGGCGAGCACGGACCGAGGAGCAACTCGCGAGCCTGACGACCGAGCTGGTGCACAGCCGGGCGCCGCTGTTTTCCGAGCCGCTGCCGGCCGCCGCGATCGATTGGGTGACTGCGCTGACGGCGGCGGTGCTGCCCGAGGGACAGCCTTATCCACGGCTGCATGCGGCGCTCGACGGCGTGCTCGCCGCGATCGAGGCGGCGCCGGCGGCGCGCGGCTGGGGCACGGCGCTGGTGCGCTACGAGCTGCTGCTGCTGGCCGAGCTGGGGTTCGGACTCGATCTGGAGCGGTGCGCGGCGACCGGCGGAACGGCGGAGCTGGCATTCGTCAGCCCGCGGAGCGGCGCTGCGGTGAGCCGCGCAGGCGCGGCGGGATATGAGGCGCGGCTGCTGCCGCTGCCCGGGTTCGTCGCCGCCGGCGGAACCGCCGAATGGCGCGAGATCCTCGATGGCCTGCGGCTTGCCGGCCACTTCCTCGAGCGCGATCTGCTGACCGGGCGGGCGAGCGAAATACTGGCGGCGCGCACGCGGCTGATCGACCGGATCAAGAGGGCGGTTGCGTGAGCGCGCGACTTCGGCAATGCGCTGCGCCGAGGGAGGGCTGGTTTCAGTGGCATTGATCGCGATTTTGCCGGGCGACGGCATCGGTCCCGAAGTGACGACCGAGGCGCGCCGGGTGCTCGAGGCCGTGGGCTGCGGGGCAAGGTTCGAAGAAGCGCTGGTGGGAGGCGCGGCCTATCTCGAAACCGGCATGCCGCTGCCGCCCGATACGCTGGCGCTGGCGAAACGCGCCGACGCGATTCTGTTCGGCGCGGTCGGGGCGCCGCAATATGACACGCTGGAGCGCGCCTTTCGCCCCGAGGCAGCGATCCTGGGGCTGCGCAAGGAACTGGGCCTGTTCGCCAACCTGCGCCCGTCGAAGCTGTTCGCGGGGCTGGAAGGGGCTTCGGCGCTTCGCCCCGAAATCGCGCGCGACATCGATCTGGTGATCGTCCGCGAGCTGACCGGCGACGTCTATTTCGGCGAGAAGGGCCGCAAGCTGAACGACGCAGGGCATCGCCTGGGCTTCGACATCATGGCCTATGACGAAGCCGAAATCGCACGAATCGCCCGCGTCGGCTTCGAGACGGCGCGCACGCGCTCGCGCCGGCTGGTGTCGGTCGACAAGGCGAATGTGCTCGAAACCTCGCAGCTCTGGCGCGACGTGGTGAACGAAGTTTCGGCCGACTATCGCGACGTCGCGTTGTGCCACATGTACGTCGACAATGCCGCGATGCAGCTGGTGCGCAATCCGGGACAGTTCGACGTGGTCGTCACCGGCAATCTGTTCGGCGACATCCTCTCGGACCAGGCGAGCATGTGCGCGGGGTCGATCGGCATGCTGCCGTCCGCCTCGCTGGGCGAGGGCAGTCGCGGCCTCTACGAGCCGATCCACGGCAGCGCGCCGGACATCGCCGGGCAGGGCAAGGCCAATCCCTGCGCCGCGATTCTCTCGGCGGCGATGCTGCTGCGCCACTCGCTCGACGACGTGCCGAACGCCGAGCGGATCGAGGCCGCCGTCGCGCGCGCGCTGGCGAGCGGAGTGCGGACCGCCGATCTGGGCGGCAGCTGCTCGACGCGGGAGATGGGCGACACCGTGCTCAGGCACCTCGCGTGATCCCGCGATCGCTGGAGCTTGCGGTCGTCATCCCGACCTTCAACGAGCGCGAGAATGTGCCGGTGCTGATCGCAAAGCTCGATCAGGCGCTGGAAGGCCGCGCCTGGGAAGCGATCTTCGTCGATGACGACAGCCCCGACGGCACGGCGGACGTCGCGCGCGAGCTGGCGCGGATCGACGGACGGGTGCGGGTAATCCAGCGGATCGGCCGGCGCGGCCTTTCTTCGGCGTGCATCGAGGGCATGTGCGCGACTGCGGCGCCGGCGGTCGCGGTGATCGACGGCGACCTGCAGCATGACGAGACGCTGCTGCCGAAGATGCTCGACGCGTTGCAGGCGGACGCAACGCTCGACGTGGTGATCGGATCGCGCTTCGTCGAAGGCGGCGGCACGGGCGAATGGGATCGCGACCGAGTGGCCAAATCGGCGCTGGCGACGCGATTGTCGCGCGGGGTGCTGAAGGACGGGCTCACCGATCCGATGAGCGGCTTCTTCATGATCCGGTCGGACGTGATACGCGGCCTCGCGCCGCTGCTGTCGGGCATCGGCTTCAAGATCCTGCTCGACATCATGACCGCGAGCCCGCGGCCGCTGAAGTTCAGGGAGCTGCCCTATGTCTTCCGCATCCGCGAAGCCGGCGAGAGCAAGCTCGATCACGTGGTGGCGATGGAATATCTGATCGCGCTCTACGATCGCATGTTCGGGCGTTTCGTGCCGGTCCGCTTCGCAATGTTCTCCGCAATCGGCGCGCTGGGGGCGGGGCTGCACATGGCGGTGCTCTGGCTGTTCTTCATAGGCGCGGGGCTGGGGTTCATCGTCGCCACCGCGATCGCCACGCTGGCGGCGATGACGTTCAACTTCTTCCTCAACAATGCACTCACCTATCGCGATCGGCGGCTGAAGGGCGCGAAGGCGCTGGTGAGCGGCTGGCTTTCCTTCTGCGCCGTCTGCGCGGTCGGGGCAGTGGCGAATGTCGGCGTGGCGGCGTTCCTGCACGATGTGCAGCACGGCTATTGGGCGTTCTCGGCGCTTGCCGGCATCCTCGTCGGCGCGGTGTGGAACTTCGCGCTGTCGTCGCGCTTCACCTGGGGGCGGTACAAGTAACTCGCCGCCGCACCGGCAGCATCACCTCCAGCTCGGGAACCACATCCAGAATTCGAACGCGTCGCCTCCGGAGAGCGGCGCGGCCGAGAGGATCGGATAGAAATAGATGAAGGCGAGCAGCGCCGCGCCGCCGAACCATTCCTCGAGCCCGCGCCGCTTGCCCCCATCGAAATGGTGGAAGGCGACCGCCAGCACCAGCGCGAGGAAAATGCCCGAGAGATGATAATAGTAATAGAAGCCCAGTGACTTGGGGATGACGATGTAGATGGCGAGCGAAGCGGTCCACAGCAGCGCCATCGCCAGCGGCACGATCGCCTTCGACCGGAACCATGCCCAGTAGCAGGCGGCCACGGCGACGAGACCGCCCCACATGATTACCGGATTGCCGATCAGCAGTACCCCGCGCTGGGCGCCGCCCTCGAACTCGTAGAAATACCAGATCGGCCGCAGCATCAGCGGCCAGCTCCACCAATCCGACTGATAGGTGTGCGCCGACAGCACCTGGGTCTGCGCCTCGTACATCTTGAACTGGAACGCGACGATCTCGCCGGGAGGGATCGCCCCATAGGCGTAGAAGAAGGCCGGTAGATAGGTGAGAAAATAAACGACGATGCTCACGGCGCCCATCAGCAGCAGCCCCGGAAGCGTCGCGAGACCCGGCCAGTGCGGCTGACCCTTTCCGGCGAAAGCGGCGGCCACCATTCCCCGCTGCGTCTGCGTCTGCGTCTGCGTCTGCGTCTGCGCCGGGCGAGAGGCGCTGCGGCGGGCGTCGATCAGCCGGATCGTCACGAACGCCAGCCCCGCGAGCGCGACATAGGGGATCGCGGCCCATTTCACGCCGACCGCAAGCCCCAGCAGCGCGCTTCCCGCGATCCAGCGCACGAGCACCTTGTTCGGCGGCGCGCGCATCGCCGCCAGGAACGCCACCATCGCCCAGACGAGGAACGCGCCCAGGAACACGTCGAGCATCGCGATCCGCGCCTGCACATAGAGCAGCTGGTTCAGCGCGACGAACACCGCACCCGCGAGCGCGAAGCGCATGCGCCCGAGCAGCAGCCACAGGATCGCGAACACGCCGGCGACCGTGGCGCTGCCGGCGAGCGTCGACGGCAGGCGCCAGCCCCAGACATTGTCTCCGAAAGCCGCCATACCGAGCGCGATCAGTTCCTTGGCGACCAGCGGATGCTCGGTGTTGCGCGCCTGATCGAGCAGCAGCAGGCTGCGCGCGGCCGGCACGTAATGAGTCTCGTCGAACTGGATGATGCCCGGGCGGTCGAGATGCACGGTGAACAGGATCTGGGCAGCGAGGGCGACGAGCAGCCCGACCAGCCAGGGACGGGAGCGAAGGTCAGTGAGGCGATCGAGCATGGCGGCGGAGCGATAGCCGATCATTTCGCGTGCGTCATGCCGGTTTGCTCTGGCCAGCTTGGCACAGCCCAAGCGCGGCTAACTTGACGCCGCCCGTCCGGCCCCGGCAAAGCAACCGTCATGAAGCGTCATACCGGACAGGACCGTAGCGTCACCCAGAAGTGGAAGCCCGCGACTCAGGCGGTGCGCGGAGGAACTGCGCGTTCGGAATGGGGCGAGACGAGCGAGGCGCTGTTCCTCACGTCCGGCTATGCCTATGACTGTGCCGCCGATGCCGCCGCCCGCTTTGCCGGCGAGCAGGCGGGCATGACCTATTCGCGGCTGCAAAATCCTACCGTCGAGATGCTCGAGCAGCGGATCGCGCTGATGGAAGGCGCCGAGGCCGCGCGCTGCATGGCGAGCGGCATGGCGGCGATGACCGCGGCGCTGCTGTGCCAGCTGGAGGCTGGCGATCATGTCGTCGCGGGCCGCGCGCTGTTCGGATCGTGCCGCTGGCTCACCGATACGCTGCTGCCCAAATTCGGCATCGCGACGACGGTGGTCGATGCGCGCGATCCGCAGGCATTCGCCGACGCGGCGACCGACAGGACGAAGGTCTTCTTCTTCGAGACTCCGGCCAATCCGACGATGGACGTCGTTGATCTGAAGGCGGTGTGCGGCATCGCGCGCGAGCGCGGGATCACCAGCGTCGTCGACAATGCCTTTGCGACGCCCGCGCTCCAGCGGCCGATGGAGTTCGGCGCCGATGTCGTTGCCTATTCGGCGACCAAAATGATGGACGGGCAGGGGCGCGTGCTCGCCGGCGCGGTGTGCGGCAGCGAGGATTTCGTCACCGAGGTGCTGCTGCCGTTCACGCGCAACACCGGGCCGACGCTGAGCGCATTCAACGCCTGGGTGGTGCTCAAGGGGCTGGAGACGCTCGATCTGCGCATCCGCCGCCAGAGCGAGAATGCACTCGTGGTAGGGCGATTCCTGGAGGGGCGCGTGCCGCGGATCAACCACCCCGGCCTGCCCAGCCATCCGCAGCACGATCTGGCGATGGCGCAGATGGCGGCGGCGGGGCCGATCTTCTCGTTCGAGGTGGACGGCGGGCGCAGCCAGGCGCACGGGCTGCTCGATGCGCTGGAGCTGATCGACATTTCGAACAACATCGGCGACTCGCGTTCGCTGATGACGCATCCGGCATCGACCACGCACTCGGGAGTCGCCGAGGAGAAGCGGCTCGACATGGGCATTACCGAAGGCCTGCTGCGCATCAACGTCGGACTGGAGGATCCGGAGGACCTGATCGCCGATCTCGATCAGGCGCTGCGAGCGGTGGGCCTTTGATGAAGGCGCTGTTCACCGAGGAAGCCGAGACGCGGGGGATCACCGTTCGCGTATCGGTCTCCTATCTGCCGGAACAGTCGGAGCCGCAGCGCGGGCGCTGGTTCTGGGCCTATCACATCCGCATCGAGAACGAAGGGCCGATGGCGGTGCAACTGCTCACGCGCCACTGGATCATCACCGACGGGCGCGGCGCGCGCCATTCGGTGGAAGGCGAAGGCGTGGTGGGCGAGCAGCCGCTGATCGCGCCGGGCGGCAGTTTCGACTATGTCTCCGGATGTCCGCTCGCGACGCCGACGGGGAACATGCAGGGCAGCTATCACATGCTGGGCGAGGACGGCTCCACCTTCGACGTTACGATCCCCAAATTCGCGCTGATCGCTCCGACCGTGACGGGGTGAGATGAGCCGATGAAGCGCACGCATCTCCCGCTCAACGGCCTTCGCGTTCTTGACGCTGCCGCCCGGCACCTGTCGTTCACCCGCGCGGCCGACGAGCTGGCGGTCACGCCGGCCGCTGTGGGCCAGCAGATCCGGGCGCTGGAGGACACGCTGGGCGTCGTGCTGTTCCGCCGCACGACGCGCGGACTGGAGCTGACGCCCGAAGGCGAGGCGGGGCTCGACGCGCTGCGTCACGGCTTCCTGCAGTTCGAGGAGGCGGTACGCGCGATGCAGGCGGGGCAGTCGTCCAAGTCGCTGACGATCGCCGCCCCGCGTGACCTCACCGCGAAATGGCTGATGCCGCGCCTGGCCGAAATCGCGCGCGCCGACGGCGAGCTGCGCTTCATGCTGCTTACCGCCGACGAAAGCCTCGATTTCACCGAGGCCAACCTCGATCTCGCGGTTCGATGGGGCGAGGGGCCGGGCGAGCATGAGGGCGAGGCGCTCGAATCCGACGGGATGGTGACGGTGGAGCGGCCGGGCGGGGGCGCGGAGACGCGCATTTCGTGGCCGGGGTGCATTTCCGACGAGGCGCAGTCGCTGGTGCGGGTGGGCGATGCCGGGCTCGCGCTCGACGCCGCCGCCGACGGGCTGGGCCGGGCGACCGTTCCCGAAGTGCTGGCGCGCGGCGACCTGGCCGCCGGCCGAGTGGTGATGGTGGGCGAGCCCAAAGCGTCGCGGCTCGGCTACTGGCTGGTCGCGCCGCTGCCGCAGTGGCGGCAGAAGAAGGTCCGCGATCTGGTGGAGGCGCTCGCGTCGTGAGCGATGCGCCGCCGGTGCTCGAGACCGAGCGGCTGCGGCTGCGGCCGCTTTCTCCCGATGATGCCGAGGCGCTGCACCCGATGCTGGCCGATGCCGAGCTGATGACCTGGTGGTCGAGCGGCCCGCATCGAACGATCGAGGAGACTCGCGACTATCTGGCTCCCGTGCCCGAATGGCGTCACTGGGCGATCACGCGGCGCGGCGACGATAGCGCGCTTGGGTGGGTCGCCGCCGGCGCGAAGCGTTCGGGCGTGATTGAAGCCGGCTATATCCTCGGGCGGGTGCACTGGGGGCAGGGGATCGCGCGCGAGGCGGTCACTCGGCTGCTCGATCACCTGTTCTTCGAAGAAGGCCAGCGCCGTGTGATCGCCGACACCGATCCGGAGAATCGCGCCTCGCGGGCGCTGCTGGAGGCGCTCGGCTTCACGCTCGAAGGTATTTTGCGCGCCGAATGGGCGACGCACATCGGCGTGCGCGACACCGCGCTGTACGGACTGCTGCGTGACGAATGGGCGGCGCGAGGCACCAGGCGCTAAGCGGCTGGAGCGGGCGATCGGCGGCGGCCCCCCTGATGCCACGCTCCTCCGAGCGGTTGCATCCCCTTCGGCCGAACGGCGGCCCCAGGCGAATGAGCGAGTCGCTTACTGGCCGGCGCTCTGTTGCGGCAGCGCCGCCGCCGCGAGTTCCGCCATGCGGCTTACGAGCCCGGCGAAGCGGCCGTTGTCGACCGCCGCCTCCGGGTCGTTCCAGCTCCCGCTGAATGCATACCATTCCCCGGACTGCGCCTGGAGGAGCAGCGTCATGTTGATGACACCGGGTTCGGAGCCGCCCTTATACCCGACATAGCGCCACTGCTGCGCAATGCCGGGCGAGACGCCGGGGTTCTGCGAGAGAATGTCGCGGGCGACGGAATTGGCTTCGGTGTTGCGGCGCAGCCAGTCCATCGTGCGGACGAGATCCGCGGGGCTGGCGAAGAACTCGATTGCGTCGATCATCACCGGCACGCCGTCCTGGAACAGATCGGGGCGGATTGCCGTGATCGGCGCGGCGGCGACTTCGCCGGCCAGCAGCGCGCGGCGCTCGGCATGGTCGCTGCCGATCCACTGGCGGCCAAGCGCCCCATCCTCGATCCCCTTCAGCTTGAAGAATTCGAGCGTGCCGAGCAGCGGGCGATTCATCGCGACCTGTTCGGGCGCGACGCCGACCACCGGCAGCATCGCCTCCACCCGCTCGCGGCCGAGATGGTGGAGCAGGATGTCGGTCGCGCTGTTGTCGCTCACCGAGATCATCCGCCCGGCCAGTTCGCGCAGCGTGACTTCGGTGCCCGCAGGCGCCGCGAAATAGGCGCCGCCGGGAAGCGCGCTTCCGTCGAGCGTCACGACATCGTCCCACTGCCGTTCACCGGCATTGGTGGCGCGGACCAGTTCCGCGAGGATCCAGAGCTTGAAGGCGGAGCCGACGCCGAACGGAGTGTCGGCATCCTCGGCATGAAGCATTTGCGGAGCGCCGTCGCCCAATCGCGCGGCAGCATAGCCGGTGCGGCCCGGCAGCGCCTCGATCGCGTCGAACACTTCGCCGAGCGATGCTTCGCGCGCCTGAAAGCCAGTCACTCGAAGCCCAGTTACCTGATGCGGCTCGGCAGGATCGACGGCGATCTGGAGCGTGGCAGTGGTGTTCGCAAAGGCGACGGTGATGACGGCCTGATTCGGGTCGCGCGCCTCGACGTCGGCGATCTCGGGCGGAGCATCCGCGCCGGCGCGCATCTGGGCGGTCATTTGATCGAACTGCGCCTTCGGCACTTGCGCGACGAAAGCCGGATGGAAAAACGCCTCGTAATCGCCGCCGCCGGAAAGGATTGCCGGAAGCTCGTCGATCCGTGCCTGCAGTGCCGGGGAAGGTGCGATCGCCTGCGGGGCTTGCGGCGGGGAAGCGGGAGCGTCCTGCGCGACGGCCGGCGCTCCGGTGAGGGTGAGCGCGGCGAAGGCTGCGGCGAGAAGGCGTGTGCGAAGCATCGGCAAGTCCCCTGCTGCGCCGCGAATCGCCGCGGCCGCCCGATCCTACCCGGCAAAAATTATGATATCAATTATTGGCCGAAGGAGGTCAGGCGTCGATCGCGTCTTCCTCGAGCCGCGCGGCGTTTTCCTGGATGAAGGCGAAGCGATGCGCCGGATTGGTCCCCATCAGCCGGTCGACCAGATCCTTCACCACCGCCCGTTCCTCATATTCCTCGGGCAGGCGGACGCGCAGCATGCCGCGCGTCTTGGGATCCATCGTCGTTTCCTTGAGCTGCTGCGCGTTCATTTCGCCGAGTCCCTTGAACCGCGCGACTTCGACCTTTCTGCCCTTGAATTCGGTGCGCTCCAGTTCGGCGCGATGCGCATCATCCCGGGCATAGGCCGACTTGGCGCCCGCGGTGAGGCGATAGAGCGGCGGCTGGGCCAGATAGAGGTGCCCCTTGCGCACCACGTCGGGCATCTCCTGGAAGAAGAAGGTCATCAGCAGCGTAGCGATATGCGCGCCATCGACATCGGCATCGGTCATGATGATGATCCGATCGTAGCGCAGGTTAGCCGCGTCGCAGTCCTTGCGGGTGCCGCAGCCCATCGCGAGGATCAGGTCGGCGATCTCCTGATTGGCCAGGATCTTGGCCGAGGTGGCGCTGGCGACGTTGAGGATCTTTCCGCGGATCGGCAGGATCGCCTGAGTCTTGCGGTCGCGTGCCTGTTTCGCCGTGCCGCCCGCGCTGTCGCCCTCGACGATGAACAGCTCGGTGCCTTCCGAAGCGTCCGAGGAACAATCGGTGAGCTTGCCGGGCAGGCGCAGCTTGCGCGCGCTGGTCGCGGTCTTGCGCTTGACGTCGCGTTCCTGCTTGCGCCGAAGCCGCTCGTCCATTCGCTCAAGCACATAGCCGAGCAGCGCCTTGCCGCGATCCATGTTGTCGGTGAGGAAATGGTCGAAATGATCGCGCACGGCCTTTTCGACCAGGCCGGTCGCCTCGGGCGAGGTGAGGCGGTCCTTGGTCTGGCTCTGGAACTGGGGATCGCGGATGAACACCGAGAGCATGAGTTCGCTGCCGGTCATCACGTCGTCCGCCGTGAGATCTTTGGCCTTCTTCTGCCCGACAAGGTCGCCGAAAGCGCGCAACGCCCGCGTGAGCGCGGTGCGCAGGCCCTGCTCGTGCGTGCCGCCATCGGGGGTGGGGATGGTGTTGCAATACCAGCTGTAGCTGCCGTCGGACCAGAGCGGCCAGGCGACCGCCCATTCGACTCGACCGTTGCCTTCGGGGAAATCCTGGCTACCGGCGAAGAATTCCGCCGTCGCGCATTCGCGCCCGCCGACCTGTTCCTTCAGATGATCGGCAAGGCCGCCGGGGAACTGGAACACGCCCTCGGCGGGAATGTCGCTTCCTTCGACCAGCGCAGGCGCGCATTTCCAGCGGATCTCGACGCCGGCGAACAGATAGGCCTTGGAGCGCGCGAGCTTGTAGAGCCGGGCGGGCTTGAACTGCATCTCCGGCCCGAAGATCTCCGGATCCGGAGTGAAGGCGATCGTGGTTCCGCGACGGTTGGGCGTGGAGCCAAGCGTCTCGAGCGGGCCAAGCGTCTGCCCCTGACTGAATCGCTGGCGGAACAGCTCGCGGTTGCGCGCGACTTCGACCACCGTATCCACCGAGAGCGCGTTGACGACGCTGACGCCGACGCCGTGGAGCCCGCCTGACGTCGCATAGGCCTTGCCCGAGAATTTGCCCCCCGAATGGAGCGTCGAGAGAATCACTTCGAGCGCGGACTTGTCCGGAAACTTGGGGTGCGGATCGACCGGAATGCCGCGGCCATTGTCGCTGATCGTCAGGCGGTTGCCCTCGTCCAGCATCACTTCGATCCGGGTGGCATGGCCCGCCACCGCTTCGTCCATGGCGTTGTCGAGCACTTCGGCGGCGAGGTGGTGCAGCGCCCGCTCGTCGGTCCCGCCGATATACATGCCGGGGCGGCGGCGCACCGGCTCCAGCCCCTCGAGCACTTCGATCGAGGAGGCGTCATAGCTTTGGGCGGAGCGGGGAGTATCGGACTCGAACAGGTCGTCGGACATGTTCCCGGTATGGGCGCCGCGATTCCGCAGTGCAAGGCGCCGCCGTGCGTTGGCCGTCATTCGCAGGTCGCCGATGCTGTGGCAACGCTTCGAGGATCAGTCGCCCGAGGCGAGCGCGGCTAGCAGCATGCGATGGAAATGCTCGGGAGCCTCGATCTGCGGCGAATGGCCGAGTTCGGGAAGGCGGATGAGCCGTGCCTCGGGAAAGCGGTTCACTGCCGTCTCGGCCGCTTCCGGCACGGTGCGGATCGACTCGCGTTGCGCCTCGGGCGCGCTGCCGCGGCGGAAGCTGGTCAGATCCCGTTGGCCGATGATCAGCGTGGTGGGCACGTCGATTTCCGGGATCTGCCCCACGATCGGCTGGCTCTGGATCATGTCCGAAAGCCGGGCCTGCGCGTCGCGCACCCGATCGCCGTCCGGACTGGCATATTGCCCGGCCAGCATGTCCACCCAGCGATCATAGGCCGGCCGCCATTCGCCCTGATAATAGACGCGCTGCTGATATGCCTTGATCGAGGCGTGGTCGGTCTCGGCTTCCTCCGCACGCAGCGTGCCGAGATCGGCATAGGGGACGCCTTCGGCCACGGTATCGTTGAGCCCGAGCGGATTGACGAGCACCAGCCGCTCCAGCCGCTCGGGATGGAGGAGCGCATAGTGCATCGCCAGCATCCCCCCGGTCGAATGGCCGACGAGCGTGACCTTCGCCGCGCCGACGCGGTCGAGCAGTGCATCGGTCAGGCTCGCCAGCGCACGGAAGCTATATTGATAGCCTTCGGGTTTGCTCGACTTGCAGAAGCCGATCTGATCGGGCGCGAGCACGCGATAGCCGGCTTCGGCCAGTACGCCGATCGCTTGATCCCAGGTCGCGGCGCAGAAATTCTTGCCGTGGAGCAGCACGACCGTCTCGCCGTTTGGCGCGCCGCGCGGCGCGACGTCGAGATACGCCATGCGCACGGCATCGCCCTGCGACCGGGTTTCGAACCAGTGGACCGGATAGGGATAGTCGAACCGCTCGAGGTGGGCGCCGTAGATCGGCGTTTGCGGCTCGGTCTGCGCGCTGGCAGGAGCCGAACAGGCCGTGAGCGCCACGCCGGCCGCACCAATCCAGAACCGCATGCCTGCCTCCCATGTTCTCGGAGCGCGAACGAACGGATGCGCCCGCGGCTCCCGCCGCGCCGGTTGACCGGCGCCCGCTTTGCGCCAAAACTGGTAGCATGTGCAACGAAGCGGCGCGGCAGATCGCCGTAGGAGAGATCGGTGAGGGTTTCGCGCAAATGCGCATCCCGCTCGACTTTCCCGAGGGGCTGCCGAACCTCGAGCCGACCGACAGCGTGCGCATCACGGATGCCACGCCGATCGTGCGCGCCGCCCCCTCGGGCGAAGGAATGGGCGCGCAACTGGTGCAGCGGCGGTGGAGCTGGCCGGGGCAGGGCGGTCGCCCGATCTACAACTACCGATCCGAGGGACGCGACTTCCGCAATGCGCCGACGCAGGGGCGTTGCCTGATCCCGCTCGACGGCTTCTACGAATTCCGTGAGCCGGCGCCGGGCACGGGGACGAAGTCCAAGCGCAAGGAGCGGCTGTTGTTCACGCCCGCGCCCGGAAGCGTGCTGGGAGACGGCTTTCTCTGCGTCGCGGGCCTGTGGCGCGCGGTTCCCGAAACAGGCGAAGCCTTCACCATGCTGACGTGCGAGCCGGGACCCGACGTGGCGCCGCATCATCGACGACAGGTCGTACTGATGCCGCGAACGAGCTGGGCGGCATGGCTGCGCGGAGACGTGCCGGCGCGGGAGCTGATTGCACCGACACCCGCGGGCATGCTCGACGTGCGGGTGGCGCCGCGCTCGGCCTGAAAGGGCGGAGCTTGCCCGAAAAACAAGGGGCGGCTCTTTCGAACCGCCCCCGTATGTCCTCGGTTCCTGTTCAGCGGACCCGCGGACCGCCGAAGGGAAGCGGCGGCGGAGGCCGGCGATCGCGGCGCGGCAGCTGCGCCTGATAGGCATGGCCGCAATGATCGACGCAATAGGGAAAGCCGGGGTTCACCTTTTCGCCGCAGAAGTGGAAGTCCGGCTCGCCCGGATGGCCGATCGGCCATTTGCAGATGCGATCGTTGAGATCGAGCAGCGACGTCTTGCCGGCGATCGCCTCGCTCGGCTTGGCGGGCACCAGCCGGCGCGGCGGCGCGGGCGTGCTCGGCGGCGCCTGCTCGCCCGGATTCTGGCGAACGAAGCCGCCGGGGCCGACCGACCGGAGCGACGGGGCCGGCGCGCTCGGCTTCGCTTCGGGAGTGGGAGCCGGCTCCTGCTCCTGCTCCTGCTCCTGCTCCTGCTGCTGGGCCGGTTCGCGTGCCGGCGCGGCGCGCGGTTCGGGCGCGGCCTTGGCCGGCGCCGCAGGGGCGGCGCGGCCTTCGTTCGGCTTCACCGGCGACGGACGCGACGGAAGCCCGAGCCGGTGGGCCTTGCCGATCACGGCATTGCGGCTGACGTTGCCCAGTTCCTCGGCAATCCGAGTGGCGGTCATGCCGCTATCCCACATCTTCTTCAGCGTCTCGATGCGCTCTTCGGTCCAGCTCATGGTCTTCCTTCAGTATTCCGCGGCTTGCGGGCGGCCCCGGCAGCGATTAGGCGATCGCGCCATGAGCAGCCAGCCCCAATCGGGTGCCGAGCCCCGCCAGCATCCGCTGCCGGAGCCGGGTGTCCCCACGATCCGCAACGTCAATTGGGCAGGCTTGCGAACCCTATATGTGAAGGAGGTGCGCCGTTTCTTCAAGGTGCAACTCCAGACGATCTGGGCGCCCGCGGTAACGACGCTGCTGTTTCTGGTGATCTTCACCGTCGCACTGGGCGGAAACGGGCGGCAGGTGACGCTCGACGGCGAGCCGATCGCGTTCGGCAATTTCGTCGCGCCGGGGCTGATCGTGATGGGCATGCTGCAAAACGCCTTCGCGAACGCCAGCTTCTCGCTGCTGGTCGGCAAGATCCAGGGCACGATCGTCGATTATCTGATGCCGCCGCTATCGACCGGCGAGCTACTCGCGGCGTTGGTGGGCGGCGCAGTAACGCGCGCCTTCTGCGTGGGCGGCGCGGTGTGGCTGGCGATGGCGTTGTGGCCGGGGGTGAACGTGACGCCGAGCCATTTCTGGGCAGTGCTCTGGTTCGGGTTGCTGGGGTCGGTGTTCCTCGCACTGATGGGCGTGCTCACTTCGATCTGGGCGGAGAAGTTCGATCACGCCGCGGCGGTGACCAACTTCGTCGTCGCGCCGCTCACGCTGCTTTCGGGCACCTTCTATTCGGTCGAGCGGCTCGCGCCGACTTTTCAGGCGGTCAGCCACGCCAATCCGTTTTTCTACATCATCTCGGGCTTTCGCTACGGCTTTCTCGGAGTCGCCGATTCGCCCGTGCTGTTGGGCAGTGCGATCATCCTCGCGCTCGATGTGGCGCTGGGGCTGTTCTGCTACTGGCTGCTCAAGCGCGGCTGGAAGCTGAAGAGCTGACGCGACCCAGCGGTCCGCCGCCGCTGCAAAGACGCGGCGGCGGACCGGTTATGAGCCGCTCAGTTCGTGCGCGACCGATTCGGGCGCGGCGGATAGGCGCCGTCCACGACGACGCAATAGTGCATCCCGGCCAGCGGCGGGACGAGCTTGGGAATGCCGAAGCTGCTTGCCCCGTCGCCGCCATAGGTCGTCCCGTACAGCGAGAAGAGTGCCGCATATTGCTGGATCGGCAGGACGCGCCCGTCGGCATCCATTGTCCCGGCGGGGCAGAAATTCGATCCGAGAAGCAGCACCTCGCCGAGGAAGGACTCCTGTGCCAAGGCCGGAGCGGAAACGGTCAGAGCGGCGATCGCCGCGCATGCGGCCGTCATCATCTTGCGTGCCATTGCAAACCCCCTGTTTGCGCCGCCCGGAACATCCGGACGGATGCGAAACGATCCTACTGCATTTTCCTGCCGGAGTCGCGCCGATGGTGTTGACGCGATTGCTGGGCTGCCCCTAAACACCCGCTCCGGGGCGGTCCGGATGGGCCGCCCTTTGTCGTTTCGGAGTTGTATTCACTCGTTCTTGCGAAAAGGAGCAGTCCCAATGTCGATCACCCCGCTCATGCCCGTTTATCCGCGGTGCGATGTGCGTCCGGTGCGAGGCGAGGGCTGCTATCTGATCGGCGAGCGCGGCGAGCGATACCTCGATTTCGCCAGCGGCATCGCAGTGAACGCGCTGGGCCATGGCCATCCGCACCTCACCAAGGCGATTCAGGACCAGGCGGCGACGCTGATGCATGTCTCCAATCTCTACGGTTCGCCGCAGGGAGAGAAGCTGGCGCAGCGGATCGTCGACAACAGCTTCGCCGATACGGTGTTCTTCACCAATTCGGGCGCCGAGGCAGTCGAATGCGCGATCAAGACCGCGCGCCGCTATCATTTCGCCAACGGCCAGCCCGAGAAGCACCGGCTGATCACCTTCAACATGGCGTTCCACGGGCGGACGATCGGGACGATCAGCGCCACCAACCAGGCCAAGCTGCGCGATGGATTCGAGCCGCTGCTGCCCGGCTTCGCCTATGCCGAGTTCAACGATCTCGAGGGCGCGCTGGCGCTGATCGACGACAATACCGCCGGTTTCCTGGTGGAGCCGGTGCAGGGCGAGGGCGGCATCCGCGCGGCGACGCCTGAGTTCCTGCAGGGCCTGCGCAAGGCGTGCGACGAGAAGGGGCTGATGCTCGTGCTCGACGAAGTGCAGTGCGGATACGGCCGCACCGGCAGCTGGTTCGCCTATGAGCAGTATGGGATCGAGCCGGACATCCTCGCCGCGGCGAAGGGCATCGGCGGCGGCTTCCCGCTCGGCGCGTGCCTCGCAACCGAGAAGGCCGCCAAGGGCATGGTGATCGGCACGCATGGCTCGACCTATGGCGGCAATCCGCTCGCCATGGCGGCGGGCGAGGCAGTGCTCGACGTGATGTTCGAGGAAGGCTTTTTCGCGCATGTGAAGGCGATGGGCGAGCGGCTGCGCGCGAGCCTGGAGCAGATGATCCCGAACTACGATCATCTGTTCGACAGCGTGCGCGGCAAGGGGCTGATGCTCGGCCTCAAGCTCAAGGAGCCGGCGGTGAGCCGCGACTTCGTCGCCTTCTGCCGCGATCATCACGGGCTGCTGACGGTGGCGGCGGGCGAGAATGTCGTCCGCATCCTGCCGCCGCTGGTGATCGGCGAGGAGCATATCGCCGAATGCGTGCAGAAGCTGAGCGAAGCGGCGCAGGTCTATGTGCCGCCGAGCGACGATTGAGCCAACGGGCTTTTCCAGAGGCGTGCCGATGACGATCCGCAATTTCCTTAGTCTTGCCGACGCCGGACCCGCCGGCATCGCCGCCATGCTCGCCGACGCGCTCGACCGGAAGGCAGCGCGCGCAGGCTGGCCGAAGGGTAGGGTCGACGCCGATGCGCCGCTCGCCGGGCATACGCTGGCGCTGGTCTTCGAGAAGAGCTCGACGCGCACGCGCGTGTCGTTCGACATGGCGATCCGCCAGCTGGGCGGCAGCTCGGTGGTGCTCGACGCGGCCACGACTCAGTTGGGGCGCGGCGAGACCGTGGCCGATACCGCGCGCGTGCTTTCCGGCTATTGCGACGCGATCATGGTCCGCACCGACGATCACGCCAAGCTGCTCGAGATGGCGGAATATGCCAGCGTGCCGGTGATCAACGGCCTGACCGACGACAGCCATCCCTGCCAGATCATGGCCGACCTGCTGACGATCATCGAGAGCGGCAAGGCGCTGCCGGGGCTGAAGGTCGCCTGGCTGGGCGACGGCAACAACGTGCTCGCCTCGATCGTCGAGGCTGCCGGGCTGATGCAGTTCGACCTTGTCGCCGCCTGCCCGCAGAGCTTCTCGCTGCCGGAGGAGACGATGGCGGCGGGGGCGGGGCGCGCGCGCTGCGTCAACGATCCGGCCGAAGCCGTGGCCGACGCCGACGTCGTCATCACCGACACCTGGATCTCGATGGGGCAGGCCCACGCCGAGGCGAAGCTGGCCGCGCTCGCACCCTATCAGGTCGATGCCGCGCTGATGGAGAAGGCCAAGCCCGACGCCAGGTTCCTCCACTGCCTGCCCGCCCATCGCGGCGAGGAAGTGACGCCCGAGGTGATCGACGGGCCGCAGTCGCTGATCTGGCCCGAGGCGGAAAACCGCCTGCATGCGCAAAAGGCGATCCTGCGCTGGTGCTTCGGCCAGATCGGCTGAGTTGTCGCCGGGCACGAGGCTTCCTATCTCGTGCCCGAAGCCAACAGCCCCGTCCGCGCCGAGCGTGCCTAGGCGCTGCACTTCTTTCCGAGGGCGGAAAGGGGACGGACGGGGTTTCGACATGCCCAGCCCGAAGGTTGTTCTCGTGACCGACACACCACGCCCCGCCGATCTCGACCGCGCGATCGGCTTCACTCTTCCCGAACGGAATGCGCGCGGCCGCGTGACGCGGCTCGGACCGGTGCTCGACGAGATCTTGTCGGCGCATGCCTATCCGCCGCCGATCGAGCGGCTGCTTGCGGAAGCGCTGACGCTCACTGCGCTGCTCGGCTCGACGCTGAAGGATGCCGGCGGCCAGCTGACCCTGCAGGCGCAGACCCAGCATGGCATCGTGAGCCTGATGGTGTGCGACTACAAGGGCGGCGAACTGCGCGGCTACGTCCAGTATGACGCCGATCGGCTGGCGCTGCTGGGCAAGAACCCTTCGCTGTTCGCGATGTTCAACCAAGGCTATCTGGCGGTCACTTTCGACCAGGCGGCGACCGGCGAGCGCTATCAGGGAATCGTCCCGCTCGACGGCGATTCGATCGCGCAGGCGGCCGAGAGCTATTTCCTTCAGTCGGAGCAGATCCCCAGCCTCGTGCGGCTCGGCCTTGGCCGCGACGCCGAGGGACGGCTGATCGCGGGCGGGCTGTTCCTCCAGCATCTGCCCGAAGGCGAGGAAGGTCGCGAACGGCTGCATACCCGGCTCGACCATCCCGAATGGGGCCATGTCGAGGCGCTCGGCGCCACGATGGGTGCGGACGAGCTGGCGGATTCGTCGATCCCGCTCGAGAACCTCGTCTGGCGGCTGTTCAACGAGGAGAGCGAAGTGCGCGTGCTGGCAGGCGCGGAGCTCTCGCGCGGTTGCCGCTGCGATGCGGAGTATATCACGCAAGTCCTGGGCAAGTTTCCGCCAGAGGAGCGGCAGGCAATGGCCGATGCTGAGGGCATGATTACGGTCGATTGTGCATTCTGCGCGCGCAATTTCCCGGTTCCGCTGTCGGACTTCACAGCGTCACCACTGTAATACTGGACTCTTTTGCCCGAATCGCGAGAGAGTGATGTTCGGGCGAAGACTCGCGCAACGCGGGCTCGCCCGCCGGGAGATCGAAATGCGGCTCATGCAGTTCGCGCGGCCGGCAGCGGCCGGAGCGTTGCTCGTCGCCGGTACGGCCGGCGCGCTGCCCGTGCAGGATGGCGTCGGGACCTTTCGTGCGCTCGAGGAGCTCGAACTCGGCGCGTGGGAGCTGCGGGAGCTGAACGGCGGGGCGGTACGCCGGATCTGCCTGCGCGACGCGGTCGTGCTGCTGCGCCCGCGCCTGAGCGGAGCGCAGTGCACGCAGCGGGTGATCGAAAATACGGGCCGGACGGCGACGGTGCAGTATTCGTGCGCCGGGCGCGGCACTGGCCGCACCACCGTGCTGGTGGAAACGCCGCGGCTCGCCCGGATCGACGCGCAGGGCATCGAGGCCGGCGCGCCGTTCCTTCTCGCGATGGAAGCACGGCGCATAGGCCCCTGCAACTGAGCCGGCACGGAACCCTTTGTTTACCAAGACCGTAGTAGAAGGCGGTGTCCCTCGCGGGACATTTCCTTTTGGCAGCGTTTGGTCCTGGGCCGCTCGCCCGAGCGGCCCTTTTTCTGTTCGCGCCGCCGCCGAGGGGCTGGACCTTGGGCGAGAAAGCGCTAGCCGAGGAGGCGATGACTAACTCTGCTCCCGCTGCCGTCGTCCTCGTCTCCGGAGGGCTGGATTCGATGGTCGCCGCCGCCAGCGCGCGCGAGGCCGGTTATCGGCTGCTGGCGCTCTCCATCGACTATAATCAGCGCCACCAGGTCGAGCTGGCAGCGGCGCGGCGCATCGCGGCCGCGCTGGGCGCCGAGCGGCATGTGGTGCTCCCGATCGATCTGCGCGCCTTCGGAGGTTCGGCGCTTACCGCCGCGATCGACGTGCCGAAGCATGGTGTCGGCGCCGATATACCTGTTACCTATGTGCCTGCGCGGAACACGATCTTTCTGAGTCTCGCGCTCGGCTGGGCGGAAGCGACGGGCGCGCGCGACCTGTTCATCGGCGTCAACGCGCTCGATTATTCGGGATATCCCGATTGCCGGCCGGAGTTCATCGAAGCGTTCGAGCGGCTCGCCGCGGTCGGCACCAAGGCGGGAGTCGAAGGCGATTCGTTCCGCGTGCATGCGCCGCTCCAGCACATGACCAAGGCCGATATCGCGCGCGAGGCGGATCGGTTGGGGCTCGACGCGGGGCTGAGCTGGTCGTGCTACGATCCGGCGCCCGGAGGCGTGCATTGCGGCCTGTGCGACAGTTGCCGGCTGCGCTCGAAGGGCTTTGTCGAGGCCCGGCTGCGCGACCCGACGGTCTACGCCACGGCGCCCTGAGCATGAGCTATGCCGTCAAGGAGAGTTTCCTGACGCTCCAGGGCGAGGGCGTGAACGCGGGCGCGCGCGCCGTCTTCGTGCGCTTCGCCGGCTGCAACCTCTGGTCGGGCCGTGAGGCGGATCGTGCGAAGGCGGTCTGCCGCTTCTGCGACACCGATTTCGTCGGCACGGACGGAGCCGGCGGCGGCCGCTTCGCCGACGCCGATGCGCTCGCACGCGCGACCGAGGAACATTGGGGTGAGGGCAGCGAAGCCCGTTTCGTAGTGCTGACCGGCGGCGAACCAATGCTGCAGATCGACGATTCGCTCGTCGATGCGCTGCATGCGCGCGGCTTTCGCATCGCGATCGAGACCAACGGGACCTTGCCCGTGCATCCGCGCATCGACTGGGTTTGCGTGAGCCCCAAGGCGGCAAGCGACGTGGTGCAGCGTTCCGGCGACGAGCTCAAGCTCGTCTGGCCGCAGCCGGGCACCGACGTCGAGGAGCTGGAACGCTGGGACTTTCGCCATCGCCTCGTCCAGCCGATGGATGATGCCCGTGGCGAAGCCAATGTCGCGGCAGCGGTTCGCTTCGTGCTGGAGCGGCCGCAGTGGCGGCTGTCGCTCCAGACGCACAAGTTGCTGGGGCTGCGCTAGCGCCGCTTGCGCCTATAGCGGGCCGCAGCGCCGCTCGCGATAGACGTCGCGACGCCAGCAGCGTCGCTCGCCGAACGGAGGCATTTTCGGCATCAGAATCTCGGCGCTCTGCTGCTCGGGAGCGAGTTGCTCGCCCCAGGGGACGAGACTGTTGCGCAGTTCCCGCATCCGCGACTGGGCGAGATCGCCGAACGCGCCTTCTTCGGTGAAGATCGCCTGGTCGGCGATCGAAGCGGCGGTCTGGCAAAAGGTGAGCTGCGCCGAAACCGTGGAAAAGCCCGAATAGACCCGCGTGCCGAACCGGTCGAGCTCCGCCTGACCTTCCCGGCGACTGGGCGAGACTCGGTTGAAGTAGCGCTCGAGCGTTTCATACGAGGTCTTGAGCTCGTCCTTATGCTCGGTCAGGATCGAGTTGTAGTTGTTGAGCGTCAGCAGCGTCGGCTCGAACTGGCACTGGAGCGCCGCGACGTTGAGTGCGGCGCGCAGGTTCCACACCAGGGCCGCGCGCAGTTCCTCGGGCGTTGCCTGGGGAAGCTCGGGTCCGGTCATACCGGGCTCGGCCCCGGTGACGCGTGGGCCGGCAAGGTCGGCGGACTTGAAGAAGAATTGTGCGGACGCCGGGGCGGCGCCGAAAAGGCCGGCCGCAGCAGCCAGCACGAGTACGAAACGCGGAACGAACATGCTATCCTCTTCGCCTGGTCGCGCCCCATCCGGTACGGTGTTTTGGCGCGGCTCCCAAGAGCTTTTTGCAAGGGAAACGGCGGCGGATCGCTGCCCCTTGGGACACTGCGGATAGTTGCGGAAACGAAACGGGGCCGCCCGGTCGCCCGGGCGGCCCCGCAGAACTGCGCAACGCGCGGTTCTTACATCTCGTTGGCGACCATGGTGTTGTCCATGGTCGTGTTCATGTCCATGGTGTCGTCCATCATGTTCATGTCGGTCAGGTTGTCCGTCGCATCGAGCGTGGTGACCATGTTCTCGTCGGCGCCCATTTCGTCGATCGGAACGATTTCGTTCGAGGTTTCGTTAACCGCGACGGTGGTTTCTTCGGTGCAGGCCGAAACCGCGAGGGCGGCGCCGGCGATCATCGAACCCGCGACGAGCTTGGAGAGAAGTGCACGCATGTAAAAGCTCCCTAGATATGGATTTGGACGGCGAAGGGCCGTTAATACCCAAATCGGGGTAGACATTAGACGCTTCGGCGGAAGCCCTCAAGAGTGGTTTTCGTCAGGGTGGGGCGAGTCCGTCCAAAAATGGCGGAAATGTGGCAAAAAGAGACGAATCAAAGTCACTATGCGTGATCGAGATGCCCAGTCGATCGGCGCTCGTTACCGGGTATTTCGCGATCCCGCAGGGCACGATGCCGGCGAAATCGGCCAGATTCGGCGATAGATTCACGGCAAATCCATGCAGCGTCACCCACTGCCTGATTCGCACCCCGATCGCCCCGATCTTCGCTTCCGTTCCCCCCGTGCGGGTCCAGATTCCGATCCGGTCGGGGGTGGCAAAGGCTTCGATGCCGTGGAGCGCCAGCGCTGCGATCACCCAGCCCTCCACCGCATGGACGAAATGCCGCACGTCGCGGCGCCGCTCGCGAAGGTCGAGCATCAGATAACCGATGCGCTGCCCCGGACCGTGGTAGGTGTAGCGGCCGCCGCGGCCGGTGGCATGCACCGGGAAGCGGGGATCGATGAGCTCGGACGGATCGGCACTTGTTCCGGCGGTATAGACCGGCGGATGTTCGAGCAGCCACACGCGCTCGCGGGCTTCGCGGCGCATGATCGCGGCCGCGCGCTCTTCCATCGCCGCCAGCGCCTCGGGGTAAGGAACAGGCGCAGGTTCCGTGCGCCATTCGATGCCGTTGACCAGCGTTTCCATGCCCGCCCGATTGCGCCGTAGCGGCCGATTGCGCAAGCATTGGCAAGCCGAGCCGCAATCGGCTAACACCCCGCCGAGCCTCAAGGGGAAGCGCCACCGATGGTGAAGATGGGCACTGTCTGGGACAGGACTGCCGAGTTCATAAGCGACAATCTGGGCGTCATACTGCCGATCGCGCTGATCTCCTTTTTCGTGCCCGCCTCGATCGAGGGAAACTTTCCCGCGGCGCGCGATACGGCGAGCGCCGGGCTGGAGCTGGTGCTGAGCCTGATCTCGGTGGCGTTCGCGCTGCTGTCCTTGTGGGGCACGCTGGCGCTGATCGCCATGGCGGCCGATGCCAATGCGACGGCCGATGCCGGCAACGTCGCCCGGCGCCGGCTTCTGCCTGCGCTCGCGGTGTGGATCGCGTTGATGCTGGTTCTTTTCGTGCTTTTCCTGGGTGTGCCGCTGTTGCTGGCGCTGGGCGGGCAGGATCCGGGCCTGCTGATCGCGACGGGCGATATGGCGCTGGATTTGCCGCCTGCGCTCGCATGGGCCGTGGCGCTCTATTGCATCGCGCTGGTCCTGTTCCTGATCTGGGCGGCCGCGCGGCTGATGCCCCTCAGCCCGCTGATCGTCCACGAGCGACGGATGTTCGATGCCATTCGGCGCTCCTTCGCACTCACGCGCGGGCATGTGCTGGCGATCGTCGGCGTGTTGCTGTTGTTCCTGCTCATGCTGGTGGTCGCGCGTTCCGCCGCGCTGTGGGTGTTCGGGTCGATCTTCCGCCTGATCGCCGGTGGCGAGGACGGGGTGACGCTGGCCGGCGTGCTGACGTCGGTGACGGTGGCGGCGGTGCAGACGGCGTTCGCGGTGATCGCCGCCGTCTTCCAGGCCAAGCTCTACGTCGCGCTCGTGAGCGAGCGCGAGCGCGCCGTGTCTCCGGCATGAGGCTCGATTTCGCCGGCGTGTTCGCCGACGCGCTGGCACTGTGGCGCAAGGAAAGTGATCTGCTCGTACGAATCGCGGGCGTTTTCTTCTTCCTCCCCGCCTATGCTTTCCGGCTCTTCGTTCCAGTGCCGCAGCCTGCGCCGGAGGCAGGCGAGGCGACCGCCGAGGCAGCGTTCGCGCAGATGGTCCAGTGGTTCACCGCCAATGCCCATTGGCTGCTCGCCGAGCGGCTGGTCGAGTTGTTCGGGGGTGCGGTGCTGTTCGCGCTGCTGCTCGCCGAGCGCCGGCCGACCGCCGGAGAGGCAATGGCGGCGGCGTTGCGGCGGCTGCCGGTTTATGTGCTCGTCTATGCCGCAGCGATGGCGCTGATCGCGGCCGGCTGGATGATCTTCATCCTGCCCGGCCTGTATCTGCTCGGCCGCACGTTCCTGACCGGAGCGGTGGTCATGGCCGAGCCCGGGCGCGGGCCCGGCGATGCGCTGGTGCGCGCGTTTCGACTGACGCAGGGCAACGGCTGGCTGTTGCTTCTGGCGACGATGGTGATCTTTTCGGTCGGCTATTTCGGCGCGGTACTGATCGGTGAGCTTTACCTCGGCCTCGGCCTCGAAGGGTTTGTTGGCGACGCGGTTCGCGCGCTTCTCGATGCGCTGGGTGCAACGGTCGCCGCGGCGGTCGCGCTGGCGATGGTGCTCGTTCAGACGGCGGCCTATCGCCGGCTGTCGGAGTCGCGGCCCAAGCACGGGATCTGAGGCGCCGCCTCGATCGGCAATATGCCGGCGAGCCGCGGGTCGGGAAAGGTCTCGACGATGCGGCGATACGGCACGAACCCGTAGTGACGATAGAATCCCAGCGCCGATGGATGGTCGAGCGTGCAGGTATGAACCCAGACCCGTTCGACTCCCTTGCGCCAGGCGAGGGCAAGCGCCTGGTGCATCAGCCAGCCGCCGTTCCCCTTTCCGACCAGCTCGGGCACAAGCGCAAGATAGGCGAGTTGGCACTGCCCGGATTCGCGGAAATCGAGCTCGAGCATTCCCACTTCGATTCCGGCCCGGTCGGTGGCGGCATAGACTTCGATTCGATCGTCCGAAAGAATCGCCTCTAGCTGCTGCGTGCCCATGGCGAGCCGAGAGAACCACAGCCAGGGAGCGCCGACGCGGCGGAAGAGCAGGCGATAGCGATCCGGATCGGGCGCGCGCCAGCGGCGCAGCGCGAGCGATGACGGCGGCAGCGGGGCAGGGCGGGGACGCTCGCGCATTTCAAGCGACGTGACGATGGTGGCGACGTCGCCGTCCGCGACGGGGATCAGTCCCATGTCGCCTGGGGCGGCAGGCTCATCAGAATGGCGTCGATGTTGCCGCCGGTCTTGAGCCCGAAGAGCGTGCCGCGATCATACACCAGGTTGAATTCGGCATAGCGCCCGCGCCATTCGAGCTGGCGCGCCTTGTCCGTATCCGTGAAGGACGTTTCCATCCGCCGCCGCACGATTCTCGGAAACGCGTCGAGGAAGGCGCGCCCTACGTCCCGAGTGAAGGCGAAGTTCGCATCCCAATCGCCTTCGAGGTGATCGTAGAAGATGCCGCCCACGCCGCGGTGCACCTTGCGGTGGGGGATGTAGAAATAGTCGTCCGCCCATTGCTTGAATCGCGGATAATGGGCCGGATCATGCGCGTCGCACGCCTCTTTCAGTGCGGCGTGAAATTCGGCGGTGTCCGCATCATAGGGAATCGGCGGGTTGAGGTCCGCGCCGCCGCCGAACCATGCCTTGGTCGTGACCAGATAGCGGGTGTTCATGTGCACCGCAGGCACATGCGGATTGGCCATGTGCGCGACCAGGCTGATCCCGGTGGCGAAGAAGCGTGGATCCTCGGCCGCGCCGTGAATCGTCCGGGCGAAATCGCCTTCGAAACTGCCGCCGACGGTGGAGACGTTGACCCCCACCTTCTCGAACACGCGCCCCTTCATCACGCCGCGAACGCCGCCGCCGCCGGGCTCGCCCGACGGATCGGTGCGATCCCAGGGCGTATATGCGAACGAGGCGTCGGAGCCGGCCTCGCGCTCGATCGCCTCGAACTCGGCGCAGATCGAATCGCGCAGCGATTCGAACCACTGGCGGGCGGCGGTCTGGCGGTCGTCGAGCGGTTGCATGGGAGCGCTGGTAGCGAGGCCGACTCGCGTAGGCAAATCGCGCCTCAGGGCCAGCCGTCGGTCTGGCGAAGTGCCTCGGCGAGGGCAATTCCAGCGGCTACGGCGACGTTCAGCGAGCGCATGCCGGGCCGGAGCGGAATGCGGATCGCAAGGTCGGCGAAGCCATGGACGTCCTCCGGCACACCGCGACTTTCCGAGCCGAAGAGAAGCGTGTCACCGGGGCGAAACCGCGCTTCGGGCAAGGGGACCGTGCCATGGGTAGTGAACAGGGCGATGCGGCCGCTCGCCGCTCCGGCAAAGGCTTCCCAGTCGGCGTGCCGCTTCACCTGTGCCTGGGCGGCATAGTCCATTCCGGCGCGGGCGAGCGCGCGATCGCTCCAGGGGAATCCCATCGGCTCGATCAGGTCGACGTCGACACCGAAGCAGGCGGCGGTGCGCAGGACCGTGCCGACATTGCCGGCGATATCGGGTTCGTAGAGCGCGACGCGCATGAAGGCTCCGGTAGAAGAAGAGTGCGTGGAGTCGCTGCGGCAACAGCGCCGGGCGCGGCGAATCCTCACCGCGCGACCGCAGCCTGCCATGGGCGCGCGCCCTCGGCAAAACCGCGCCGGGCGCGGCGATCGGCCGGGGTCAGGCAATTCCCCTAGGGTGGTTTGCGCAGCGGCTCCGTAACATCCCGGTCAAAATGCCTGTTGGCAAAGCCGCCGCGTCGCGTCTATCAGGCCCGCCAGCCGCCGGGGGTACCGGGAGGCCCGGGCGCGATCCGCGTCCCTGTTCCGGTATCGCGCGGTCCCGCGCGGAAGAAGTCGAAGTGCAAGGGCTGAAGCATGGCAACGCTTGATGATGGTGTCTCCCCCGACCAGACGGTCGGACCTGGTGGCGAGGTGCTCGAGAACCCGCGCCGTCGAGACTATCTCCAGATCGCTGCGATCGCTTTCGGCGGCGTTGGTGCCGGCGTGGTCGTGTTGCCGCTCGTCAACTCGATGAATCCTTCCGCCGACGTGCTCGCGCTGTCGGTGACCGAAGTCGATCTTTCCGCGATCGAGCCGGGTCAGGCGATCAAGACGACCTTCCGCAAGCAGCCGCTTTTCGTGCGCAACCTCACGCCCGCCGAGATCGCGGCTGCCGACGCCGTGCCGATCGGCGATCTGCGCGATCCGCAGACGCTGGAGGAGCGGACCAAGGAGGGCAAGGCGAACTGGCTAGTGACGTTGGGCGTGTGCACGCATCTGGGCTGCGTGCCGCTGGGCGCCGGCGCGGGCGAGAACAAGGGTCCGTTCGGCGGCTATTTCTGCCCGTGCCATGGTTCGGCATACGACACCGCGGGCCGCATCCGTTCGGGCCCGGCACCGACGAACCTGGAAGTGCCGGTTTATGAATTCACGTCTGATACGACGATCGTGGTGGGTTGAGGACTAGGCTGCAATGAGCTTTCCCTGGGCAAAACAATATGTGCCGAAGCATCCGCTCATGCAGTGGGTCGACAGTCGGCTTCCCCTTCCGCGTTTCGTGTATAACGCGGTCGGCGCCGGCTATCCGGTACCGCGCAACCTGAACTATTTCTGGAACTTCGGCGTGCTCGCCGGGGTGGCGCTGGTGGTGCAGATCGTCACCGGCATCGTGTTGGCGATGCACTTCCATTCGAGCGCGGCCGGAGCGTTCCAGAGCGTCAACGGCACGATCATGCGCGACGTGAACGCCGGCTGGTTCCTGCGCTTCGCGCACGCCAACGGTGCCTCGATGTTCTTCATCGTGGTCTATATCCACATGGCGCGCGGTCTGTTCTACGGATCGTACAAGGCGCCGCGCGAGATGATCTGGCTGCTCGGCGTCGTGATCTTCCTGCTGCTGATGGCGACTGCCTTCATGGGCTATGTGCTTCCCTGGGGGCAGATGAGCTTCTGGGGCGCGCAGGTGATCACCGGCTTCTTCTCCGCCATTCCGGTGGTGGGCGACACGATCCGCATCTGGCTGCTCGGCGGCTATGCTCCGGACGACGCGGCGCTGAACCGCTTCTTCTCGCTGCACTATCTGCTGCCGTTCGTGATCCTGGGCGTGGTCATCCTCCACATCTGGGCGCTGCACATCCCCGGCTCGGGCAACCCGACCGGCGTGGAAGTGAAGGGCGAGCAGGATACCGTTCCGTTCCACCCCTATTACACGGCCAAGGACGGGTTCGGGCTCGCGATCTTCCTGCTCGTGTTCTCGGTGCTGATCTTCTTCTACCCCGACATGCTGGGGCACCCGGACAATTACATCGAGGCGAACCCGCTCTCGACGCCGGCACACATCGTGCCCGAATGGTATTTCCTGCCGTTCTACGCGATCCTCAAGGCGTTCACGGTGGACTTCATCATCCCGGCCAAGCTCTGGGGCGTGCTGGCGATGTTCGGTTCGATCCTGCTGCTGTTCTTCCTGCCGTGGCTCGACAAGTCTCCGGTGCGCTCGGCCAATTTTCGGCCGGTCTACCGTGTGTTCTTCTGGATCCTGGTGCTCGACGTGCTGGTGCTGGGCTATGTCGGCGGAGCCGAGCCGGTCGCGGTCAACGTGGTCATCAGCCAGATCGCCGCGGCGTACTACTTTGCCTTCTTCCTGATCATCGTGCCGATCATTTCGCGTCTGGAACGCCCGCGCCCGCTGCCCAATTCGATCACCGAAGCGGTGCTGAAGGGTGAGAGCGGAAGCCGCGTCAGCGAATCCGCAGTGAGCGCGTAAAGGGGACTCCGGAACAATGTCTGCGCTCTTCGTAAAATCGATCAAATTCCTGATCGGCCTCGGCTTCGTCGGCGTCTTGCTGCTCGGCATGATCGGCATCATCGCCGGTGCCATCAACGAGCCCGCCGAGGAGACGGTCGAGCACGAGTTCCACGAGGAACCGGTGTCGCTCGATCTTCCCTCCGACGGCCCGTTCGGTCACTTCGACCGGCAGCAGCTGCAGCGCGGCTTCCAGGTCTATCGGGAAGTCTGCGCCTCGTGCCATTCGCTGCGGCTCGCTTCGTTCCGCGAGCTCGAAGGAATCGGCTACAACGAGGCCGAGATCAAGGCGATCGCGGCGCAGTGGCCGATCGAAACCCCCTCGATCAATCCCGACACGGGTGAGGCCACGACGCGTCCGAACCTTGCGTCCGACCGCTTCCCGTCGCCCTATGCGAACGAGGTCGCGGCGCGTGCGGCCAACAACAATGCGGTTCCGCCGGATCTGACGCTGATCGCGAAGGCGCGCGGGGGCGGGTCCGACTATATCTACTCGCTGCTGATCGGCTATGGCGATCCCTCGGCCGAGCTGCGCCACGAGTTCCCCGAGTTCACGACGCCGCAGGGGCTGTATTTCAACCGCTTCTTCCCGACGCTGAACATCGCGATGCCGCCGCCGCTGACCTCCGAAGGGCAGGTGCAGTATGTGGACGGCACGCGACCGACCGTGGAACAGATGGCGCGCGACGTTTCGGCGTTCCTCGTGTGGACGGCCGAGCCGACGCTGGAGACGCGGCATCAGGCGGGCCTGGCCAGCGTGATCTTCCTGATCATCGCGAGCTTCCTCGCCTATGGGGCCTATCTGACCGTGTGGCGGGGCGTGAAGCACTGAGCTTCCGCCCCAGGAGGCCGGTTCGAAGGATGGCCGAAAGCGATTAGGCGAGGGGAGAGCGGCCGTGGCCGAAGCCGAGA
This sequence comes from Sphingosinithalassobacter sp. LHW66-3, assembly GCF_050703275.1. Taxonomy (GTDB): domain Bacteria; phylum Pseudomonadota; class Alphaproteobacteria; order Sphingomonadales; family Sphingomonadaceae; genus Sphingomonas. The sequence continues at coordinate 2,907,559 of NZ_CP193482.1, forward strand.
ACGAGGACATCCGGAGCCGCATCCGGACGATTCCGGACTTTCCCAAACCCGGCATCCAGTTCCGCGACATCACCACGTTGTTGCTCGACCCCGAAGGGCTGCGCCTCACCATCGACCGCATGGCCGAGCAGGTGGAGGCGCCGATCGATCTCGTCGCCGGAGTCGATGCGCGCGGCTTTCTGTTCGCCGCCCCGCTGGCGATCAAGCTCGGCACAGGCGTGCTGCTGATCCGCAAGGACGGCAAGCTGCCGGGCGCTACTATCGCCGAGGAATATGCGCTCGAATATGGCACCGATCGGATCGCCATCCATGCCGATGCCTGCGCGCCCGGCGCGAACGTGCTGCTGGTCGACGATCTGATCGCCACGGGCGGCACCGCGCGCGCGGCGGTACGGCTGCTGCGCAAGGCAGGCGCCACTGTGCAGCAGGCGGGCTTCGTCGTCGATCTGCCCGATCTGGGCGGCGCCGAGGCACTGCGCGAAGACGGAATTACGGTGCGCTCGCTCGTCGCGTTCGAAGGCGACTGACTCCCCGCATCGCCGCTGGCTGCAGCGGCCGATCGCGCGCCATCGTGGTAGAGATTCGGGAACCCTTCGCGAGACTGCGGGGTTCGTCCGAGTATCAACGGCGCGGGCGCGCCTTGCCTGCGAGCCGGTCCGCCCTCCGCGCCACACTGCGATGCGAGGACCGATCCGATGCCTTTTCTGACGAAGCCCGCCCTGATCGCCGCTGCCGCGGCAGGAGCCCTTGCGCTGGCCGGCTGCACCGACGGCTATGGCTATTCGGGCGTCTCGGTCGGCTATGGGTCGACCGGCTATTACGACGATGGATATTACGGCAACGGCTATTACGACAACCGATACGGCAGCCCCTATTGGGGCTGGTACAACGACTATTATTATCCCGGCACCGGCGTGTACGTCTATGACAGCAACCGCCGCCGCTATCGCTGGAATCAGGCGCAGCGGCACTATTGGGAAACGCGGCGCCAGGCGTGGCGTGGCGACCGCCGGAACATGCGATCGGACTGGCGCGACTTCCGCCGTGACGAGCGGCGCGACTATCGCGATGACCGCCGCGACTGGCGTCAGGATCGTCGCGAGCATTGGCGCTGGCGGCGGGACGGAAACTGAGCCGGCGCGCCAAGCCGCTGACGCTACTCGTTCGGGCGGCGACGGATCAGCGCGATCGCCGTGAAACGCAGGACGGGCTCGTCCTTCTGGTTGAAGGTAGTCGTGCGTGATTTGACGCTGCCCATTTCGGGCCGGCTGGTCGAGGGACGTACGTCGATCACTTCGCTCTCGCAGCGTAGCACGTCACCGGGATAGACGGGCTTCACCCAGCGCAGTTCGTCGACGCCTACCGCGCCGAGGCCTGCCTGCGGGTGCTCCTTCATATTCTCGACGATCATCGCCATCGTCATCGAACAGGTATGCCAGCCGCTCGCGGCGATGCGGCCGAAATGCGTCTGCGCGGCGGCTTCGTCGGAAAGGTGGAACGGCTGCGGATCATATTTCCCGGCGAAGTCGAGCACTTCCTCGCGCGTGACCGCATAGCTGCCGAAGCGCGAGACGGTGCCGACCTCGATATCTTCCAGATAGCGCATGCCAGTCGTTTCGGATGAAAACCGATGCCGCGCAAGACTTCAACGAAGCAGCACGTCTTCGAACGGCGCGATCGTTCCGTCGATATCATCGCGCTGCGGCAAGCCGATCAGGTGACGGAGCAGCGGTTCGACGGCGACATTGTCGAACGGCGGGAGCGTCCGCCCCGCCGCGAACGCCGGGCCGCTGGCCAGAAACAGCGCGCGCATCTCGGGCGCCGCATTGTCCCAGCCATGGCTGCCGCCGGTGATCGGCCACTCGGGATCGGCGGCCAGGATCAGCCAGCCCAGCTCGGCGAGACAGATGATCGGCGGTACGCGCGGATTGCTGCCATAGTGAAGGCGGGAGGGAATATCCTCGCGCCGCCAGCATTGCATGTGCTTGTGTGGCGTGAGGAGCGTCGCGGCCACCTGATTCTCGGCGCCCTCCGCCGGGACGATGCCGGCATAGGGGCCGGTCTCGACCGCGCGGAAGGATTCCGGGGGAAGCATGCGATCGATCCGGATCATGCGATCCTCGTGCGTCGCCGCCATGCCATGATCCGAAACGATCACGAGGTTCGCGGGCTGTCCGAGTGCGGTGAGCTCGGCCGTCAGCCGCCCGATCAATGAATCGACCTCGGCAACCGCCGCCGTGGTTTCGGGCGCCTCCGGGCCGAAGCGGTGGCCCGCGGTGTCGACGGTATCGAAATAGAGCGTCAGGAACTCCGGGCGCGTGGTCGGCGGCCGGCGCAGCCAATCGATGATCGCATCGACGCGCTGGCGCCCGCTCACTTCCTGGTTGAATTGCTGCCAGTCGGACGGACGCGTGTCGCGGATCTCGACGTTCGAGCCGGGCCAGAACATCGTCGCAGTGCGGATGCCCGCGCGCTCCGCCGCCACCCAGATCGGCTCGGCCTGTTCCCAATAATGCGAATCGCTGGTCGCCATGGTGAAGGTCTCGCCGGGCCGCTCGGGATCCTCGAAACGATTGGCGACGATGCCGCTGCGATCCGGGCGCAGCCCGGTGACGATCGTATAGTGGTTGGGGAAGGTCTTGGTCGGAAAGGAGGGGCGCATCGACGCCTCGACGCCTTGCGCGGCAAGGCCGGAGAGGACCGGAGTCACTCCCCGCCGAAGATAGTCGGGATGGAAGCCGTCGATCGACACGAGGATCGTGACCGGCTCGCGCACTTCGGCAATGGCCGGCGCCGCAGGCGCGGTCGGCGGCTCGGGGGCGATGGCGGGCGCAGTGACGCAGGCCTGAAGCAGCGCGGCGACGCCGGCGGCGAGAATCTTGCTGGACCAATGCATGCCCGCCCTCTGCCCCAGCTTGGGGTCAGCAATGTGACGGCGGACGTCAATCGCCGAGCGACAGCCTCGCGAACAGCGTATAGCCGAACGGATCGCCATAGGCGCTCCGCAGCGCCTCTGGCCGGTCGAACGCGGCCAGCGAACCGCCGAGCGCGAGGCTGAGCGGGCCTGTCAGCGGCAGGCGATGGGCATAGCCCGCTTCGAACCGAGCGACGCGGAACTGCCGGTCGTGCAGCGAATGATGATGATCCGGAAACAGCTCGTCGTTGGCGACGCTCTCGATTCGGCCGAACAGGTTGTTGCGGCCATCGAGGTTCCAGTTCGCTTCCGCCAGCCAGGCAGTGAGTGTGTCGCCCGGAACGCGGTTCTTCGCCGAGAAGGCGAGCGTGGTCGCAATGCCCCCGGCCGAATAGTGCACGCTGGCGGTCGTACGTGCCTCGTCCTGCCCGGGATGCAGTTCCTCGGGGCTCTCCAGCCGCCCGTGGCTGACCTGGAGCGCCCAGTTCGGCGTCGGCGTCCAGCTCGCGCGCAGGCTCCAGCTGTCGAGCTTCGGCGTTTCGACGTCCCAGCGCGCCTCGTCCGGCTCGCGGCCGCGAAAGGCGGATCCCTCGATCTGGAAACGCGGCGTGGCGATGCCGGCGGTGACCACGCCATAGGTGATATGCGTGCTGTCGAACCAGTGGTGGGTGATCGGGGCGAGCGGCATGTAGCGCGCCGAGCCGCGGTGCATGAACGCCGAGGGGCCGAGCGCAGGCTCCGCGACCGGTCCGCCGTAGAGGAAGCCGCTGACGTCGCCGCCGAGCGGCACATCGACTCGAGCCGCGAGTTCCATGAACAGATCGTGCGGATGCTGGCGATCGACGAGGGCTTCGCCGTTCGCCGTCTCGCCGGTCGCGAAGACATTCGGGTAGCCGGGCGCGCCCATCAGCGGCTCGAGGCTCAGCATCGTGCGTGCCTCGAAACGTGCCCCACCGGCGAATTCGCGCCCGGCGGTGAGCATCGCCATCGAGCCGACGAACGCCATCTCGTCGCCGCGCGGGCCCGACTGGTCGGTATAGGCGCCCCAGACATAGCCGTGCGCCATCACCATCCAGTCGCCGGTTGCGAGATGCAGCCCGTGCATCCCGCCTTCTGCCGACGGCAGCCGAGCCGTTCCCGAGCCATAGGTGGCGGCAAGCGGAAGGGGCGCATTCGGCACGGCAGGATCGGCATGGCTCTCCCTTGCCGCCGCGGTGGGCGGCGCAGGCATTTCGTGCCCCTCGTGCCCGTCACGACCGACGTGCTGCGCGGCAGCGGGACTCGCGAGCAGCGCCAGCGCAGCGCCGCCGATCGAGGCGAAACGGATCATTTTCGAGATCTCCGCAGAAGGGCCGTCAGTGGCCGAGCACCATCCAGATCGCCATGACGACCATCATCACATTCTCCGTCAGCGAGACGAAGCCGAGCGGCACCCTGCTGCTGCCGCCGACACAGGCGCATTTCAGCTCGCGACGATCGAGATACACGGCCTTGAAAACCGACACGCCGCCGATGCCGCCGATGAACAGCGCCAGCGGCGCCGAAAACCAGGTGAGCGTGCCGGCAGTCATCAGTACGCCTGCGATCCCTTCGGCATAGGGATAGATGCGGCCATAGGGCACCCAGCGCTGCGCGAGCAGGTCATAGCCGAGGAACATGGTGGCGAACTGCTCGACGTCCTGAAGCTTGAGCATCGCCAGCAGGCACATGCTGATCGAGATGAACCACTCGGCGGCACGGACGGTGAACGGCGTGCCCAGCGCAGCATGGCTGACCGCCAGTGCGAGCGCCGCCGCGATCGCGAAGACCGCGACCACCGGCCGGTAGCTGGTCGCATCCGGATCGCGCACCGGCAGGCCGAAGTGGCGGCGCAGATCGTCGTAGCCGCCGATTCGCTGTCCGCCGATGAAGGTCTGCGGCGTCGTAGTCACGTCGTGCTCGGCCTTGAACGCGTCGGTCTGCGCGCGCGAGGTGAGCCATTGGTCGTCGACGCGATAGCCCTTTCGCTTCAGGAGGTGCAGCGCCTTCAGCCCATAGGGGCACAGGTGCTTGTCCATCACCATGCGATAGAGAGTCGCCGTCTTCGCGTGCGCGGCCATCGTGCCGATCCTTGTTCGTTCGCAGTCGGCAAGCGATATAGCGTCCGTACCATGGTACGGAGTCAAGTCGTGACTGCAATGACGATCGCGAAGCTGGCCGCGGCCGCCGGAGTGGGCGTGGAGACGGTGCGCTATTATCAGCGGCGCGGATTGATCGACACGCCCGCCCGCGGCGCAGGCGTGCGTCGCTACGGCGCTCCCGACCTACGGCGGCTGCGCTTCATCCGCTCGGCGCAGGCGGCGGGCTTCACGCTGGAGGAGATCGGCGAGCTGCTCGCGCTGGATGCCGGCAACGATCGGGCACGCGCCCGCGAAATGGCGCGAGCGCGAGTCGCGGCCCTCGACGCGAGGATCGCGGAACTGCAAGCGGCTCGTGGCGCACTGGCGCAGCTCGCGCGCGAATGCGCGGCGGGAGAGGCGGGACCGTGCCCGATCATCGCAGCGTTCGAAGCGTGAACCCCCGGGCGCGCTCTCTCGACGCCCCTGACCCGGCCATGCTGCCTCAGACGTTGAAGCGGAACAGCATCACGTCGCCGTCGTGGACGACATATTCCTTGCCTTCCTGGCGCAGCTTGCCCGCGTCGCGCGCGCCGCTTTCGCCACCCAGTGCGACATAATCGTCAAAGGCGATCGTTTCGGCACGGATGAAGCCGCGTTCGAAATCGGTGTGGATCTCGCCGGCGGCCTGCGGCGCCTTCGATCCCGCTTCCACCGTCCAGGCGCGCGCTTCCTTGGGCCCCACCGTGAAGAAGGTGAGCAGGTTCAGCAGCTTGTATCCCGCACGGATCACACGCGCGAGGCCGGTCTCCTCAAGGCCGAGCTCGGCGAGGAACTCGCCGCGCTCCTCGGGCGGCATGGTGGCGATCTCGGCCTCGATCGCCGCGGAAACGACCACGGCTTCGGCGCCCTCGGCGTTGGCCTTCTCGAAAACGCGCGCGGAGAATGCGTTGCCGTCGGCTGCATCCTCTTCGTTGACGTTGCAGACGTAGAGCACGGGCTTGCCGGTGAGCAGCTGTGCCTGTTCGAACGCGCGCGCCTCTTCGTGGTCGGCGATTTCGGTGAGCCGCGCCGGCTTGCCCTCGCGCAGCAGATCGAGCGCCTTGCCGAGAACGCCGGCCTGGATCTTCGCTTCCTTGTCGCCCTGCTGCGCCTTCTTGACGAGATTGGGGACGCGCTTTTCGAGGCTCTCGAGGTCGGCGAGCATCAGCTCGGTCTCGACCGTTTCGGCGTCGGCGATCGGATCGACCTTGTTGTCGACGTGCTGGATGTCGTCGTTCTCGAAACAGCGGAGCACATGGACGATCGCGTCCACTTCGCGGATGTTGCCGAGGAACTGGTTTCCCAGGCCCTCGCCCTTGCTGGCGCCGCGCACCAGCCCCGCGATGTCGACGAAGGCGAGCTGGGTCTCGATCTTTTTCGCCGAACCCGCGATCTCCGCCAGCTTGTCGAGCCGTGGATCGGGAACCGCGACATTCCCCACATTGGGCTCGATGGTGCAGAAGGGATAGTTCGCCGCCTGCGCCGCGGCGGTTTGCGTGAGTGCGTTGAAAAGCGTGGACTTGCCGACGTTCGGAAGGCCGACGATGCCGCAGCGGAAACCCATGGATCGTTCCTGATGTGAAGGGGAAGGGGAGCGGATAGGGGTTTCGGCCGGGCAAGGCCAGAGGCTCGGCTACAGCCGATAGTTGAAGCTCACGCTGATCCGCTCGCCCTTCGCCTGATTGGGCTTCACTTCGTGGCGCAGCCAGCTTTCCCACAGAAAGACGCTACCCGGCTTCGGCTCGGCATAGACGAAGGTGGAAAGATCCTCCGGCGCGTCGGCGCGGCGCGGCGGGGCGGCCATCAGCATCGGCAGGCGCGGATCCTCCAGTTTCAGCGCGCCCGATCCCGGCGGGACCGCGACATAGACGGTTCCCGAGACGATGCTGTGCGGATGGATATGGCCCGAATGGACCGCGCCGGGCTTCATCACATTGACCCAGAGGCTGTCGAGCTTGAGCCGCTTGCCGTCGAGATCGAGCGCACAGGCTTCGGCGAAATCGGCGAGGTGGCGGCGCAGTGCGCGCTGCAGGTCGTCGAAACGCGGATCGCGCTCGGGCAGATCGTTGAGCGAGGCGTAGGAGGTGTAGCCGCGATAGCCGTGCGCCTTGGACCAGGCGCGGCCGGCCCGATCCTCCTGCGCCAGCGCGCGGCACGCTTCCTCCAGCTCGGCGACGAGCGCGGGCGCGATGGCGGCTTCGTAAAAGCGCGTGGCGAACAGGCTGCGGACCGGCATGGCTTCCGCTCAGCATGCGCCGGGCGCCATTGCAAGCGCCACCCGCAGTGGCGTTGACATGCAGCGGCGCCGTCGCGAAACCGGGGCGAGAGCATGAACGGGAAGGATGCCGCTATGACCGCCACTCTGCGCCGGACCGCGCGCTTCGCATTCACGGGGGCGCTTGCGCTGGCCATTGCCGGTTGCGGCGGCGGCGAGGATGCGGAAAAGGCGGCGGCCGATGCGGCGGCGAACCGCCAGGCGCAGTATCAGGAGCAGCTGCTGGCGGCGGGCCTCGCGCATGACGTCCAGTGCCTCGGCGCGATCCGCTGGCAGGAAGCGGCGCTGCGCGAAGCCGATGTGGGCGATCTCGACATCTATCGAAGCTATTTTCGTTCGGGCATCGAGAATCGGCTCGGCGAAACGGTGATTGCGGCCGATCCGCCGCAGCCGGAGCTGTCGCAGGCGAACCTCGACGCCTATCTCGACTGGGCCTATGCCGATCAGGTGGAAAATGTCTTCCGCGCGGGCGGCGACGGCGGAAGCTCGGCCGGTCGCGGTTTCCAGATCGTCGCATCCTGTATCCAGGAAGTCGCCGAAATGGGCGAGGGACCGCTTGCCGGTCCTGACAAGAACGCGCGCATGTTCCGGATCGAGGCGCTGCGCAACAGCCTGGAGGACAAGGGCGCCTGAGACCAGGCGAGGTGTTGCCGCGTTAGTGCGTCGATGATCGACGCATTGCTCTCGACGCCGCTCGACCGGCTCTCGGCCAAGCTGCTCGGCCCGGCGGAATTCGACTTCGCGCTGCCGCCGGGGGAGCCTTCGGTGATCGCACCGGATTCGGTATCCTGGCGCGTCTTCGCCAATCCTGTTTCGATGTACATCGGCGGCATGGCCGCGGTGTTGCTCGAACTGGGCGAGCCGCGCGTGCGGCACGGCGTGTGGGACCATTCGAGCTTCAGGCGCGATCCCGCCGGCCGCTTGCGGCGCACCGGAATGGCCGCGATGGTCACCGTCTATGGCGCCCGCAGCAGCTTCGAAGCGATGGCGGCGCGGGTGCGGCGGATGCACGGCCGGATCACCGGCACCACGCCGGAGGGGCTGGCCTATTCCGCCGAGGATCCGGAGCTGCTGCTGTGGGTACAGGTGACGGCGGCGTACGGCTTTCTGGAAGCCTATCACGCCTATGTGCGGCCGATCGGCGCAGCGCAGCGGGATCGCTACTATGCCGAGGCGGAAGCAGGCGCAGCGCTGTATGGCGTGCAGCAGCCGCCGCTGAGCCAGGGCGCAGTGGATGCGGTGTTTGCGCGCATGCAGCCGACGCTCGAACCGTCGCCGATTCTGGGCGAACTGCTCGACATCCTGCGGACCGCGCCGATCCTGCCGCTGCCGCTGCGTCCGATGCAGCGCGTGGCCGTGCGCGCGGCAGTCGATCTCGTTCCGCCCAGCCTGCGGCGGCAGCTCGGCCTCGCCGGCCAGCCCAGGCCGCGGCCCGGCGAGCGTGCGCTGCTGAAGGCGCTTGCGCAGCTTGCCGAGCGCACGCACCTGCCGTCGAGTCCGGCCGCGCAGGCGCTGCAGCGGATGGGCTTGTCCTCCGATCGTCACGGGCGAACGGCCGCGTGAATCGGGGCATCTGAAGGTAAATGCAGGCAAGGCTTGATTTGCGGGTGCGCAGCGGCTTTGGAGGGCAAATTGATGCTGCCGTTCAGGCTGCGTACAGACCAATTCGTTGCAGTCGCGCAACGTCACCAATCGTGGAGAGTATCGATGATCCGCCGGAGCCTGTTTCTCAGCGCAATTGCCGTCCCCGTGCTGCTCAGCGGCTGCGGCGACAATGGCGATTCGGCTTCGCCGACGCCCACTCCCACCACGTCGCCGACGCCTACGCCGACGGCGAGCCCCACCTACACTGCATTTCCGTTGAGCGCGGCCACCCAGTTCACGGCGATCTCCGCCGGAACGAGCTACACCGGCGACCCCGCGACCGGCGCGGTTACGCTTGGGCCGGCGACCACCGAGACGCGCACCGGCCGTGTCACTCTGGCAGTCAACAACAACATCACGAGCGGCGAGTATGTGATCGCCGAGGCGAGTGAGGAGACGCGGTTCAACAACGCCGAACTGACGGTCCAGCCTGCGACGACTGTTCCGGAATATGTCTTCCGCGAGACCGGCACCGGCGGGAAATTCTCGCAGATCGAATTCCTCAACAACAGCATCCCGGATCGCGTCTCGAGCAACGAGACGATCAAGGCGCTGACGCGCGTGAGCTATGCCAATTGGTGGCGGGGCGACACCACGGCAGGGCAGAAGCGGATCACGGCCACCGTGTTCGGCTATCCCACTGTCGTAGCCGACGTTCCGACGACCGGGACCGCCGCCTATACGTCGCGCGTGTCCGGCCGCGTGGTGAGCGTGATGGGCGGAGCGACGGCGATCGACCGGCTGGACGGTACGGTCACGATGTCGGTGAACTTCTCGAGCGGCCTCGTAACGCTCTCGATGAACCTCAGCCGAGTCGATGCCGGCGGCGTCGTTACGCCGCTCGGCACGATCGAAGGCACGGCCGGCGTTCCGGTGAGCGCGAACCTGTTCACCGGCAATTTCGGGACGACCAGCCTGGTGCCGGGCCTGTTCAGCGGCGGCTATTACGGCTCGGCGGCCGAAGAGATCGGTATCAGCTTCGTCGCATCGGGCGCGGCCGCAGGCACCGAATATCGGATCATCGGTACCGTCGTCGGCAACAAGAACTGAGCAGGCGCGGGCGGCGGGGCATCGCGCCCGCCGCCCGCTCCCACGTCGCTCAGACGTCGCGCTGGAGCCGGAGCGCGACGTCGCTCATGAAGCGCGCGTCATTTCCTTCGGCAAGCCGCGGCGCTTCGGCAGCGAGCGCGCCGAGCAGATCGGTGAGGTCCTCCAGCTCGGCCTTGGCATAGTTGCCGAGAACATGGCCGGTGACGCGATCCTTGTGGCCGGGATGGCCGATTCCGATCCGTACGCGCCGGAAATCGGGGCCGATGTGCTGACCGGCCGAGCGCAGCCCGTTGTGTCCGGCAGTGCCGCCGCCGGCCTTCACCTTCACCTTGAATGGCGGCAGATCGAGCTCGTCGTGAAAGACGGTCACCTCCTCGGGCGCCAGCTTGTAGAAATCCGTCGCCGCGCGGATCGAGCGGCCGCTTTCGTTCATATAGGTCCCGGGCTTGAGCAGCAGGATCTTGGCGCTGCCGACGTGGCCCTCGCGGGTCCAGCCCTGGAACTGCTTCTTCACCGGCCCGAAGCTGTGCACTTCGGCGATGGCGTCCAGCGCCATGAAGCCGATATTGTGCCGGTGCATCGCATATTGCGGGCCCGGATTGCCGAGGCCGACCCAGAGCTGCATGGACACTTCCCCAAAACGAACACCGCCCCCGCACCGGGGTGCGGAGGCGGCGTATCGGACCCGGAGGATCGAGGAAAGGCTTACTCGCCTTCGCCCTCGGCCTCGCCAGCCTCGCCGGATTCCTCGGTCGTCGTGTCGCCTTCGCTCGACTTCAGCGCCGACGGCGCGACGACGGTGGCGATGGTGAAGTCACGATCGGTGATCGCCGGAGTGGCGCCCTCGGGCAGCGCGACCGCCGAGATGTGCAGCGAATCGCCGACCTCGAGGCCCTTCAGCGAGGCTTCGATCTGGTCGGGGATATTCGCCGCATCGACCACCAGCTCGACTTCGTGGCGCACGATGTTCAGCACGCCGCCCCGCTTGATGCCCGGAGCCAGCGCCTCTTCGGTGAACACGACGGGCACGTTGACGTGCACCTTGGCATGTTCGGAGATGCGCAGGAAATCCGCGTGCACCGGACGATCGGTGACGGGATCGAACGCCACGTCCTTCGGCAGCGTGCGCACGGCCTTCTTGCCGGCGCCTTCGATCATCACGACCGAGTTCATGAAGTGGCCCGTCATCAGGAGCTTCATCAGCGCCTTTTCTTCGACGTGGATGATGACGGGATCTTCCTTGTTGCCGTAAATCACGGCGGGCACGCGGCCTTCTCGACGAAGCGCCCGGGAGGCTCCCTTGCCAGCCCGGTCGCGCGTCTCGGCCGACAGCGTAAGCTGTTCGCTCATTGCAGTCTCCGAATGCGCTTGATGTGTTCAGTCCATTTCGCCGGGCAGGCCTCCAGGGATGACCCTGCCACGACAAGCGCGCGCCTATAGGGGAGACGCGCGTAAAGGGCAAGCACGCGCGCCCTGAAACGTTATTGCACGCGCTCGATCGCCACTCCGCGCGTTTCCAGCATTTCCAGCACGGAGCCGGAGCCGACGAAATGGCCCGCTCCGGCGGCGAACAGGATCACGCCGCTGCGCGAGTCGAGCCGCGCGATCAGCTCCTCCACCCAGGCGGCGTTGCGGCGGGTCAGCATCGGATCGGCGAGGGCGGAGGAGGGGTCCAGGTCTTCCGGCATGATGATCAGCGGCGAATCGGGGCCGACTTCGCCGCGCGCCCATGCATGTGCGGGCCCTTCCAGCACGTCGCGCCGGCGCGCCGGCGTTATGAGCGCGGCCTCCAGCATCCGCCGCTGCGCAGCTTCGGGCACGGCGTTGATGCTTTCGACCACGCTGCCGCTGTCCTCGATCGCCTCGACCGGCTTGCCCACGCTGCGGAAATGATGTTCGAGCCAGTCGTCGGCGCCCTGGCCGGAGACTTCGCCTGCCAGCATGTCGCGGACCGCGGAGACGCTCAGCGCCGCGACCCAGGTTGGCATCGCGTCCATCTGTTCGACGAGTGCGGCGGGGAGCGTGCGCTGAAAGGCAGCGAGCTTGGCGTGATAGCGCGGCGATATGCGATCCTGGAGCGGCGGCATGCTCTCGCGCCCGGCGAGCCCCAGCATCAGGTCGATCCCCTCGGTCTCTTCCTCCACCGATTCCAGCAGCAGCGAATCGGCGCGCAGGATGACCGCCTCCAGCCCCGGATTGCGCCAGCGGAAGCCGATCGGCAGGCTGTGGATCGTGCCGAAGAGATAGATGGTCGTATCGGCATCGGCGATGCGCCAGATCGCCGGCGCCGGGGCATAAGGCTGCGTCTCGCGCACCCGCTCGCGTTCCAGCGCGTACAGCAGCTCCATTGCCGCCTCGGCGGGCGGGCGGGCGATGGTGCCGTCCAGTGCTACGGCCTCGTCCATCGGATAGCCGTGGTAGGGAAGCTGTGGCGTCTGAGCCGCCGTCGGGCCAGCGACCCACAGCAGCGACAGCAGCATCGCCGCGCAGGCGGCCTTCCGGCAAGCGTTCCCCTTCATCCGGGACAATGGGCCAGCGGCGCACGCACGAGTCAACGGCCGCGGCATTGACCCGTTCTGTCGGCTGCGCCAAAGCGGGGCGGATTTCCCCTTCCGCACCTGCGAACATACCTTGCCAGAGACCGCCGCCCCCAGCTTCCAGCGCATGATCCTCACGCTCCACGACTATTGGAGCGATCGCGGCTGCCTGATCCTCCAGCCCTATGACATGGAGATGGGGGCGGGCACCTTTCACACGGCCACCACGCTCCGCGCGCTGGGGCCGCAGCCGTGGAACGCGGCGTTCGTCCAGCCGTGCCGCCGCCCCACCGACGGCCGCTATGGGGAGAACCCCAACCGGCTGCAGCATTACTACCAGTATCAGGTGATCCTGAAGCCCAGCCCGGCGGACCTGCAGGAGCTGTATCTGGGCAGCCTGGCGGCGATCGGCATCGATTTCGGGCTGCACGATATCCGCTTCGTCGAGGACGATTGGGAAAGCCCCACGCTGGGCGCCTGGGGACTGGGCTGGGAAGTCTGGTGCGACGGCATGGAAGTCACTCAGTTCACCTATTTCCAGCAGATGGGCGGGTTCGATTGCAAGCCGGTGGCGGGCGAGCTCACCTACGGGCTCGAGCGGCTGGCGATGTACATCCAGAATGTCGACAGCGTGTACGAGCTGAGGTTCAACGACGCGGGCGTGACCTACGGCGATGTGTTCCTCGAGAACGAGCGCCAGATGTCCGAATGGAATTTCGAAGTCGCGGACACCGATGCGCTGTTCGACGGCTTTCGCAAGGCAGTGGCGGAGTGCGAGAATTGCCTCGATCGCAACTTGCCGATCCCGGCCTATGAACAGGCGATCAAGGCCAGTCACACCTTCAACCTGCTCCAGGCGCGCGGCGTGATCTCGGTCGCCGAGCGCCAGGCCTATATCGGCCGCGTGCGCGATCTGGCGAAGGGCGCGTGCGCCAAGCATATCGAGAAGATGACGCCACAGTGGGAAGCGAACTTCCCGGGGTGGAGCCTGTGAGCGCGGCTGCAAATCCTCCCCGGCACGGGGAGGGGGACCGCGCGAAGCGCGGTGGAGGGGGCGTGCCGCGTCAGCTCCGTCCGGAAACCGCGACTGCTCGCAGGTTACGCACAGAATTGAGCTTGCCTGAAGTCCTCCTGTGGGAGCGCCTTCGCGGTCAAAAGACTGGCGCAAAATTCCGCCGACAGCATCCGATCGGATCATATGTGGTCGATTTTTACTGCTCGTCCGCGCAGCTGGTCGTCGAAGTTGACGGACAGGCGCACGATCTTAATCCACGTGCGGAAAGCGATGCGCGGCGTGACGCTTTTCTAATCGACAACGGATATCGAGTGGAGCGTTTTTCGGCCGCGGATGTGCTTGAGGATGCGGGCGCGGTGGCGGGATCGATCGCTGCGCTTGTGGCGAGCCCCCTCCACCATCCTTCGGATGGTCCCCCTCCCCGTGCCGGGGAGGATTTGAAATGACCGATTTCCTGCTCGAACTGCGTTCCGAGGAAATCCCCGCGCGGATGCAGGCGAAGGCGCGCGACGACCTCGCCAAGCTGTTCTCCGCTGAACTGATCAAGGCCGGGATCGAGGCGGATGCGCTCGTCACCTATGCCACGCCGCGCCGGCTCGCGCTGATCGCGCGCGGACTGCCGCTGGCGACGCAGGCGGTGTCCGAGGAGATCAAGGGTCCTCGCACCTCGGCTCCGCCGCAGGCACTGGAAGGCTTTCTGCGCAAGACCGGCCTGGCGCGCGAGCAGCTCGAAGACTGCGACGGCGTGTGGTTCGCCGTGATCGACAAGCCCGGCCGCGCGACCGCCGAGGTGCTGGCGGAGGCGATCACCGCGGTGATCCGCGCCTTTCCCTGGCCCAAGTCGATGCGCTGGGGCGATGCCTCGGTTTCGACCGAGAGCCTGCGCTGGGTGCGCCCGCTGCAGGGCATCGTCGCGCTGCTGGGCGAGGAGGTGGTGCCGTGCGAGGTCGCGGGCGTCGCCAGCGGCGCCGCGACAGTAGGGCATCGCTTCCACCATCCCGGTGCGATCACCATCGGATCGGCGGCGGATTACGTCGAGAAGCTGCGCGCCTGCCATGTGATCGTCGATCCCGCCGAGCGCGCGGCGATCATCCGCGACGGCGCGGCGAAACTGGCGGGTGAGGCCGGGCTGGTGCTGGTCGAGGACGAGAGCCTGGTCGCCGAGAACGCCGGGCTGACCGAATGGCCGGTGCCGCTGCTCGGCAGCTTCGACGCGCGGCTGCTCGATGCCCCGCGCGAAATCCTGGAGCTGACGCTCAAGGTGAACCAGAAATATTTCTCGGTGCGGTGCGAGACTGGCGAGACCGCACCGGGCTTCGTCTGTGTGGCGAACATCGCCGCGCGCGACGGCGGCGACAAGATCGTGGCGGGCAATCGCAAGGTCGCCGAGGCGCGGCTCTCCGACGCGATCTTCTTTTGGGAACAGGACAAGAAGGTCCCGCTTGCCGAGCAGGCGAAGAAGCTCGACCGCATCGTCTTTCACGAGAAGCTGGGCACAGTCGCGGACAAGGCCACGCGCGTCGGCAAGCTGGCGCGCTGGCTGGTCGAGGAGGGGATCGTCGGAAACTCCGGTGCTCCGGCGCAGGCGGAACTCGCCGAGCTTGCCGAACAGGCCGGCCTTCTCTGCAAGGCCGATCTCGTAACCCAGACGGTGGGCGAATTCCCCGAGGTGCAGGGCATCATCGGCTATGAACTCGCCAAGGCGCAGGGGCTGGATACCCGCGTCGCCGAGGCGATCCGCGATCACTACAAGCCGGTCGGGCAGGGCGACGAGGTGCCCACCGCGCCGGTGAGCGTGGCGGTGGCGCTGGCGGACAAGCTGGATACGCTCGTCGCGTTCTTCTTCGCGGACATGCCGCCCACTGGATCGAAGGACCCGTTTGCCCTTCGCCGAGCGGCGTTGGGGGTGCTGGAACTCCTAACGCGCAACGGTCTGCGGCTTAACCTTTGGGAGGGTATCACCCGAGGCCTGCGAGGAATGACCGATCTGCGCATATCGCCAGAATCCTCTGACGAGGCTTTGGTCGAGCACAAAGCCGCCATGGAAAGCGTCTTCACATCGCTTCCCACCTTCTTCGCCGATCGCCTCAAAGTCCAGCAGCGCGAAGCCGGTGTCCGCCACGATCTGATCGACGCGGTGTTCGCGCTCGGCGGCGAGGACGATCTCGTCCGGTTGCTCGCGCGCGTCCATGCGTTGCAGGCGTTCGTCGGGACCGAAGACGGGGCGAACCTGCTCGCCGGGTACAAGCGCGCGGCGAATATCCTGAAGAAGGAAGGCTACGTCGCCCCTGCGCAGGCAGGGGCCCATGGCTCTGTCGACGAAATGCCAGCGCCTGTGGACGGAGAGATGGGCCCCCGCCTTCGCGGGGGCGACGGTGGAAAGCATGTGCGCGAGGGTGCAGCTATACGCTCCCGCCTGCGCGGGGGCGACGGTGGAGAGCCGGCGTCCGGAACTGCTGACGGTGGCGGGGAGGCAGCCGAGCCTTATGCTCGCGAACCCGCCGAGGCCGAGCTGATCGCTGCGCTCGACGCGGCCGAGCCCGAAGCAGCCGCCGCGATCGCACGCGAGGATTTCGAAGCCGCGATGGCCGCGCTCGCCACGCTGCGCGGGCCGATCGACCGTTTCTTCGACACGGTGACGGTGAACGACGCCGACGCGGCGAAGCGCGCGGCACGACTCGCGTTGCTGGCGCGGATGCGCGACGCAGTGCATCGGGTGGCGGATTTCTCGAAGATCGAGGGGTAGGGAACCTGCGCCGGCTTCCGCCCTTTGTCCGCATGCATTTCGCCTCCCCAGCGAAAACAAAGAGTTGAGAACAGGGACGGACCGATGACCAAATATGTGTACCGCTTTGGCGGCGGCGTTTCCGAAGGCGGCACGGGCGACAAGAACCTGCTGGGCGGCAAGGGCGCCAATCTGGCCGAAATGGCGTCGATCGGCCTGCCGGTGCCGCCGGGCTTCACCATCTCGACCGAGATGTGCACCCGCTATTACGCCGAGGGCGAGACGTTCCCGGACTCGCTGCGCGAGGAAGTGGCCAACGGCGTCGCCCATATCGAAGGCATCACCGGAAAGAAGTTCGGCGACAATGCCGATCCGCTGCTCGTC
Source organism: Sphingosinithalassobacter sp. LHW66-3 (assembly GCF_050703275.1). Taxonomy (GTDB): domain Bacteria; phylum Pseudomonadota; class Alphaproteobacteria; order Sphingomonadales; family Sphingomonadaceae; genus Sphingomonas. The sequence continues at coordinate 2,924,241 of NZ_CP193482.1, forward strand.
TCGGTCCGCTCGGGCGCGCGCGTGTCGATGCCCGGCATGATGGATACCGTGCTCAACCTGGGGCTCAACGACGAGACGGTGCAGGGCCTTGCGGCGAAGGCGGAGGACGAGCGCTTCGCCTGGGACAGCTATCGCCGCTTCATCCAGATGTATTGCGACGTGGTGCTCGGGCTCGACCACGGCCGCTTCGAGGAAGCGCTGGAGATCGCCAAGGAGGATCGCGGCTACACTCTCGATACCGAAATGACCGCAGCCGACTGGAAGGCACTGGTCGACGAATACAAGAAGATCGTGAGGGAGCTGTGGGACAAGCCCTTCCCGCAGGACGTGCAGGATCAGCTGTGGGGCGCGATCGCTGCGGTTTTCGGATCGTGGAACGCCGAGCGTGCGAAGGTCTATCGCCGCATCAACGACATTTCCGGCGACTGGGGCACGGCGGTCAACGTCCAGGCGATGGTGTTCGGCAACATGGGCGAGACTTCGGCAACCGGAGTCGCGTTCACGCGCGATCCCTCGACCGGCGAGAATGGCTATTATGGCGAGTTCCTGATCAATGCGCAGGGAGAGGATGTGGTCGCCGGCATCCGCACGCCGCAATATCTGACCAAGGACGCCCGCGAAAAGGCGGGCGCCAAGCCGCTGTCGATGGAAGAGGCGCTGCCCGAAACCTATGCCGAGCTGGCGCAGGTGTTCGAAAAGCTCGAGCGCCACTATCGCGACATGCAGGACATCGAGTTCACCGTTGAACGCGGCACGCTGTGGATGCTCCAGACTCGCACCGGCAAGCGCACCGCCAAGGCGGCGCTCAAGATCGCGGTCGATATGGCGAGCGAAGGGCTGATCTCGGAAGAGGAAGCGGTCGCGCGGGTGAACCCCTCCGCGCTCGACCAGCTGCTGCACCCGACGCTCGATCCCGATGCGCCGCGCGACGTGCTGACCAAGGGACTGCCGGCCTCGCCCGGCGCGGCTTCGGGCAAGGTGGTGTTCGACGCCGACACCGCCGAGAAGGCCGCCGCCGATGGTCAGGATGTGATCCTCGTCCGCATCGAGACGAGCCCCGAGGACATTCACGGCATGCACGCCGCAAAGGGCATCCTCACCGCGCGCGGCGGCATGACCAGCCATGCCGCCGTGGTCGCGCGCGGCATGGGCAGGCCCTGCGTTTCGGGCGCGGGCACGCTCTCTATCAAGGCCGCCGAAGGCGTGATGCGCGTCGGCAGCCGCGAAGTGCGCGAAGGCGAGATCATCACCATCGATGGCGCCACCGGCGAAGTGATGATCGGCGAAGTGCCGACGCTCCAGCCTGAACTGGCGGGGGACTTCGGCACGCTGATGGTCTGGGCCGACAAGGTCCGGCGGCTCAAGGTGCGCACCAATGCCGAGACGCCCGCCGACTGCCGCACTGCGCGCGAGTTCGGCGCCGAAGGCATCGGCCTGTGTCGCACCGAGCATATGTTCTTCGATTCCGGCCGGATCACGGCAGTGCGCCAGATGATCCTCGCGGGCGACGAGAAGGGCAGGCGGGTCGCGCTCGAGAAGCTGCTGCCCGAGCAGCGCAAGGATTTCACCGAGATCTTCGAGGTGATGGCGGGGCTTCCCTGCACCATCCGCCTGCTCGATCCGCCGTTGCACGAATTCCTGCCGCACGAGGAGGACGAGTTCGCCGAAGTGGCGCAGGCCGCCGGAGTCGAGGTCGAGACGCTGAAGCGCCGCGCGGCCGAGCTGCACGAATTCAATCCGATGCTCGGCCATCGCGGCTGCCGCCTCGGCGTCACCTATCCCGAAATCTACGAGATGCAGGCGCGCGCGATCTTCGAGGCGGCGTGCGATGTCGCGGCGAAATCGGGCGAGGCTCCGATCCCCGAAGTGATGATCCCGCTGGTCGCCACGCGTAAGGAACTGGCGCTGATGAAGGCATTGGTCGACAAGGCGGCGACGGCGGTGTTCGAGGAGAAGGGCCGCACGATCGACTATCTGGTCGGCACGATGATCGAGCTGCCGCGCGCGGCGCTGCGCGCGGGCGAGATCGCCGAGGTGGGCGAGTTCTTCTCGTTCGGCACCAACGATCTCACGCAGACGACGCTCGGCGTGAGCCGCGACGATGCGGGGCGGTTCCTCACTACCTATGTCGACAAGGGCATCTATCCGCGTGACCCGTTCGTCAGCATCGACATCGAAGGTGTGGGCGAGCTGATCGAGATTGCCGCGGAGCGCGGCCGTGGAGCCCGGCCGGGCCTCAAGCTCGGCATCTGCGGCGAGCATGGGGGCGACCCGGCCTCGATCGCTTTCTGTGAGAAGACCGGGCTCGATTACGTCTCGGCCTCGCCGTATCGCGTGCCGATCGCGCGGCTGGCGGCGGCGCAGGCGGCGCTCGCGGCGCGGGTGTGACGCCGCTTGCCGCGATCGCCCTGGGCAGCATGACCATGACGCCGCTCGCGCACGCTGTGCAGGATGCAGTCGACGCGCTGCACGCCGATTTGCTGGCGGGTCCGACCGCGACGAGCGTGCTGGAGCGCCGCTGTGGCGGGCTGGCGGTGCGTGCGGAGGTGGATCGTGGAATCGACGTGCCCGCGAGCGCCGAGCAGCGCGACCGGCTGGCAGTGAGCGCGGACGAGCCGCTCGGCTATCGGCGCGTGCGGCTGGTCTGCGGCGCGCGGCTGCTGTCCGAGGCGGAGAATTGGTTCGTGCCCGAGCGTCTGACGCCGGAGATGCGCGCGGCGCTGGCGGAGAGCGACACGCCGTTCGGCGCGGTCATCGCGGACCTCGCGCCGGTGCGGCGCAATCTGGCCGCAGAACGGCTGTGGGACGGGCGGGGCGCTCCCCCCGCCGCGGTCCTGCGCCATCGTGCGCTGGTGTCATCGGGCGCGGGCGTGCCGCTGGCGGAAGTGGTCGAGACGTACCAGCGCGCGCTCGTGCTGCCGTAGCCCGGCGCTGCCCGACCCAGCGTTGCCGGGTCAGCCGTAGCGCTGGCCGTGCTCGTCGTCGTTGCCCGCGCGCAGCATCGCGGCCTGTTCGCGCCACTCCTGATCGGCGATGGTGCCTTTTTCGACCTCGAGCCGTTGTTCGAGCGCCGCTTCGTCGTCGGCGGTCATCTTCTCGATCTCGCGATAGGTCTTGATGCCGAGCTCGTTGAGCCGCTGCTCGCGTGCTTCGTCGATACCCTTTATCCGCGCAAGATTGTCGCGGCCCCAGCCGAACCAGCCGCGCCAGCCGGCGCCGGGTTCGCTATCGGTTTCGCTGACGGCATCGGCGCTTGCCGCCGGTGCGCTCGGCGGAGCCGCTTGTGCCTCGTCGAGCGACTTCTGCAGCCGTTCGCGCTCGGATTCGAGCTCGCGAATGCGTTGGTTGGCTTCGCGAAGGTCGGTCTCCGCCTGGTGCCGATAGCCTGCGTGAGCGACTTCCTCGTCCTGATAGAGCTGCTTCCACTTGCGCCCGCCCGGAGCGCTGGCGAGACCCAGCAGCCAGCCGGCGATGAGCGTTAGGGCAAGCGCAACGAATTCGGTCGGCGTCTGGAACGGCAACTCCGGCATGATCGACCTCCCCTATGATCGTGAGGCCGATGTACCCTGCTCCGCGATTCTCCGCCACAGGCAAGATGGCGGGGTGTCAGCCGGTCAGCAGTGCGTCGTTGATGTCGCAGGCGGCGGGGCCCAGGATCACGATGAACAGCACCGGCAGGATGAACAGAATCAGCGGGATCGTCATGATCGCGGGAAGCCGCGCAGCCTTTTCCTCGGCGCGCATCATCCGCTCGTTGCGGAACTCGGCCGAAAGGACGCGCAGCGCCGAAGCGAGCGGCGTGCCGTATTTCTCGGTCTGGATCATCGTGGTCACCACGCCGCGAATCGCATCGAGATCGATCCGCATCGCGAGATTTTCGAACGCATTGCGGCGGTCGGTCAGAAAGCCGAGCTCAATCGCGGTCAGCGAGAATTCCTCGCCCAGTTCGGGATAGGCCTTGCCCAGTTCGCGCGAGACGCGGCCAAAGGCGGCGTCGACGGTGAGTCCCGCTTCGGCACAGATCACCAGCAGGTCGAGCGCGTCGGGCAGGCCCTTGCGGATCGCGGCCGAACGCTTCTGGATCTTGTTCTTGAGATAGATGTCCGGTGCCTTGTAGCTCAGCAGGAAGGCGCCGGCGACGAGCCCGTATTTCTTGAGCGAACCCCAGTCCGCGAACATGTCCGTGCCATAGACGAGGAACACCGCGAGGCCACCGATCACGATCGGCAGCACGAGCCGGCCGAAAATGACGCCGACGGCCCATTCCTTGCGCCGGATCCCGGCCTGCAGCATCTTGATCTGGACGGCCTTGACCTGGCTTTCCTGCAGCACCTTCAGCGAGCTGAGGAAATTGCGCATCCGGTCCGAAGCGTCGCTCCGCTGGACCAGCTTGGCACGCCGCTTTGACGTGGAGGCTGTGATGCCCGCCTTCAGCTGCTCGCGCCGCTCGTTGAGCGCCTTGACGCGCTTGGCCATCGGATTGCGCACGGTGGTGGCCATGTAAAGCGCATACAGCATTGCCAGCGTCGCGACTCCCGCGAGCAGCGTGGCCACCCACAGGACGTCGACGCCCAGGATCATCGGTGCGGTGCTGGTGGGTTGCATTGCCGCCTCAGATCTCGAAATTGACCATCTTGGCCATGATGAACGCGCCGATCCCCATCCAGACCAGCCCGCCGCCGCCGGCGACCATCAGCCGTTCGTCCTGAAAGAAGTTGAGCATATACTGGTTGTTGATGAACCAGATCATGCCGAACACGATGAAGGGCAGGGCGCCGACGATATAGGCCGACGCCTTGGATTCGGACGAAAGCGCCTTGATCTTGAGCTTCATCTGGCTGCGCTTGCGCAGCACATCGGCGAGGTTCGACAGCGTTTCGGCAAGGTTGCCGCCGGTTTCGCGCTGGATGGCGATGGTGATGACGAAGAACTGGAACTCGGGAGTGCCGAGCCGGTCCGATGTCTCCTGCAGCGCCACGTCGAGCGTGCGCCCGATCTTCATCTTGTCGGAAACGGCACGGAATTCCTCGCCCACGGGCCCTTCGATCTCGGCTCCCACGACCGCCATCGTCTCGGTGATCGGCAGGCCCGAGCGCAGGCCGCGAACCAACAGCTCGATCGCGTCGGGGAACTTCGCAGTGAATTTGGCGATGCGCCGGCCGATGAAGAAGCCGACCGCCATGTGCGGAACGGCCAGCCCCAGGAAAAGCCCGGCGAACATTGCCAGCCACGGCGGTGCGCCCTGAAACCAGAGAGCGACGAAGCCGACCAGCGCAAGTCCGACCGTGGCGAGCGCATATTGTCCGACCGTCCAGTCCTTGCCCGTCATCGCGAGACGCTTTCCCAGAAGCGCCGGGTTCGGGATGAAACGTGCGGCTGCGGCGTCCACGCGCGTTGCCCGCTGCGCGGAGATGCGGCGCATCTGCGCCTCCATCGCCGCCGCGACCGTCGTTTGGCCGGCGTGGCGTTCGCGAACGCTTGAAAGACGTCGCGAGCCCGCGCGCTGTACGGACGGACCCGAAAAGGCAAACACCAGTATCGCGAGCACCGCGAAAGCGCCCCCGCCGATCATCAGGTACGGCAGCATGTTCATGCCGCGTTCGCCTCCGCTTCTCACTGGCCGCCCGGAAGCGGCGGAATTACTTTTTCTTCGGCGTCATCAGCTTGGCGAGGAGCGAGCCGCCCTTGCCCGATGCAGCCTTGCCGCCCGCCTTGCCTGCTTTCTTGCCGCCCACGGAAGCCGGTTCGCCTGCATCCGCGAAGTCGAGGACACGTTCGGACAGCTCCACCATGGGCGCGACCGATTTCGAATTCTTGCCCGCCTCGGCGAAAGGCTTGCCGAGCTTTGCCGCCTGCGCGGCGAGCTTGTTGTCGAACGGAACGAGGAAATCGATCTTGCGCTCGATTGACCCTTCGAAATCCTTTCGGCTGATCTCGAGCTGCGCGCTCGGCTGCACGCGATTGGCGACGACGATCACTTGCGTCTGCGGCGCGTTCGACTTGAACCAGCTCAGGATGCGGATCGCGTCGCGCGCAGCGGCGAGGGTGAGCTCGGTGACCAGTACCGCAACCTGCACATCGGCGATCAGATGCGGATGCAGCACGAGCATCGAGCGCGGGAGATCGACGATGGTGCACTCGAATGCGGTGCGGATCTCCTCCTGCAGCTGATAGAAAGCGGCGCCATCGGTGAGGACCGGCGAGTTGATCGGTGCTTCGGCCGAAAGCACGGCGAGTCGTTCGGACGCGCGGACCATCGCGCGCTCGATGAACAGTCCGTCGATGCGACTGGGATTCTCGATCGCATCGGTCAGGCCGCGCCCGGGCTCGAGATCGAGCGCAAGCGCGCCGGTGCCGAAATGCACGTCGAGATCGAGCAACGCAGTCGTTCTGACGTGGCGCTCGCTCATCAGCCAGGAGAGCGACGTCGCCATCGTCGAGGCGCCCACGCCGCCGCGGGTGCCGATCACTGCGATCGCGCAATGCGGCCGATCGGCGGATGTCTCGGCGACTTTTGGAGCTGCCAATGCCGCCTGCGCCTGGGCGAAGCTCTCGCGCAGCGCGTCGGGATTGAGCGGCTTCAGGAGATAGTCCTGAATGCCGCTGGCGATCAGGTCGCGATAGAGGCGAACGTCATTCACCTGCCCTGCGGCGATCACGATGGTGCCGGGCTCGCACACTTCGGCCAGCGCGTTGATATCGTTGAGCGGATCGCCGGATTCGGACAGGTCGACGAACAGGATGTTGGGGCTCGCGGAGACGGAGAGCGTCTGAACGGCATTGCGTAGTCCGCCCTTGTTGACCTTCTCCGGCGACCAGCCGAGCTCGATCGCAATCGGGCGCAGCAGCTCCGCCGTCGTCTCGTCGCAGACGAAAGCGACGAACGGTTCGCGATGGCCGGTTCGGCCGGGGTTGAAGGGGGCGTTCACTTTAGTTGTTCCCTCCGCCCATGGTGGGAGTCGCCGCGGGCAGGCCCTCTGCGCCCGTCGGCTTGGCTTCGCGGTAGCTGCGGATCGCGCGAGTCGCGGTTGCCGGATCGGCGATGTCGGCGCCCGGTTCGCCGCGCACGAGATCGGCCGGATTCGCGGTCATTGCCGCGAGGTTCGAATTGATCGCGCAGCCGAAGTTGGAGCTCGTGCTCGCGCCGAAGTCGGGCTGATATTCGCGGCTGTGATCGGGGCAGCTCGGAACACTGGCGGTCATGCGGGTGACCACGACGCGCACCGTTCCCGGCGCGACCGTGCCCATCGTGACAGGAGCATGATCGGACAGGAGGATCCCATGTCGGCCCGCGACGGCAGCGATCTGCTCGCGCGCGCCCGAGGGGTGGCCGCCGTCGTCGACCGCGACGCGATCGCCATAGCGCAGACCCATCGATTGCAGCCAGCCGGCGAGGCGCTGTTCCTCGCCAGGAGCCAGGCCGTAGCCCGCCGTGGCGAGATCGAACACATAGTCGCTGCGCGACACCACCGGCTGGTGCAGCGAATCGACGCCGCCGTTATAGGTGCCGCAGCCGGCGAGCAGCAGCGCCGGAGCGAGCAGGACGGAAAGCGCGATACGGGGGGACATGAGCATCTCCTGAGTGCGCATCAATCGAGACTGAAACCGGGGGCGGCGGAACCATCGCTGCGGCGTTGCTCGCGGCGCGGCTGCGGAGCCGGCTCGGATGCCTGCGGCTGCGGCTGGACGGGAGCCGCGGCGCCGAGCGCCGGCGCTGCGGCGGGCGCGGGTGCCATCGACGGCCGGGGCGGCGGCGCATCGGTCGAGCGCGAGAGCTGACCGCCGAGGATACGGGAGAAGTCGTCCGGCGCCTGATAGCCGTCGGTCGGCAGCGAGATCTGGTTCGAAGTCACCGGCCGGACGAGCGTCGCGGTGATCACGATCACCAGCTCGGTCTCGTTGCGCTGAAAGGCGTTCGAGCGGAACAGCGTGCCCAGGATCGGCAAGTCCCCGAGGCCGGGTGCCTTGTCGATCGAATTGTCATGCGTGTTCGACAACAGCCCTGCGATCATGAAGCTTTCGCCCGAGCCGAGCTCCACCGTGGTCTCGGCGCGGCGCGTCGAGACGCTGGGCAGGATCGTGCCTTCGAACTGGACGGCCTGGGCATAGTTCAGCTGCGACACTTCGGGCCGGACGCGCAGCGAGAGGCGACCGTCGGCCAGAACGGTGGGCGTGAAGGCCAGGCTGATGCCGTATTGCTTATATTCGATCGAGACGGCGCCGAGCCCCTGCGCGATCGGAATCGGGATTTCGCCGCCCGCCAGGAACGTGCCGGTCTCGCCCGAAAGCGCGGTCAGGTTCGGCTGGGCGAGCGTGGTCACCTGGCCAATGGTCTCGCCGAGATCGATCGCCGAGAGGATGTCGAGGCCGAACAGCCGGCCTGCCAGCGCGAGCGTCGCCTGCTGCGGGCCCTTCGACCAGTCGAATTGCGTGCCGGTATCGGGATAGACGAAGTCGCCGATGCGCGGATCGAACGGCAGCTCGATCGAGCCCGCCGGCAGCCCGAACCGCGCCGATGCGTCCAGCTGCGGCAGGTTCGAGGTGTCGACCGAGCCGATCGTGCCGGGCGAACGGCCCGAACCGATGCCGAACTGGAAGCCGTTGGTGGTGTCGCGGGTCAGCAGATTCGCGCCGACATTCTTGACGAAGCTGCGGCTCACTTCGGCGAACCGAACCTGCAGGTTCACCTGCAGCGGCGTGGCGGTCCGCAGCCGGCTGATGATCTGGGTCTCCTCGCCGACGAAGGCCTGGACGAGCCGCTCGGCCTCGGCCGCGTCGTCGGGGCTGGCGATCGTGCCGGTGAGCAGGATCAGGCCGTTCATCGGAGTGGCGACGATCTGCGCCTCGGGCATCGCGAGGCGCAGCATCGAATCGATCGAATCGATGTTGTTCGCGATGCGGACGGTGGCGGCATAGACGACGCCGCCGCCGCGACTGGTCGCATACACGGTGGTTTCCCCCGGCGCCTTGCCGAACACATAGAGTTGGGTCGGTGAGCGAACCTGCACGTCGGCGACTTCGGCATTGGCGACGAACACGTCGGTCATCGGAGCGTCGAGCGTCACCAGCCGCCCGCCGCCCGTGCTGATCTGGACGAGATTGGTCGGGGAGGGGGCGGTCGTCTGCGCCGCCGCGGGCGCGACGGACAGCGCGGCCGCGCCTCCCGTGGCGAGGACAGCCGCGAGCGGCAGTACCATCGGCTTGGCCAGAAAACGCATGTCTAGTTGTTCCTTCCGGAGGAAGCATTCGGCATTCCGAGCGGCACCACCGTCACGTCGTTGCCGCGCGCCACGCGGACCGTGGGTCCCAGGTCGACGCCGTTCGGAACCGGAGGCGGCTGGTTGCCCGGCATGACGAAGCCGGGCGGCGGCGCGGAAAGCGGCGGAGCGCCATTGTTTTCGGCAGGGCGGCCCGGCACGGTGCTGCGCTGGAAGCGCGAGACGTCGGCACCGGTGGAGAAGCTGGAGCGCCCCTCGATCGGCCGGGTGCGGGCCCGCTCGAGCATCGCGCGCTCGGCGGCGGGATCGTCGCCTTCGGGAACCGAGACCGCGCCGGTGGCAATCGCTTCCTCGAGCTCGGTCGATGAATCGGCGAGCGAACGCAGCGAGAGCGAGATGTCGCCGATCTCCTGCGCCACCGAGATCTGCTCCGCGATCGACGGAGTCGCCTCCACGGTGACGGTCGAATAGGTGCTGACGACCGTGCGGCCTTCTTCGTCGGTCTGGCGGTCGGTCTGCTGGTCGGTCGCCAGCACGCGCAGGTTGCGCAGTACGGTTTCGGAGACCTTGAGCGGCGGACCGTCGCCGCCGCCTTCGATATTCTGGGTGAGGATCAGGTCCACGCGATCGCCGGGGAAGACGAATCCCGCGACTGCGTTCTGCGCCTGCACCGGCACGGTGACGGCGCGCATCCCCGGACCGAGCGCGGCGGCCAGGAAGCCACGGTCGCCGGGCTTCACGAGCGCGCCCTGCGTGATCGGCTGGCCCGCCGGAATGGCAAAGCGGACGACCGTACCCTGAAGCGAATTCAGATCGGTCTCGGCCTTCAGATAATAGGCACCTTCGACCAGCTCCTCGGGCCAGGCGACGAACTTCAGCGCGCCGGGATCGAGAATCGTGCCGACCGGCAGCGCGCGCTGCGCCACCAGCACTTCCACGGCGGGCGCGACTTCGCCGGTGCCCGGAGCGGCGCCCGCGACGGGGGCAGGCGTGCCCACCATCAGGCTGCGCGCCATGAACGCCGTGATCGCCGCGACGATCAGCGCGCCCACGAGAAGTATCAGCTTCCTAGCATCCATGACGCATCAAGGCCTTTTCCTGAAATCGACGGGCCGGGTTGATCCGGCATTAAACATCACCCGAACTGGTTAAAAATCGGTTCGCGAAGCACCAGCAGCGTCGCGATCGCGATTGCGACGCCATAGGGAATTTCCAGCGTCTTCCGTGTCTTCCGCAGCGCCTTCTCCAGCACGAGCAGCAGTGTGAGCGCGCCGCCGATCAGCGACATCAGCACGAGCATCCACAGCAGCGGCTGGACCGGCAGCCACAGCGCCAGCGCGCCGATCAGCTTCACGTCGCCGCCACCCATCTGGCCCAGCGCGAAGGCGCCGGCGAAGAAGGCGAAGACGGCCAGGGCGACTCCGATCTGGATCGCCACTTCCGGCCACAGCGCGAGACCGTTCGCCACCCACCAGAGCGGCGCCATCAACGCGATGGCCGCGTTCTTCCAGTTGGCGATCTGGCGGATTCGCACGTCCTCGACCCCGGCCGAGACCAGGAGCAGCCCGAGCGCCACGAGCATCACGGTGGCGAGCACATCCCCCATCGCGCCAAATGCCTAGACGGAGTGGCTTTCCAAAAAGTAACCACGCGGGATGACGGATGCTTCTTTCGATCGCCGCGCCATTCCGAATGGCGCCCGCATAACCCGCTGGCCCGCGGCGGACGGCTGGGAATTGCGTGCTTTCGCATGGCCGGCCGAGAGCGCACAGCCGCGCGGCTCGATTCTCTTTCTCACCGGGCGTGGCGATCTGTTCGAGAAATACCTCGAGACTTTCGATCACTGGCATCGCCAGGGATGGACGGTCACGTCGTTCGACTGGCGCGGCCAGGGCGGGTCGGGCCGACTCACCGATCACCCGAATTGCGGGCATATCGACGATTTCGATCATTTCATCGCCGATTTCGAAACCTTCGCGAAGGAATGGCAGGCGGCGACGCCGGGACCACATGTGGTGATGGGTCATTCGATGGGCGGGCATCTGCTGCTCCGCGGGCTCGTCGAGGGCATCATCCGGCCCGACGCGGCGGTCCTGATCGCGCCGATGCTGGGGGTGCGGAGCATCGTGCCGCCGTTCCTGGCCGAGCGCGTAGCGAAACTGCTGGGCGGAGTCGGCAATTCGGCGCGCCCGGCATGGAAGGGCAATGAAAAGCCGCACACCACCGAGACGCGCGAACAGCTGCTGACGCACGACCGCACCCGCTATGAGGACGAGCTGTTCTGGCAACAGTCCGATCCGGCGCTGCTCACCGGGCCGCCGAGCTGGCGTTGGGTGATCGAGGCGTTTCGTTCGATGCGCGAGCTGCGCCGGAATCCGAAGCTGAAGGAAATGCGTGTGCCGGTGCTCGGCCTTGTCGCGGATGCCGATCAGCTGGTCGACGCAAAAGCGGCGCACGCGACGCTCGCGAAGCTGCCGGACGCGCGGGTCGTGCGGTTCGGCAAGGAGAGCGCGCACGAAATCCTGCGCGAAGTCGACAAGGTGCGCAATCGTGCGATCGGCGAGATCGATCTGTTTCTCTCGGCACGAGCCCAGCAGCGTTGATCCGAACCGACGTCGCGATCGTCGGCGCCGGAATCGCCGGCGCCAGCCTGGCGGCGGAACTGGCGCCGCACGCGCGGGTGCTGCTGCTGGAGGCGGAGGATCGGCCGGGCTATCACGCGACCGGGCGTTCGGCGGCCTATTGGTCCGAAACCTATGGCGGGCCGCATGTCCAGCCGCTGACGACCGCCTCGGGGCCGTTCCTGCGCGAGCATGTCGAGGCACTGGGATCGCTGCACATCGCCCGCGCGGACGAAGGCGCCGCAGTGGACGCATTTCTCGCCGAGTTCGACGGCAGCGGCGTCACGCTGGAATCAGTCGATCCGCGCACGCGCGTTCCGGGGCTGCGCGATGGCTGGTCGCTGGGCGTGTGGGAGCCGAGCTGCAACTATATCGACGTCGCCGGGCTCCACGCGGCCTTTCTGAAGACCGCGCGGCAGGCAGGCGCCGAGCTTCGGCTGTCGTCCGGGCTGGAAGAGGCGCGACGCGTGGACGGACGCTGGCTGCTGCAAAGCCGGAGCGGCGATATCGAGGCGGACGTGCTGGTGAACGCGGCCGGCGCCTGGGCCGATCCGGTCGCGCGGATCGCCGGCGCGCCGCCGCTCGGCATCACCGCCTATCGCCGCACCATGGTGCAGCTACGCACCGATCCCGCGCCGCCGCCCGATCTGCCGCATGTCGCGCATCTCACCGGTAGTTTCTATTTCAAGCCCGAGGCGGGCGGGCGGCTGTGGCTGAGCCCGCACGACGAAATCGAGACTCCGCCGGTCGATGCCGCACCCGAGGAGATCGACGTGGCGACGGCGATCGATCGGTTCGAGCACGCCGTCGATTGGCGCGTGTCGGCGCTGGAGCACAAATGGGCGGGGCTGCGCAGCTTTGCGCCCGATCGGCTGCCCGTTTATGGCTTCGATGCGAAAATACCGGGCTTTTTCTGGTGCGCGGGACAGGGCGGGTTCGGCATCCAGACCGCGCCCGCCGCAGCGAAACTCGCGGCGGCGCTGCTGCTGGAGCGCACCCCCGAGGCGGCGGTGGCGGGTATCGATCCGGGGGTCTATTCGCCGCGGCGGTTCGGCTAGGGCGCGAGCGGGGCGGCCGAAGCCGTCGATCCGACAGTCGTCATCGCGGAGGGTGCTGTTCCCGGCGAGAGCTGAAACAGGTTGCGCCTATCCTGCGGCAAGCGCGGCGTCGCTCGCCAGCTTGTCGGCGCGCTCGTTGTCGGGATGGCCGGCATGCCCCTTGACCCATTCCCACTGGATCTGATGCGGGCGAGCGGCGGCAAGCAGCTCCTGCCATAGATCGGCGTTCTTCACCGGCTGCTTCGATGCGGTTTTCCAGCCGTTGCGCTGCCAGCCGTGAATCCACTTGGTGAGCCCGTCCATGACATATTTGCTGTCGGTGGAGAGCGTCACCCGGCACGGCTTCTTCAGTGCCTTCAGCCCCTCGATCGCGGCCATCAGCTCCATGCGGTTGTTGGTGGTGTGTGCCTCGCCACCCGAGAGTTCCTTCTCGGTGCCGTTGGCGCGCAGCACGACGCCCCAGCCGCCGCGACCGGGATTGCCCTTGCACGCGCCGTCGGTCGCGATCTCGACATGGGGAAGCGTGGTCACAGGAACAGCGTCTCGCCGGCATCGGCGTAGAAGCGATAGCGGTTCCAATAGGCGAGCGGATCCTTGCGCGTGACCAGCGCATCGGCCGGCGTGTTCAGCCAGTCCCAGGCGCGGGTCAGAAAGAAGCGGATCGCGGCGCCGGCCGCGAGCACGGGCATCGCCTTGCGCTCGGCAGAAGTAAGGCCGTGGCTGTCGGCATAGCCGGTCATAAGCGCTTCGCCGATTTCAGCGGCATAGCGCGTCCCCGCAGCGTCGAATGCCCAGGCGCCATGCATCACGGCCAGGTCATAGGCCCGGACTTCGGTGCACGCGAAGTAGAAGTCGATCAGTCCTGTGACTCGATCGCCGAGCATGAGGACATTATCGGGGAACAGGTCAGCATGGATCGCCGCCCGGTCGAGCTCATGCGGCCACCGCGCCAGCACTTCGTCCACCGCCGCTCCCGCCGCCGCATAGAGCCCCGGCGCGATGTCATCGAGATCGCGACCGCAGCGTTCGAAGAGCGGCTTCCAAGCCGCCGGGCCGAGACTGTTCGGGCGCTCGCCGGAAAAATCGGTCAGCGCACGGTGCATCCTTCCCATCGCGCGTGCCGCCGCCTGTGCCTGCGCCGGGGTGGGGTGCGAAACCGAAACGCCGGAAAGAAACTGAATGAGGCACGCCGGGCGGCCTTCCAGCTCGTGGATTACCCGGCCGTTGCGGTCGGGCACCGCCGGCGGCACCGGCAGGTCGCGATCGGCGAGATGATCGAGGAGCGCCATGAAGAAAGGCAGGTCTTCCGCCGAGACGCGCTTTTCGTAGAGCGTCAGGATGAAGCGGCTCCTGGTCGTGTCGACCAGATAGTTGGAGTTCTCGACGCCCTCGGCGATGCCCTTGGCGGAGACGAGATCGCCCACGTCGAAGCCGCTCAGGAAGCGCGCGAGCGCTTCGGCCGACACCTGCGTATAGACGGCCACTAGGCGGCTTCGAGACCGCGCGGCAGCTTGAACGCCACCTTTTCCTCGACCAGTTCGACCTCGCGCTCGGTCACGTCGAAACGCGTGGCGAGATGATCGACCACTTCGCGAACGAGGATCTCCGGCGCCGAAGCGCCCGCCGTAATGCCGACGGTGCGGACGCCGTCGAACCAGGCGAAATCAATCTCTTCGGCGCGCTGGATCAGCGTCGCGCAAGTGCCGTTGCGCACCGCGACCTCGACGAGCCGCTTCGAATTGGACGAATTCGGGGCGCCGATCACGAGCATGAGATCGACCGCCTCCGCGATCGCCTTCACCGCTCCCTGGCGGTTCGACGTCGCATAGCAGATGTCGTCGGCGCCGGGCGCGAGGATCGTCGGGAAGCGTTCGCGCAGCTTGGCGAGAACGGCGGCGGTATCGTCGACCGAAAGCGTCGTCTGCGTCAGGAAGGCCAGATTGTCCGGATCGGCCACCGTGACCTGCTCGGCGTCCTCGACGGTTTCGACGAGCGTCATCGATCCTTCGGGAACCTGGCCGAACGTACCGACCACCTCGGGGTGGCCGGCGTGGCCGATGAACAGGATATGCCGCCCCTGGTTCACCAGCCGCTCGGCCTGGCGGTGCACTTTGGAAACCAGCGGGCAAGTGGCGTCGAGATAGGAGAGGCCGCGCTCGGCTGCCTTGGCCGGCACTGCCTTGGGCACTCCGTGTGCGGAGAAGACCACCGGCACGTCATCGGGAACCTGATCGAGTTCGGCGACGAAGATCGCCCCCTTCGCCTTCAGCGTGTCGACCACATATTTGTTGTGGACGATCTCGTGCCGGACATAGACCGGCGCGCCATATTTCTCGATCGCGAGTTCGACGATGCGGATGGCGCGATCGACGCCGGCACAGAAGCCGCGCGGCGCCGCGATCAGCAGGTCGAGGGCGGGTTTGAAGTGATCGGTCATCTGGGGCGGCCTCTACGCGATTGCTTGCACGGGCGAAAGGCGGTTCCTATGGTGCGCTCCGTATCCGGGCCGGTCAGCGTTTCGCTTGAGCGGCCCGTTCCTTTGTCGAAAGGTGGTCTGTCCCGTGCCGCTTCGCAAGTTCGCCGCACCCGTTCTTCTCCTCGCGCTCGCCACGGGCTGCACGCGTGCGGGCGATATCGCCGAAGGCGGGATCGCCGCAGTGCGGTCCGCTTGCCCGACGGTGGGCGTGCCTGCGGGCACCGGAGACATCACATTGTTCGACCCCGCCGACAGCCGCGAAGCGAGCGCGATCGACGTCACTGCGGTGATCACCAACGTCCAATCGACGTGCACCCAGGCCGGCGACCAGATCGTCACCGAAGTGACCTTCGACGTGCTCGGCCGGCGAAGCGAAGCGACGGGCGCACGCACCGTGACCCTGCCCTATTTCGTCACCATCGTGCGCGGCGGGACTTCGGTTGTCGCCAAGCGCGTCGATCAAGTCACCCTGAATTTCGCGCCGGGCGAGATCCGCGCGTCCTCGACGGGGCGGGGAACCACCACGATCGGCCGTGCCGCCGCGACGCTGCCGGACGACGTTCGGGACCGGCTGACGGAGCGCCGCCGCCCCGGCGAAGAACAGGCGGCGATCGATCCGCTCACCGATCCCTCGGTGCGCCAAGCAGTGCTTTCCGCGACGTTCGAGACGCTCGTCGGATTCCAGCTCACCGACGAGCAGCTACGCTATAACGCGACGCGCTGAACCGCGGCGCGATTGACTCGATCGCTGCGGCGCGCCAATCAGGACGCGTCGAGGGTGGGCAACCACTCAGGCACGCGCGGGAGAGTGTGGCAGGCGAGCGATCGTCCGACACCGCCGAAGGAGCAACCGCCCCGGAATCTCTCAGGCAGACCGGACCGCGCGGCGCATGACACTCTGGAAAGCGAGCCCGGTTTCGGCCCGGCTCCACCGAAGGGGTAAGCCGCGGGGGGAACCGCGGCGAAAGCTCTCAGGTTCCGTGACAGAGGGGGTGATGGAAGGGCCGGCAACGGCGGGACCATCGCGACCAACTGCATCGGAGCCGATTCATGAGCCGAGAAGTCCACAACGGTCCTACCGACGATTATCAGGCACGCGGCACCGAGATGTCCGGTGCTCCCGAGGGTGGCGAGGATGTCGGCCCCGCGACGCTGCCGCTCGATGCGTGGCATCGCGGCCGGGGCGGGCGGATGGTCCCGTTCGCGGGCTATTCGATGCCGGTTCAGTACGAAGGCATCATGGCCGAGCATCTGTGGGTACGCGAGCACGCGGGCCTGTTTGACGTCAGCCATATGGGGCAGCTGCTCTTCACCGGCGATGCGGTCGACGCGGCGCTCGAAACGCTGCTGCCGGGCGAGCTCAAGGCGCTCGGCGAAGGCCGGATGCGCTATTCGCTGCTGCTTGCGGAAAACGGCGGCATTCACGACGATCTGATGATCACGCGCCTGCCGGCCGAGAACCCGTTCGGCGAGCCCGGCTTCTACATGGTCGTGAACGGGGCGACCAAGTGGGACGATCTCGGCGTGCTGCGCGACGGTCTGCCTGACGCAGTCACGATCAACCACATGGAAGAGCGCGCGCTGCTCGCGCTGCAGGGGCCGGAGGCGGTCACCGCGCTGGCGCGGCTGGTGCCCGGCGTCGAGGAACTGGTTTTCATGACGGCCGGTGCGTTCGGCTGGAACGGAGCGGCGCTCTGGATCAGCCGCTCCGGCTATACCGGCGAAGACGGTTTCGAGATTTCGGTTCCGGCGGATCGAGTGGAGGCGCTGGCCGAGGCGTTGTGCGCCGAGCCGGAAGTGGAGCCGATCGGGCTGGGCGCGCGCGATTCGCTACGGCTCGAAGCCGGGCTGCCGCTCTATGGCCACGACCTTGACGACGATACGACGCCGATCGCTGCCGATCTCGGCTTCGCGCTGTCGAAGCGTCGGCGCGAGGAAGGCGGCTTCCCCGGCGCCGAACGGATCCTGCGAGAGCGCGAAGAGGGGCCGATAGCGAAGCGGGTCGGGCTGATCGTCGAGGGGCGCCAGCCGGTGCGCGAAGGTGCGATGGTGGTCGACGCCGACGGCGCCGAAGTGGGCAAGGTAACGTCGGGCGGGTTCGCCCCCAGCGTTCAGAAGCCGATCGCCATGGCCTATGTCCCCGCCGCTCTCGCAGAGCCGGGAACGCAGATCACGCTTGCCCAGCGCGGCAAGATCCACCGGGCGGAGGTCGTGCCGATGCCCTTCGTCCCCCACCGTTATGTCCGCAAGAAAGGCTGATGCGATGAGCCGCTATTACACCCAGGAACATGAGTGGATCGAAGTCGAGAACCAAATCGCGACGGTCGGCATCACCGATTATGCGCAGCACCAGCTCGGTGACATCGTCTTCGTCGAAGTGCCCGATGCCGGCCGCGAGTTCGCCAAAGGCGACGAAGCCGCAGTAGTGGAGAGCGTGAAGGCGGCGAGCGACGTGTACTCCCCGGTCTCCGGAACGGTCACCGAAGGCAATGCCGCGTTGGCCGACGATCCCAGCCTGGTCAATTCGGACCCCGAAGGCGCGGGATGGTTCTTCAAGCTGAACCTGATGCACCCCAGCCAGCTGAGCGAACTGATGGACGAGGCGGCGTACAAGGAATTCGTCGCGGGGCTTTGAGCGCTCCTCCCGCTGGCGGGTGGGGCAGGGGGGACGGCACGGCGTGCGCTCCCTTGCTGCCTTTGCGATCGTGTAAATGGGCGACAGACTCCCTCCCGCGCGGGAGGGGAGAAGGAAATCGAATGCGCTATCTACCCCTTACCGACGGCGACCGGCAGGCGATGCTCGCCCGGGTCGGAGCCGCTTCGATCGACGAGCTCTTCATCGACGTGCCCGAGCATGCGCGCCTGAGCGGGCCGATCGAGGGCCTGCCGAATCGTGCGAGCGAAATGGCCGTCGAGCGGCACCTTTCGAAGCTGGCGGCAAAGAATCTTGCGGCCGGCGACGCGCCCTTCTTCCTCGGTGCCGGCGCCTATCGCCACCATGTTCCTGCGAGCGTCGATCACCTGATCCAGCGCGGCGAGTTCCTGACGAGCTATACGCCCTACCAGCCGGAAATCGCGCAGGGCACTCTGCAGATGCTGTTCGAGTTCCAGACTCAGGTCGCGCGCCTTTTCGGCTGCGACGTGGCGAACGCATCCATGTACGACGGATCGACGGCTTGCTGGGAAGCGATCGTCATGGCGCGCCGCGTGACGAAGCGCGGCAAGGCGATTCTCTCGTCGGGACTCCATCCGCACTATGTCTCGGTCTGCGAGACAATGGCGAAGTTCACTGGCGACATGTTGGAGACAGCCGCGCCGGAATTGGCCGCACGGTCGGACATCGAATCGCTGATCGATCGGATCGACGACGATACCTCCTGCGTGGTGGTGCAATATCCTGACATTCTGGGCCGCATCGGCGACCTTTCCGCGCTTGCCGATGCCTGCCACGCCAAAAAGGCGCTGCTGGTGGCGGTGGTCACCGAGCCGGTCGCGCTGGGGGCGCTTACGTCGCCCGGCGAGATGGGTGCGGACATCGTCGTAGGCGAGGGCCAGTCGATCGGCGTCGGCCTGCAATTCGGCGGACCCTATGTCGGTCTGTTCGCGTGTTCGGAGAAGCTGGTGCGGCAGATGCCGGGACGGCTCACCGGCGAGACGGTGGACGCGGAGGGCAAGCGCGGCTTCGTGCTGACGCTCTCGACGCGCGAGCAGCATATCCGGCGCGAGAAGGCGACGTCGAACATCTGCACCAGCTCGGTGCTCTGCGCGCTCGCTTGGACGGCGCACATGACGCTGCTGGGCGAAAAGGGACTGCGGCAGCTTGCGGCGGCGAACCATGCGCGCGCTTGTTCGGCGGCGGATCGGCTCGCGAAGGTGCCCGGTGTCGAGTTGGTGAACGATTCCTTCTTCAACGAATTCACGGTGAAGCTTCCCCGCGAAGCGCGACCGGTGGTGCGCGCGCTCGCCGACCGCGGCATTCTTGCCGGTGTGTCGCTGGGCAGACTCTTCCCGGAGACCCAAGCACTGGCGAACG
Source organism: Sphingosinithalassobacter sp. LHW66-3 (assembly GCF_050703275.1). GTDB lineage: Bacteria > Pseudomonadota > Alphaproteobacteria > Sphingomonadales > Sphingomonadaceae > Sphingomonas. The sequence goes on from NZ_CP193482.1 coordinate 2,943,647, forward strand.
GGCTCGTCGTCGCCGTCACCGAAACCGTGACCTACGAGGACATCGAGGCGCTCGCGAGCGGTCTCCAGGAGGTACTGGCATGACGATCAACCAGAGCGGCTGGAAGCCGACCATGGGTAAGGCGGGCGCGCCTGACGGTGAGACTTTCACCGGCAACCGGGCGCTGATGCTCGAGGAGCCGCTGATCTTCGAGATCGGGGGCGCCGATACCACGGGCGTCGACATCGATCCTCCGGCCGCGCATGAGAGCCGGCTGGGTGGTCTGGAGCGGCGTTCGGAGATCGGTCTGCCGGGGCTGTCGGAGCCGGAGACGGTGCGCCATTATACGCGCCTCAGCCGCCAGAACTATGCGATCGACCTGGGCCTGTTCCCGCTGGGTTCGTGCACGATGAAGCATAATCCACGGCTCAACGAGCGGCTGGCGCGGCTGCCGGGCTTTGCCGATGTTCATCCGCTGGCCCCGGTCGATACGGTTCAGGGCGCGCTCGAACTCATTCATGAGCTGGCGCACTGGCTCGTGACGCTTACCGGCATGCATTCGGTGGCGATGAGCCCGAAGGCAGGCGCGCATGGCGAATTGTGCGGCATCCTCGCGATTCGCGCGGCGCTCGATGCGCGGGGCGACAGCCGCAAGGTGATCCTCGTGCCCGAAAGCGCGCACGGGACGAATCCGGCGACGGCCGCGTTCGCGGGATTCACCGTCGAGGATATTCCCGCGACTGCCGAGGGACGCGTCGACCTGAAAGCGCTGGAGGCGCGGCTCGGGCCCGATGTCGCGGGCGTGATGATCACCAATCCGAACACCTGCGGATTGTTCGAGCGTGACATGAAGGCGATTTCCGACGCGGTGCATGCCGCAGGCGGGTTCGTCTATTGCGACGGAGCCAATTTCAATGCGATCGTCGGTCGGGTGCGGCCGGGCGATCTCGGCATCGACGCGATGCACATCAATCTGCACAAGACCTTTTCCACGCCGCACGGCGGCGGCGGACCAGGCTCCGGGCCGGTCGTGTTCTCCGAGGCGCTGTCGCCCTACGCGCCGCTGCCCTTCGTGGAAAAGGCCGCCGACGGCAGTTTCCGGATCGTCGAGGAAGAGACGGCCGAGGAGCATCACGGCGACAGCTTCGGCCGGATGACGGCTTTCCACGGCCAGATGGGAATGTTCACCCGAGCGCTTTCCTACATCCTCAGTCACGGCGCCGATGGTCTGCGCCAAGTGGCCGAGGATGCGGTGCTCAACGCCAATTACGTCCTCCGCAGCCTGGAAGACGTGCTCGAGGCACCGTTCGGCGGCAGTGGCCCGTGCATGCACGAAGCACTTTTCTCCGACGCGGGCCTGGCCGATGGCTTCACGACGCTCGACATCGCCAAGGCACTGATCGACGAAGGCTATCACCCGATGACCATGTACTTCCCGCTGGTGGTGCATGGCGCGATGCTGGTGGAGCCGACCGAAACCGAGTCGCGAGCCGCGCTGGATCAGTTCATCGGGGCACTTCGGTCGGTAGCCGAACGGGCCAAATCCGGCGACGAACGTCTCAAGTCGGCGCCGCATTTTGCGCCGCGCCGGCGGCTCGACGAGACCTTGGCTGCACGCAAGCCCGTTCTCGTGTGGAGAGATGCGCCGGCCGCCGATGCCGCGGAATAGGACAAGCGATCGCATCTGCGAACGGAGACGTTGATTCGGCTTTGAAAAGCTGTATGTCTCAAAGGTCCAGGGAAAAGGGAGAAGAAAAAATGCGTTTGTTCAAATCCATTGCGGCTGCGGCGTCCATCGCCCTGGTGGCGGCTCCGGCAGTCGCAGGCGCCAATTCGGCCGCATCGCTGTCTGTTCTGTCGCAGGCTCGCGCCTCGACGTCTGCCGACTCGGCTAGCGAGCAGATCGGCGGCGACAATCTGATCTACACGGTGGCGATTGTCGCCGGCGCTGGAGCGATCGCCTATCTGTTCGCCGACGAAGTGATCTTCGACGACGAGGATGAAGCTGAGAGCCCGTAAACTCTGAGCGCACGAGTTGCTTTTAGAAGGCAGCGGCCGGAAACGGTCGCTGCCTTTTTGTTTGCGGGACGAAGCACCTTCAGAACCAGCGGCGCACAGCTGCGCGATAGTCGCGATACGCGTCGCCGAAGCGGCGTTCCATATAGGCTTCCTCAGGCTCGATTACCTTGGTCTGGATCACCAGCACCACCGGGATCAGCAGCAGCAGCGCGATCAGGCTGTCGAGCATGAGCGCGATACCCGCATAGGCAAGCGCCATGCCCAGGTACATGGGGTTGCGCGTCCAGCGATAGACGCCCTCGGTGACGAGCGCCGACGAGGACTTCCACGGCTTCATCTCCGTACCGGCCTTGCGGAAGAGGCCGCTCGCCGTGAGCAGAATCGCAAAGCCGCCGATCATGAGAAAGGCGCCGATCGGATAGGTCAGATCGCTGTCGAGCGGGACGGGCGGGCGCCCCACCGCAGCGCCGAATGCAAGTCCGAGCAGCAGCGCGCCCAGATAGACGAGCGGCGGCGGGAAGCGTATTCCCGCGCTGTCATGATCAATGTCCCTCATGCGACCTCCTCCCGCCTGGCGAGGGCACGATGCGCAGAATGGCGCCATTTCGCAATGGCGATGGCATGATTGCACCGGAGCTGCCCCCGGGCGCACGCCACGCGCCGGCGACTGCGCGAAACCGGGAAGCAATCGCCGAAGTGCTCGCCGCCGAACTCCCGGAGCGAGGCCGCATCTTGGAAGTTGCCAGCGGCACCGGCGAGCATTGCGCCTGGTTCGCCCGCCGTTTCCCCGAGCTGCGCTGGCAGCCGAGCGACCCGGACGCCGATGCGCGCGGCTCGATCGCCGCCTGGTGCGAAGGCATCGGGACCGTCGCGCGGCCGCTGGCGCTCGACGTGGCGGAGGCATGGCCAGGCGACGTGGCGGGCGATGCGATATTGTGCATCAACATGGTTCACATCAGCCCGTGGGAAGCGACGCTGGGGCTGATGGCGCATGCCGGCCGTTTGCTCGCTGCGAGCGCTCCGTTGATCCTCTACGGCCCCTATCGGCAGCGGGGTGAAGTCACGGCCTCCTCGAACGAAGCCTTCGATGCTTCGCTCAAGGCGCGCGATGCGCGATGGGGGCTCCGCTTCGTCGAGGATGTCGATGCGGCGGCCGCGTCGCACGAGCTGCGCCGGACGCGGCTCGTGCCGATGCCGGCAAATAATCTGACGTTGGTGTATCGCCGCCAGTGATTGGCAGAAATCGAACCCGCATCCTCCGGCGAGGAGCGAAGCGCGCTCGACCGGCGCTCGCTGAGCCACGGCCCCACAGCGCGCTCGCTTCTCATAATTCGGTGCTTTGAGTCACGTTTGCGGATCGACTGGCAAGCCGCTGGCGGCGATGCTCGCGCCACGCGATCGTCAGCCCGCTGCCGATGATGATCGGCGCGCCGATCCAGGTGTAGGAGGTCGGCCACACGCCGAAGAAGAGCCAGCCGTAGAGCGTCGCCCAGAGCAGGCTGGAATAATCCATCGGAACAGCCGCGCTGACCGGCGCATACCGCAGCGCCCCGGTCAGCGCGAGCTGGCCGGTGCCGCCGATCAGGCCGATGGCCACCAGGATCGTCCAGGTGAGCGAGTCATGCGGCTGCGCGAAGAAAAGATAGACGATGCCGAGCGGCGGCAGCGACAGCAGCGAGAACCAGAAGACGGTGGTGCCGGCGCTTTCGGTGCGTCCGATCTGGCGCAGCAGGATCGAGATCACCGCGATCAGAAACGCCGAAGTCAGTCCGACCAGTGCGCCGACGAGCGGAAAATGCCCGCTTCCCGGCTGCGCCACGATCAGCACGCCGCCGAAGCCGAGGAGCACTGCCGTCCAGCGTGGCCAGCCGGTCGGCTCGTTGAGCACGAGTGCGCCGAGGATCGTCGCGAAGATCGGCACCGTGAACGACAGAGTCGTCGCTTCGGCCAGCGGCAGCAGGATCAACGCCCCGAACGTGGCGACCATGCCCAGCAGGCCGACCCCAGTGCGGAGCAGGTGCGCCCCGATCCGCTGCGTCCGTACCGCTCCCACACCCTGGCCGAGCGCAAGCCACCCCAGCACAAGCGGCAGCGCGCATAGCTGCCGGAAGAACATCGTTTCGGGCAGCGCGGCTCCGCGCGCTTCGACCAGCTTCACGAGGGCCGACATCGTCGCCAGGCACAGGATGGCGAAAAGCCGAAGCGCCAGTCCCTTCAGGACGCGATCGGTGGCTGGTGCGTTCACAAGCGCGCGTTAGGCGTGTGATCCGCGGACGACAACTGCGGCGGCATGTACGGACGGGCTTTGCGTCGGGGCCGCTTGTCGCTATCGCGCGAAAATGGTCAAGCACGCACTCCCCGTCACGCGCGAGGCGGATTTCGCGCAATGGTATCAGGCGGTGATCGCCGAGGCAGATATGGCCGAGGAGAGCGGCGTGCGCGGCTCGATGGTCATGCGGCCGTGGGGCTATGGCATCTGGGAACGGATGCAGCGGCTGCTCGACGATCGCATCAAGGCGCTCGGTTACGACAATTGCTATTTCCCGCTGTTCATCCCGCTCAGCTATTTCGAACGCGAGGCCGACCATGTCGAGGGCTTTGCCAAGGAAATGGCGGTGGTGACTCATCATCGGCTGGTGAGTGACGGCAAGGGCGGCCTGATCCCCGATCCCGAGGCGAAGCTGGAAGAGCCGCTGGTCGTGCGGCCGACATCGGAAACGGTGATCGGCGCCGCCTTCTCCCGCTGGATCCAGAGCTGGCGCGACCTGCCGGTGCAGATCAATCAATGGGCCAATGTCGTCCGCTGGGAAATGCGCACGCGCATGTTCCTGCGCACCACCGAGTTCCTGTGGCAGGAGGGCCATGCCGCCTATGCCACCGAGGAACAGGCGCGCACGCAGACGCGCCGCGCGCTCGAGCTCTATCGCAGCTTTGCCGAGGATTGCGCCGCGATTCCGGTGATCGCCGGCGAGAAGCCGGAGCATGAGCGGTTTCCCGGCGCCGTCGAAACCTGGTCGATCGAAGCGATGATGCAGGACGGCAAGGCGCTGCAGGCAGGCACCTCGCATTTTCTGGGCACCACTTTCTCGGCCGCCCAGAACATTCGCTATCAGAACGAAGAGGGCACTTTCGTGCCCGCCCAGACGATCAGCTGGGGCATGTCGACTCGGATGATCGGCGGGCTCATCATGACGCATGGCGATGATGACGGTCTGCGCGTGCCGCCGCGCCTAGCGCCGTGGCAGATCGTGATCGTGCCGATGCTGCGCGACAATCACGAGGATGCCTCGATCCTCCACTATTGCCGCGATATCCAGCAGGCACTGCTCCAGGAAAGCGTCTTCGGCGAGCCGGTGCGGCTGCTGGTCGATACGCGACCGGCCAAGTCGGCGACCAAGCGTTGGGGATGGCTCAAGAAAGGTGCGCCGCTGGTGCTCGAGGTCGGCGGGCGCGACGTGGCGGGCGGCAATGTCTCGATGATCCGTCGCGACCGGCTCTATCGCGAGGACGGGAAGCTCGACAGCGCGGTCATCTCGCGCGACGACTTTCTCGGCCAGGCGACCGAGCTGCTCGAGGCGATCCAGCAGGCGTTGTACGATGAGGCCAAGGCGAAGCGCGACGCCAATATCCGCCGCGACGTGACGGAATTCGCCGAACTCGAGAAATTCTTTGCCGAGGATGCGCGCTATCCCGGCTGGGTCGAAGTCCAATGGGCGCGGCCTACCGGCGCCGAGCTAGATCAGGTCGTCGAGCGGCTCAAGGCGCTCAAGCTCACTGCGCGCAACGTGCCCGCGGTGTGCGATCCTGTCGACGGCACCTGCATCTTCACCGGCAAGCCTGCCGTCGAGCGGATCCTGATCGCGCGCGCTTATTGAGCCGCTCGGGCAAGGGGAGGCGCGTCGCGAAGGCAAGTCGCGACGCGCGCCACTGCCTCGGGGCCAAGATGCAGTCCCAGCTTGCTGCGTCGCCACAGCACGTCTTCGGTGGTGCGCGCCCATTCGCGATCACGCATCCAGCGCACTTCCAGCTCAGTGAGGCCGCCGCCCAGGTCGGCGCCCATTTGTGCCGCATTGTGAATATCCGACAGCATCTCGCCGAGCGCGCCGCCATAGGCCGCGGTCATGCGCCGTGCTCGCGGTTCCCCTAGAAACGGCCAGTAGAGGAGCGTCGCGTGCAGCATCCGGGGAAAGGGGTAGGGAGCGGCTCCGGGAAAGCGGCGCTCGCGCGTCTTTGGCTGGGTCGCGACGCTTAGGGCAGCGCCAAGTTGCGCCACCGCCTCCTCGGCGAGCGCGCGAGCGGTGGTGATCTTGCCGCCGAAGACCGAAAGTACGGGCGGCCCCTCGGCATCGACTTCGAGCAGATAGTCGCGCGTCACGCTTTGCGGATCGTCGGCGCCGTCATCGTGCAGCGCACGGACGCCGGACCATCGGTGCAGAACATCCTCCGGCGCGATGCCTGCGAGGAAATAGCGGCTCGCCGCCTCGCAGAGATAGTCAACTTCCGCGTCGGAGCAGGCGGCATCCTCCGGCCGCTCGACCGGCACATCGGTGGTGCCGATCATGGTGAAGTCCCGCTCATAGGGAATGGCGAACACGATGCGGCGGTCGGGTTGCTGGAGGATATAGGCGTGGTCGCCAGAATAGTGCCGCGGAACGAGGATATGGCTCCCCTTCACCAGCCGCACGCCCGACCGGGTGGCAACGTTCAGCCGGTCGAGCAGGTGACGCACCCACGGCCCGGCGGCGTTAACCATAGCGCGCGCGCGCACTGTCCGGCCGTCGGATAGCGTCGCGTGCCACAGATCCCCCACACGCTCCGCCGACAGCAGCTCGTTGCGCGTGGCGATTTCCGCTCCGTTTCCGGCCGCGTCGATCGCATTGGCGAGCGTCAGCCGGGCATCATCGACAAAGGCGTCCGAGTAGACGAAGCCGCCCTCGTGACGTCCGAGCGGCGCGCGATAGGCGCGGTCTTTCCCCCGCAACCGGCGAGAGCGCGGCAGCGCCGTGCGTCCCGCCAGCAGATCGTAGAGAAGGAGGCCTGCGCGCACCATCAGCCGCGGCCGAAGAGCGTGCCGGTGCGGCAGCACGAAGGCCATCGGCCGGATCAGATGTGGTGCCGCCTTCAACAGCCGCTCGCGTTCGTGCAGTGCTTCCCGCACCAGACGGAACTCATAGTGTTCGAGATAGCGGAGCCCGCCGTGGATCAGCTTGGTGGAAGCCGACGAGGTGTGGCTCGCCAGATCATCCTTTTCGACCAGCAGCACCGAAAGACCATTGAGGGCGGCTTCGCGTGCGATCGCGCAGCCGTTGATACCGCCGCCGACGACGAGCAGGTCGTAAATCATACGTTCGTTCGTAGCGGCTGAGGCGCGCTGCGCGAATCCCTAAATCCGCGAGGTCCGCTCCACGCTCGGTCCCAGCAACTCGGCCAGCCACGCGTCCCCGCTGCGCTCCACGTTGCGCAGCCGCTCGACAAGGCGGCGCAGCTCCGGTTCGTCCAGCTGGCCGGCGAGCGCGATCGCGGTTTCATAGGAAACGAGCTTCGCCGCCTTCGCCTTGCGCACGGCGCCGATCATCGCGGTGTCGAGCAGCGCGCCCTTCGCGATGCTCCGAGTGTCGCGCTCGGCATCGTCGAGGATGCCCTTCATCCAGATATTGTCTGGACCACCCGCCGCGCGACCAGTTGCCTCGAGTTCGCGGACATGCGCTGCCGCGTCGCCCGCTTCCTCGGCCAGCTGCGCCAGCAGCGCGGGCGCTGACGCCGCCGCGGCGATGCCGGGCAGCCGCACGGCGAGCATTTCCTCGCCTGCGCGCAGGTCCTGGAGGCATAATGTGAGCAGCGCCGCTGCTGTTTCGGTATCGGCCATGGCGTTGCAACCTCGGGAGCGGGTGCGGGTTCCCCGTGACGATGCCTTCTCTCTTCCCTATCAGGTGACGATGCCCAAGCGCCCAGGGCTGCCTTCCCGGCAGCAGATCCTCGATTTCATCGAAAGCTCCGACCAGCCTGCGGGCAAGCGCGAGATCGCGCGCGCCTTCGCGCTGCGCGGTCCCGACAAGATCGCGCTGAAGGCATTGCTCAAGGACATGAGCGACGAGGGGCTGATCGACAGCGCCCCCGGCCGCGCCTTCCACAAGATGGGCGGGGTACCCAAGGTGACGGTGTTGCGGGTCGTCGATGCCGACGGCGACGTGGTGTGGGCGGTTCCGGAGCGGTGGGAGGCCGAAGCCGTTCCCGTGCCTCGGCTGCGCGTGAAGGAGCGCGGCAAGCGATCGGCGCTGGGACCGGGCGATCGCATCCTCGCGCGCACCGAAGAGGCTGGCAACGGCTGGATCGCGCATCCGATGAAGAAGCTCCAGCGCGGCGAGGAGCTGATGCTGGGCGTGCTGCACGAGGAAGGCGGCAAATATTGGCTGCAGGGTGTCGAAAAGAAGGAGCGGCGCGACTTCCCGGTTTCCGATCGCGGCGAGGCCGAGGTCGGCGATCTGGTGCTCGCGGAAAAGTCCGGACGGCCACCGCGCCTCACTGCGAAGATTGTCGAGCGGCTGGGCGACCCGTTCGAACCGCGCAGCTTTTCGCTGATCGCGATTCACAAGCACGGCATTCCGCACGTTTTTTCCGAAGAGCTGCTTGCCGAGGCGACGCGCGCGGCGAAGCAGCCGCTGGGCGAGGGGCGCGAGGATCTGCGGGACCTGCCGATCGTCGCGATCGATCCTGCCGACGCGCGCGACCATGACGATGCCGTCTGGGCGAGCGCGGACGACGATCCCGAGAACAAGGGCGGATGGAAGGCGATCGTCGCCATCGCCGATGTCAGCTTCTATGTGCGGCCGGGATCGTTGCTCGACAAGGAAGCAAAGCGCCGCGGCAACAGCGTCTATTTCCCCGATCGAGTCGTGCCGATGCTGCCGGAGGAGCTGTCGGCGGACGTGTGTTCGCTTAAGCAGGGCGTCGACCGGGCGGCGCTCGCCTGCCATCTTCAGGTCGCGAAGAACGGCACTTTGAAAGGGTGGCGGTTCAGCCGCGCGATGATCCGTGTCGCCGCGAACATCGCCTATGAGGACGCCCAGGCGGCGATCGACGGCGAGGAGGATGCAGTCGCGCCCGAACTCGTCGAGACGGCGCTGCGCCCGCTGTGGGAGTGCTGGCAGGCGCTCTACAAGGCGCGCGAGAAGCGCAATCCGCTCGACCTCGACTTGCCCGAGCGGCGAATCGTGCTCGACGAGAAGGGGCGCATTCTCTCGGTCGCGCCGCGCGAGCGGCTCGACGCGCACAAGCTGATCGAAGACTATATGATCGCCGCCAACGTCGCTGCCGCCAAGGCGCTCGAGGCGAAGAAGGCTCCGGTGATGTATCGCATCCACGAGCCGCCCAGCCGGGAGAAGCTGGTCGCGCTCAAGGATTATCTGAAGACCTTCGACGTCGAATTCGCGCTGGGGCAGGTGATCCGGCCCGAAACGTTCAACCGCATTCTGGAGCGTGTCGGCGAGGCGGACTTCCGCCAGGAAGTGATGACCCAGGTGCTGCGGACCCAGACGCAAGCCTATTATGGGCCACAGAACCACGGCCATTTCGGACTCGCGCTGGGAAGCTATGCGCATTTCACGTCGCCGATCCGGCGCTATTCGGATCTGATCGTCCATCGCGCGCTGGTCGACGCCTATCGGCTGGGGCCGGGCGGGCTTACCACCGAGGAGGCCGCCGGCATGGAGCGGATCGGCGAGACGATCAGCCAGCTGGAGCGGCGCGCGATGGAGGCCGAGCGCGACACGGTGGACCGCTATGTCGCGGCCTATCTTGCCGAGCGCGTGGGCGAAGTGATGGAAACGCGGATCACCGGCGTGCAGAGCTTCGGCTTCTTCGCCACGGTGGACGGGATCGGCGGCGACGGACTGGTGCCCGCGCGTGATCTGGGCCGCGAATACTTCCGCTGGGACGAGGCGGGGCAGCGCCTGGTGGGCGAGGACAGCGGCGAGCAATTCGCGCTGGGCCAGCGGCTGGAGCTCCGGCTGGTCGAGGCCAATCCGGTTTCGGGTGCGCTGCGCTTCGAGCTTCCGGACGGAAAGGGCTCGGGCAGCGGAGCCGCCAGCGATAAGCGCAGCCGCGGCGGCCCCAAACGGGAGATCAAGCGGCGCGGGCGCCCCGCCAACATCCGCCACAAGGGCAAGCGGCGCTGAGATTTGCTTGACCCCCGGCGCCTGCCGGTACAGCCTCGGGACAGAGGGGAAAGCAATGGCGGCAGCAGGCGGAACCAGCGGTGTGACGGCGGTCGCGGCGACGCGGTCTGCGTCGGAGCGCCGGATCCTGGCTCATTTCCGCGAAGCGAATGCGACTCAGCCGGCCAGGGCAGTCGATTATGTGGCGCAGCGTCCGTTGGAGCGCGTCGTCTTTCGGCGGCTGATCGCGGCGCAGGTGGTGCGCCGGGCCAGCCGAGGCGGCTATTATCTCGACGATCAATCCTACCGGAATTACCGCGAGCATCGGCGCCGGCTGGTACTGATCACCTTCGGCATTTCGCTCGCGCTAGCGGCGTTCCTCATCGTGATTGCCGCCGCCGGCGGGTGATACGATGCGCGCCCAGCTGCTGATGCTGACCAGACGAAGCTATCGCGCGCGACGCGCGATCGCCGCGTTTTTCGCTGCCCAGCACGCGATCACAGCTGCCGAAGCGATCCGCTATGTGCCCCGGACGCCGGCCGAACGGGAAGCGTTCGAGGACTTGCAGACGCGGGGGCTCGTCCGGTCGGCAGGGGAACAGACATATTTCATGCTGCTCCCTGCCTATGACGCCTATGAGGATGCGCGCCGCCGACGGTTGGTGCCGCTGGTGATCGGTGGCGCGGTCCTGGTCGCGCTTGTCGCGATGCTGTTCTACCGGGGCTGATGCCTCAGTCCGAGACCGAGAAGCTCAGCCCTGCATTCGCTTCGAGCCGCGTCTTCAGCTTCTCGGGCATCAGCGCGCCGGCAGTCCAGATGCCGCCTTGGGCCGCGCCATCGCGAATCAGGCAGAGCGCCGATTCGGAGATCATCTTGCTTGTCGATCCATAGCCGGGATCGCGGTCGCCCTTCACGGTGGCGGTGAGGCTGCGCCCATCCTCCATCTCGGCGATGAACAGCAGCTCGTAATAGCCGTTCTCGCGTTCCTCGCGGCTCGGCCCTTCGCCCGGCTTGGGCCCGCCGTCGCCGCCGATCGGGTTCATCTTCGCCATCGCCTCGGCCGCGGCCTTGCCGATCTCGCCCAGGCCCGGGGCGATCATCATCTCGTCGTAGCGAAAGTCGGTGCCATAAGGGTGGCCCGCAAGCAGATTGGTGCGGTGGACGTTCTTCGTGTTGATCACGGCCATCACGAAGGGGGCCACCCAGGCGTTCAGCGCCGCATCGTGATGCGGGAGCATCCCGTTGGGCTGGGCAGCTCCCTGAAAGCCGGGCGTGAGCGCGAACGGATCGAGCATCAGCCTGCCGATCGACGGATCCTTGGCGGCAGCGACCATGGTCGCCTTGGCGCTCGCCGCCGTTCCGCCGGAGAAGGTTCCCTTCATCGACTTGATCCGGCCCTTCACGCGCGGAGCCGGCTTGCCGAACCGCTCGATCGCCGCCTGCTCGGCGATCCACACGCCGAGATCGAACGGGATCGAATCGAACCCGCACGAAAAGACGATGCATGCTCCGCTCGCCTTCGCCTCCTCCTCATGCGCATCGATCATGTGACGCATCCAGGCGGGCTCGCCGCACAGATCGACATAATGCGTGCCGGTCGCGGCGCAGGCGGCGACCAGGTTGGAGCCGTAGAGCTGATAGGGGCCGACAGTGGTGAGCACTGCGCGAGTGCGCGCCGCCATCGCCTTCAATGCCGCGGGATCGCCCGAATCTGCCGTGAGCAGCGCCACATCGGCGGGAACGCCCAGCTCCCCGCGCACTTCTTCCAGCCGCGTCAGCGAACGCCCGGCCATCGCCCATTTGAGGCTGCCGTCGCCATAGCGTTCGGCCAGATATTCGGCGACGAGCCGGCCGGTGAAGCCGGTGGCGCCATAGACGATCAGGTCGAACTCGCGGGAACCGGTCATGCATCCTCTCCTCTGACGGCGCACCCGCACCTCAAGAGCGGTCTCGCGAGGTCAGGTCCTTTTCGGATCCAGCATACCGGAAGATCGGCGCGAGAAAAGGCAAGCGCGCCTCATGTCTCGGCGGCCTCTGCTGGCCTAGTGCTGCCGACGGGACTGCTAGGCCGCTTCGCTGAACTGCAGCGCGGCCAGACGCGCATAGAGCCCTTCCTGCGCCACAAGTTCGGCGTGGGTGCCGGTTTCGACGATGCGGCCATCGTCCATCACGATGATCCTGCCTGCGGCACGGACGGTAGCCAGGCGGTGCGCGATGACGAGAGTGGTGCGGTCCTGCATCAGCCGCTCAAGCGCGTCCTGCACCAGCCGCTCGCTTTCCGCATCGAGAGCACTGGTCGCCTCATCGAGCAGGAGGATCGGAGCGTCGCGCAGCAGCGCGCGCGCGATCGCGATCCGCTGGCGCTGCCCCCCGGAGAGCCGTGCGCCGCCTTCGCCGAGGAAGGTATCGAGGCCTTGCGGCAGATCGCGCAGAAACTCGGCTGCGTTCGCGGCTTCGGCGGCTTCCCACAGCGCCGAATCTTCCGCGTCCCAGCGGCCGTAGCGCAGATTGTCGCGCGCCGAGGCGGCGAAGATCACCGTCTCTTGCGGAACCATCGCGATGCGGGCGCGAATCTGGGCCGGATCGGCGAGGCGGACCGGAACTCCGTCGACCCGAACCTCTCCGGCTTCAGGGTCGTAAAAGCGCTGCACGAGCTGGAACAGAGTCGATTTCCCCGCACCCGATGGACCGACGACGGCGATCGTCTCGCCGGGGGCGACTGCCAGGGTGAAGTTGTCGAGTGCCTTGGATTCGGGTCGGGTGGGATAACGGAAGGTGACGCCGACGAAGTCGATCGCGCCATGGGGCGGATCGGCGAGCGGCACCGGGTGGGCGGGGGGAGCGATCTCCGGCTCCTGCTCGAGCAGTTCCGCCAGCCGGCCCGCGGCACCCGAAGCGCGGAGCAACTCGCCATAGACTTCGGTAAGCGCCCCAAGCGACCCCGTGACGAGGCCTGCGGTGATCACGAAGGCCGTGATCGCTCCGCCGGAGATATCGCCGCTGGCGACGCCAGAGACGGCGTCCCACATGATCAGCGTGACCGCTCCGAACAGCATCGCGATCACCATCGCGGTCATGATCGCGCGGGTCGCGAAACGGCGCTTCGCAGTTTCGAACCCGCGGTCCACGGCATCCTGGAAGCGCTGTGACTCGCGCCGTTCCTGCCCGAACGCCTGGACGATCTTCATCGCGCCAAGCGTTTCGGACGCAATTGCGCCGATATCGGCGACTCGATCCTGGCTCGACCGCGACAGCCTGCGCACGCGCCCGCCGAGCCAGACGATCGGCGCGATCACGAGCGGTATGCCGACGATGAGGAATGCTGCGATCTTGGGCGCCAGCGCGAAGAGGTAGATCACGCCGCCGACGCCCACGAGCATGTTGCGAAGCGCGGTCGACACGGTAGCGCCCACGACCTGCTCGACAATCGCTGTGTCCGCGGTGAGACGGGAGGCGATCTCCGACGGGCGGTTCTCCTCGAACCAGCGCGGCGGCAGCCGCAGCAGATTGCGGTGAACCGCGGTGCGGATATCGGCGACGGTGCGTTCGGCCAGCCAGGAGACAAAGTAGAAGCGCCCCGCGGTCGCGACTGCGAGGACAAGCACTACTGCGAGCAGCTGGCGAAAATAAACGCCGATCCTGTCCGAATCGGCTCCCGCGGCGAAGCCGTGATCCACGACGAGCTGAAAGGTTCGCGGGATCCACAGCGTCGCCGCCGCCGCGATCAGCAACGCGACCAGTGCGCCGGCGAGTTGCAGCGGATAGCGTCGAGTGAAGTCCCATACGATGCGCAGATACCGCAGCTTGCGCTTGGTGACGGGAGCAGGCGCCGGGGAAGGTTTGGAAACGGGATCGACCATGTCGCTTCGCCCCTAGCGCGATACCAGGGGCGGGGAAACCACTCGCGCGCGTGCCGTCCACCGTGGACCGGCAACGTTGCACCGCACAACGGGCGCGCTATAACCCCCGGGGCCGCCGCCGTTGCTATAGGTGACGGTGGAAGGAATTTGATGCTGTACGACGCTTACGAACTTCAGCGGTCGATGCTGGCCGGGGCCAGTGCCATGGCCAATTTCGGTGCGGGCCTGCTCCAGAACCCGGCGAACCCCTTCGCCTATTTCGGCGGCGGCCCGGTCCTTGCCTCGGCGCTCGAAGTGTTCGCTCATGCAGCGGCTTCGCGCGGGAAGCCGGCGTTCGGGCTGAGCCACACGGAGATCGACGGCAAGCGGGTGGCGGTGCACGAGGAGATCGTGCTGCAGAAGCCGTTCGGTCAGCTCAAGCGGTTCGTGCGCGAAGGCGTCGAAGGCGGGCCCCGGCTGCTGATCGTCGCGCCGATGTCCGGCCACTTCGCGACGCTGCTGCGCGGCACGGTCGAGCGGATGCTCCCCTTTGCCGACGTGTACGTCACCGACTGGCGCGACGCGAAGCTGGTGCCGCTTTCCGAGGGACGCTTCGATCTCGACGACTATGTAGATTATGTCGTTGCGTTTCTGGAGAAGATCGGCCCGGGTGCGCATGTGCTGGCGGTGTGCCAGCCGTCGGTGCCGGTCTATGCCGCCGCGGCGCTGATGAGTGCGGACAACCATCCCTGCCGCCCGAAGACGCTCACCCTGATGGGCGGCCCGATCGACACGCGCGAGGCGCCGACCGCCGTCAACACGCTCGCGACCGAGCGGCCGCATGCCTGGTTCGAACAGAATGTGATCGCCACCGTGCCGATGCTCTATCCGGGCGCGGGACGGCAGGTGTATCCGGGCTTTCTGCAGCTCGCGGGCTTCATGTCGATGAACCTCGGCAATCACATGATCAGCCACTGGGAGATGTTCAAGCACCTCGTTCAGGGCGACGGCGAGAGCGCCGAGGCGACGATGGATTTCTACGACGAATATCGTTCGGTGAGCGACATGACCGCCGAATTCTATCTTCAGACGATCGACGTCGTGTTCCAGCATCACGCCTTGCCCAAGGGCGAAATGACGCACCGTGGCCGGCCGGTCGATCCCGGTGCGATCACCGACATCGCGCTGCTGGCGATCGAAGGCGAGCGCGACGACATCTCCGGGCTAGGCCAGACGAAAGCGGCGCTGACACTCGCGACCAACCTGCCCGATGCCATGAAGCAGTATCACATGGCGAAGAGCGTCGGCCATTATGGCATCTTCAACGGGTCGAAATGGCGAACCCGAATCGCGCCGGTGGTCGAGCAGTGGATCACTGCGCACGACAGCTGAACCAGGCGGTCATCGTTCGACGCCGGGCTCAGTCGTAGAGGTGGACAGCGGCTGTCCAGACCGCCCAGGCGCCGAGCGCCCATAGCGCCCCGACGATCAGGATCCCGCCCCAGGCGATCGGCCGGTCCGAAGCGCGCTCCGCATGGGCGCGGTGCTCGGCGAGCAGCGCTGGGGGAACCATTTTCTCGAAGACCCAGACCCCAAGCGGGATCAGCACCGCTTCGTCGAGCAGGCCCAGAATCGGGACGAAATCGGGGATGAGGTCGATCGGCGAAAGCGCGTAGGCGGCGATCAGCAGGCCGAACAGCCGGGCGTGGAGCGGCGTGCGCCGGTCGCGGACGGCAAGCCAGACCGCATGCGCCTCGACTCGAATGCGATGTGCTAGCGACGGCCCCATGCGCTTGCCATCGCGTGGGGCCGTCGTCGCGTCAAGCGGGCGTGCCTTCGGCGGTCGTCGCCACCTTGGCATGGCTGCCGCTCTCGTCCGAACGGATCGTACCGCCGAACAGCATCTTCACCCTGCCGGTCATGGAAACGTCGCTTTCCCACATCTCCGCCGTGTCGATGTCGAAGCGCAGCAGCGCGAGGTTCGGATCGTCCTTGCCCTTGGGGAACCAGGCCTCGACCTGCTTGTCCCACAGCTTGTCGATCATCGCCCGGTCGGTGTCGAGGCGCGCGCTTCCGGAGAGGCAGGCGAAGAAATCATGCCCCTTGGATACGAACTGCGCCATCGCCTTGCCGCCCTTGGCCGCGCGATTGTCCTTGCCGATGAAGAAGAAGATGGTGTCGACCTGATCCTCGTCGAGCTGCGCAGTCAGCGGCTCGTGGTGCTGGCCGTCCATCAGACCGACCATCATGAAGGGGCTGTCGGCCAGCTTTTTCCAGAAATCCTTTTTGATCTCGGTCTTGTCTGCCATTCTTTTCCTCCGTTTTCGGTGTGTTCGGAGGGAGAACGATCAGGCGGCGCGCAGTTTCCGATCAGATGTGCCGCGGATCGAAACGGTCGTGCAGGCGCGGGTCCGGGCCGAAGCGGTCGCCGTCCGGGCGTGACGACCGAAGCGCGACGACGAGCAGCGCCAGCGCGCAGAGCCCACCGGCTGCCAGTTCGGTGGAGGATTGATACCAGCCGGGCTCGAACGAGCGAAGCGGGACGATCAGAAAGGCACCGACCAGCAGCGGCCCCGGCCAGCCGGGCAGGCCGATGTCGTGCAGCCGGCGCGCCGAGAGCGCGAACAGCGGAAGCGCCAGCAACACCGCGAGCAGCGGCGCGCCCTGCGATCCTGCGAGCGCTTCGATGGCCGCGGCCCCGACCAGCTGCGCAACGAAGAGATAACACCAGAATTCGGTTCGGGTAGCGCGGCCGCGCAGATGCATGACGTCACGGAACGGGCGCAGCCCGAGCGCCAGTGCCTGTCCGGTCCTGCGGAGTTCGGCGGCGATCATGACGGGAGCGTGACGCGCGGCCACGCCCCCGTCAAGCGGTTCAAAGAACCTCGAAAAGCCCGGCCGCGCCCATGCCGCCACCCACGCACATGGTGACGACGACATATTTGGCGCCGCGGCGCTTGCCTTCGATGAGAGCGTGGCCCGTCATGCGGGCGCCGGACATGCCGTAGGGGTGGCCGATCGAGATCGAGCCGCCGTTGACGTTCATCAGTTCGCCCGGGATGCCCAGCTTGTCCTGGCAATAGAGAACCTGCACCGCGAAGGCTTCGTTGAGTTCCCAGAGGCCGATGTCGTCGATCTTGAGGTTGAAGCGCTCGAGCAGCTTGGGGATCGCATAGATCGGGCCGATCCCCATCTCGTCGGGCTTCGTCCCCGCCACGGCCATGCCGACATAGCGGCCCAGCGGCGTCAGACCGCGCTGGCTGGCGATCTTTTCCTCCATCAGCACACAGGCCGAGCTGCCGTCGGAGAGCTGGCTGGCATTGCCTGCGGTGATCGTGCCGCCGGGAACGACGGGGTTGAGGCCGGTCAGACCCTCGAGCGTGGTTTCGGGGCGGTTGCCCTCGTCCTTGGCGAGCGTGACTTCCTTTTGGGAGACTTCCTTGGTCTCCTTGTTCATCACGTTCATCGTCGCGGTGACGGGGATGATCTCGTCGTCGAACTTGCCGGCGGCCTGGGCGGCCGCCGTGCGCTGCTGCGACTGGAGGCTGTACGCATCCTGACGCTCGCGGCTGATGCCGTACCGGCTGGCGACGACCTCGGCCGTCTGCAGCATCGGCATATAGGTGTCGTTCTGCATCGCGATCAGTTCGGGATCGGGGGCGACGCGCATCTCGGGAGTCTGGACGGTGCTGATCGATTCGGCGCCGCCGCCGATCGTCACGTCCATATTGTCGGTGATGATCTGCTTGGCGGCAGTGGCGATCGCCATCAGGCCCGATGCGCACTGCCGATCGACGGACATGCCCGGCACTTCGACCGGCAGGCCGGCCCGCAGCAGCGCGAGGCGGGCGATGTTCGGCGCCTGGCTGCCCTGCTGGAGCGCGGCGCCCCAGACGACGTCGGAGACTTCGCCGCCTTCAATCCCGGCGCGCTCGACCGCGGCCTTGATCGCGTGGCTGGCCAGCGTGGGCCCGGGCAGGGCGTTGAACGCACCGCGATAGGCGCGACCGATCGGAGTACGGGCAGTGGAGACGATGACTGCGGAGCGCATGGAAATTCCTCTCATTCTTTCTACCCTCCGAAACGGAGGGGTGCTGGGATCAAACGAACAGAATGGCGACCCACTCGGCGATCAGGGCGGGCTTTTCGCTACCTTCGATCTCGAGCGTGTATTCGGTGGTCTGTTGCCACTGGCCGGGACGCTTCTCGTCGAGGCTGAGCAGCTTGAAACGGCCGCGCACGCGCGAGCCCGATCGTACCGGGGTGAGGAAGCGGCATTTGTTGCCGCCATAGTTCACGCCCATCTTGAGGCCCTCGACCTGGGGCTGCTCGGTCCTGGCCGACAGCATCGGCATGAGCGACAGGGTGAGGAAGCCGTGTGCGATCGTGCCTCCGAACGGAGTCATTTTCGCCCGCTCGGGGTCGACATGGATGAACTGGTGATCGCCGGTCGCGTCGGCGAACGTGTCGATCATCTCCTGCGTGACTTCGACCCAGTCGGACACCCGCTCGGTGCCGATCGTTTCCGCGAGTTCCTGAATCGTGATCGTCGACACTGGTCTTTCCCCTGCGATCGCTTTCGCCTAGCGCTGGGCACCAGATAGGGGCCCAGGCCGTTCTCCCGCAAGCCTCACGCCAACTCGAAGATGGAAACCACGATGGACGTACCGTCCGCGGCCCGCCAGACCATGGCGAAACTGCACCGCGCACCCGAACCCGAAGTTCTAAAACCGCTTCTCGAGCGTGCTCGCACCGATTCGGTCGCCCGCGCTCGAATCGTTGGCCGGGCGCGCGAATTGATCCGCGATCTGCGCGAAGCGCATGATCGCGGCTGGGTGAACCAGTTCCTTCAGGAATATCAGCTGAGCACGACCGAAGGCGTCGCGCTGATGTCGCTCGCGGAAGCCTATCTGCGCGTTCCCGACGCCGTCACTGCCGACGCGCTGATCGCCGACAAGCTTGGCGAGGGCGCTTGGCGCGCGCATGCCGGCAAGTCGAACTCCACGCTGGTCAACAGCGCCACCTGGGGCCTGGTGATGACTCGGGCACTGGTGGGCGAGGCGGAGGGCGGACCGCTCCGCCGGCTGCTCGCCCGTGCCGGTGAGCCCTTCGTGCGCCAGGGCGTGGGCGCCGCGATGCGGATGATGGGCGAGGTCTTCGTCATGGGCCGGACCATCGACGAGGCGATGAAGCGGATGACGCGGCGCGAGAATCGCGGCTTCACGGCCAGCTTCGACATGCTGGGCGAAGCGGCGCGGACGAAGGCGGATGCCGAGCGCTTCTACGAGGCCTATCACCGCGCGATCGTCGCCGTCGGTCGTAATCCCGAAGCGGGCCATTCGGTTTCGGTAAAGCTCTCGGCACTGCACCCGCGCTACGAAGTGACGCAGTACGACCGCTGCGTTCCCGAGCTGGTGGATCTGCTCGCGCAGCTCGCGTCCGAGGCGGCGCGGTACAATATCGCGCTCACCGTCGACGCCGAGGAGGACAACCGGCTCGGCATGAGCCTCGACGTGATCGAGGCAGTGGCGAAGCGGCCGGAGATCCGCGGCTGGGACCGGTTCGGCATGGTGATTCAGGCGTACAACAAGCGCGCCCGTGCAGTGGTCGCCTGGGCCGACGCGCTCGGCCGGCCGCTCAACGTGCGGCTGGTGAAGGGCGCCTATTGGGATACCGAGATCAAGCGGGCACAGGTCGAGGGGCTCGACGAGTATCCGGTGTACACGCGCAAGAGCGCGACCGACGTGAGCTATCTTGCCTGCGCACGCGACCTGCTGGACGCGAAGAACCTCACCCCGGCGTTCGCCAGCCACAATGCGCTCACCGTTGCCACGATCCTCGAATGGGCGGGCGACCGGCGCGACTTCGAGTTTCAGCGGCTCCATGGCATGGGCGAGGGGCTCTACGAACGGCTGGTGCGCGAGCACGGCTACCAGTGCCGCATCTACGCGCCGGTGGGCGGGCACAAGGATCTGCTCGCCTATCTCGTGCGCCGGCTGCTCGAGAACGGCGCGAACACCAGCTTCGTCCACCAGCTGGCTGACGAGAGCACGAGCGAGGCCGAGCTGCTCGAGGATCCGGTCGAGTATGTCGAGTCGGTCGGCGGCACGCGGCATCCGCGGATTCCGTTGCCTGTCGAGATCATGGGCAATTGGCGCAATAGCCGCGGCATCGATCTCGACGACCGCGCGACGTTGCTCGACACTGCCGCCGCGATCGAGGCGGTGCCGGTCGACAATCGTGGAGTCGATGCGGTCCACGCCGATCCGCTCCACGCCACCGGCCGCGCCAAGCGCGCGCTGGAGGCGTGGCGCACGCCCGACAACGAAGTGCACGAGGCGATCACGCGGGCGCAGGCAGCGTTCCCGACGTGGGACGCCCGCTCGATAGAGGAGCGCGCGACGATCCTGGAGCGCTACGCCGATCTGCTCGAGGAGCATCGCATCGAGCTGATGGCGCTGTGCGTCAAGGAAGCGTTCAAATCGATTCCCGACGCGATCGGCGAAGTGCGCGAAGCTGCGGATTTCTGCCGCTATTATGCGTATCAGGCGCGCAGCGACCTCAAGCCCCGCATCCTTCCCGGTCCGACCGGGGAGCATAATGAGCTGCGGATGGAAGGCCGCGGCACCTGGGCGACCGTGAGCCCGTGGAACTTCCCGCTCGCGATCTTCGTCGGCCAGAACGTCGCTGCGCTGGTGACCGGCAACACGGTGGTCGCGAAGCCCGCGCCGCAGACGCCGCTGATCGCCGAGCGCGCCGTGGCGCTTGCCCATCAGGCGGGCGTGCCGAGCGACGCCTTCATCCTCGTGCCCGGCGGCGCCGAGGTCGGCGCCGAGCTCGTATCCGATACGCGGATTGCCGGGGTCGCCTTCACCGGCTCGACCGGCACCGCGAAGCGGATCGCGCACACGCTGCTGGTGGACGAGGATCGGCCGATCATCCCATTCATCGCCGAAACCGGCGGTATCAATTGCATGATCGTCGATTCGACGGCGCTGCCCGAGCAGGTCGTGGCGGACGTGCTCACGTCGGGCTTCCGTTCGGCGGGGCAGCGTTGTTCGGCGATGCGCATGCTGGTGGTGCAGGAGGAAGTCGCCGATTCGATGCTCGAGATGATTGCCGGTGCGATGGCGCTGCTTCGCGTCGGCGATCCCGGCGATCCGGCGACCGACGTCGGTCCGGTGATCGATCGCCCCGCCTATGACAAGCTGATGGGCTATCGCGAGACCCAGCGGGCGCGTTGGCTGGCGACGGCCAAAGTGCCCGACGAGGGGCTGTTCGTGCCGCCGACCCTGATCGGCCTCGATTCGATCGAGGACCTCGACAAGGAATGGTTCGGACCGATCGTCCATGTCGCGACATGGCAGAAGGGCAAACTCGAAGAGACGATCGACCGCATCAACGCCAAGAAGTTCGGCCTCACCATGGGGCTGCACAGCCGCATCGCGCGCCGGGCGGATGTGATGGAAAAGCGCGCGAAGATCGGCAACATCTACGTCAACCGGTCGATGATCGGCGCGATCGTGGGCTCGCAGCCGTTCGGCGGCGAGGGTCTGTCGGGCACCGGGCCGAAGGCCGGCGGGCCGAACTATCTGCCGCGCTTCTGCTCGGAACGGGCGATCTCGATCGACACGACCAGCGCCGGCGGCAACGCGACGCTCCTGAGCCTGGACGAAGGGGGCATCTGAAACTCGGGCGCTCCCTGCGGCGGGGAGGGAGTGGCCGGAACGATCAGGTGGGCGAGCCGTCCCTCGGCTCGTCCCGTGAGACATGGGTTCCTTCCACGCCGATCACCGGCTGCACCTGAGGATAGGGCAGCACCATCGTGCCGTCGGGCGCGGCAGTGAACGTCGTCTGCGTCGGATAGGCGATCTCGATGCCTTCGTCGCGGAAACGCTTGTGAATTGCGATTCCCACCACGGTGCGTCCGTCGTAGAAGGCCACGTAATCGGGGCCCTCGCTGTCGAATTCGAGTTCGAAGTCGAGGCTCGAGGCTCCGAAGCCGACGAAGCCGCAGCGCACGAAGATTCGATCGCAGCTCTCGACCACTTCCTGGAGGATCGCTGGAATGCGCGCGGCCACTTCGGGCGTGGTCTGATAGACGACGCCGATCGCGAATTTCGCGCGGCGGTGGCTGCGCAGCGTGTTGTTGGTGATCTCCTTGTCGAGGAGATTGCGGTTCGAGATGATCAGCTCCTCGCCGGTAAAGGCGCGGATGCGCGTGGACTTCAGCCCGATCGCCTCGATATTGCCGGTGGTTGTGTCGTAGGAAACGCTGTCGCCGCGCTTGAACGGCTTATCGAAGATGATCGACAGCGCGGCGAAGAGATCGGCGAAGATGCCCTGCGCGGCAAGGCCGATCGCGATGCCGCCGACGCCGAGGCCGGCGACGAGACCCGTCACGTTGACGCCCAGATTCGACAGGACGACGATCAGCGCGATCGCGAACAGCGCTACTGTGACCAGCACGCGGATCAAGTCGAGCGCCGTCGCCAGCGATTCGGCCTGATAGGTCTCGCCTTCGGTCCGCAGCTCGACGAAGCCCAGGATGATCTCGCGGGCCCAGATCGCGGCCTGGAACACGGCGGCGACCGTGAAGAGGAAGTCGACGGTCGCGGCGATCGCGGGCGGCGCGGCGGCATAGCCGACCACCAGCCGGGCGGCGACCATGATGATGAAGAAGTTGCCCGTCTTGGCGATCGCCTTGCCGAAGATCGAGCCCCAGCCGGTGATGCCGGGGGTCTTCTCGCACAGCTTCACGCCCCAGTGGCGCACCAGATGGAGCAGCGCCACGATCGCTGCGGCGACTCCGATCGCGATCAGGACCTCGAGCCAGTGGAGTTGCAGCCAGCTCACGCTGGTAAGCGCGAATTCCTGCGCACTCGCCTGCAGCTCGCTCGTGTCGAAGCTGTTGCCGTCGGTGGCAGCGGCTGCCGCTTGATTATTGCTCATGATCCTCGTCGTCAGGCTGCCTGGGCAGGGGCGGCGTCGGCCGCTTCCTCGGCATCGAGAAAGGCGATCAGGCCGCGCTCGACCCGGCTGAGATAGCGGGTGGTGCGCGGCAAACGCAACTCGGCGCGGAAGGCGGTTTGCGCCGATTTGTCCTTCGCAAGCCCGACCAGCCGCGGATGGACGTAGGATTTGCGTGCAATGGCGGGCGTGTTTCCGAGCGCCTCGGTGACGGGTTCGAGCATCGTCTTGAGGCTGATCGGCTGCTCCGCCATCGCAAGCGCCTCGAACGCCAGAACGCTCGCGCCCCAGGTGCGGAAATGCTTGGCGGTGAACTCTTCGCCCATCGCCTCGTGGATATAGGCGTTGACGTCGGTCGACGTCACCGGATGTGCCTCGCCGTCTTCGTCCAGCCATCCGAAGAGATGCTGGCCCGGCAGATCCTGGCACCGTTTCACGAAGCGGCTGAGGCTGCCGTCGCTGATCGTCATGTCGCGCAGCTTGCCGGACTTGGCGCGAAACTGAAGCTGGAGCTTCTTGCCCGTCACTTCGGCATGGTGCTTGCGCAACGTGGTCGCACCGAAGCTCTTGTTGGCGCGGGCGTAGCCTTCGTTGCCGACTCGGAGCTGGCCGAGATCGAGCAGCCGAACCACCGCAGCGACGGCTTTCGAGCGGCAGTGGCGGCGCTTACGCAGATCGCTTTCGACCTGTCGGCGAAGCTTGGGCAATCGCTCGCCGAACCGGGCGCAGCGATCATATTTCGCCGCTTCCTGCGCCTCGCGGAAATCGGAGTGGTAGCGATACTGCTTGCGGCCCTTGTCGTCATAGCCGATCGCCTGAAGGTGCCCGCGCGGATCGGGGCAGAACCAGGCGTCGGTATAGGCGGGCGGCAGGCCGATCGCATTCAACCGATCGATCTCTTCGCGATCGGTGATGCGCTTGCCCTGCGGATCCCAATAGCCCCATCCGTGCCGTACCTTGCGCCGCGTGATCCCCGGTTTCTGGTCGTCGACATACATCAGCTTGGTCGGCGGCATGGGGCTCCCTTCGCAGTGCCGCACAGAATGCGCGGCCTGTCGCTTCGTTCCGGAACCCGCACCCGGTCAGGCGGGTTGGCCGCGGCGACAGGGTATTCCGATATCAGGAGAAATTCAGATGGCCGACCTTTCCGACTGCCGCGTGCTGATCCTCGCCACCGACGGCTTCGAACAATCGGAGCTGATGCAGCCGCGTCAGTCGCTGCTCGACGCGGGCGCGCAGGTGACGCTGGCGTCGCTGAAGACCGATCCGATCACAGGCGAGCAGGGCGGCGAAAAGGGCGAGAGCATCACGCCGGACACGACCGTGGACGAGGTCGACACCGCGCAGTTCGACGCGCTGTTGCTGCCCGGCGGCGTCGGCAATCCCGACAAGCTGCGGATGAACGATCGCGTCGTCGAGATCGTGCAGGAGTTCATGGACGACGAGAAGCTGGTGGCGGCCATCTGCCACGCTCCCTGGCTGCTCGTGGAGGCGGACGTCGTCGAGGGGCGGCGGCTGACCAGCTGGCCTTCGGTGCGCACCGACCTCGCCAACGCCGGCGCGACCGTGCTCGACGAGCAGGTGGTGGTGGACGGCAACCTGATCACCAGCCGCAACCCCGACGACATCCCGGTCTTCACGCGCACCCTGATCGACGCGCTTGAGCAGGAAACGACCGCGGCCGCGGCGGAGTGAGCGCTCAGGCGGCCGGTTCGAGCGTGGGCTTCGGCTGGCGCCGGATCGGCCGCCACGACGTTTCGGCCCTCTTGCGTGTGCAATAGGTGTCGAGCCCAATCTGAGCGCCGACCAGCATGAAGATGAAGGGCTGGAAGGCGATGCCCACAAAGGCGGCGCCGACCATGTAGATTGCGTGGCCGTGCTGGAGCGCGGTCGCCAGCGGCGCGATCCAGGCATCTGCCGGATCGTTGCTCTTGCGGTAGCGCTGCCGGAGCACTTCCATCCGGAAGAGGCCCCCGAGGTTGATCAGCAGCCACAGGAGCAACCCCGGATAGCCCTGTTCGCCCAACATCTCGAAATAGGCGCTGTGATAGGCGCGGGCCTTGTCCACTTCGAGCGCGCGTTCGACGGTCGCGTTGTTCTCGTCGCCCTCCACCATCACCCGGTCGTAGCGGATGTGATTCTGGCGATAGGCCTCGAAGCCGCCGCCCATCGGGTGGAGCTTCACATAGTCGATCGTCCACTGCCAGACCGCCAGCCGCGTGGAAGCGGACGCGTCGGCGCGATACTCCTTGATCGTCCCCATTCGCTCGGTGAAGCTCGACGGAAGCAAGGGGATCGCTGCGAGGCCCAACGTTCCGATGCCGATCAGGTAGAGCAGCCGCCGCTTGGCATCCCGCAGCATCAGGATCGCGAGGACGCCGATGCACACCAATCCCGTGCGGGCCGACGTGCCCACCGGGATCAGCAGGCAGGCGAATACGAGCGCATAGGCGAAGGTCTTCACGCGCCAGTCCGGCGGAAAGACCGTGCCGAAGCGGGCGAACCAGAGGATCAGCGGAACGATGCAGATCGCAACGGTGGCGATGGTGCTGCTTTCGTAAAGACCGCTGTTATTGTTCACCATCAGGTGCAATTCGCCATAACCGCCGCCGCCCGCCGCGGTCTTGATGCCGCCGACGATGATGATCGACGCGGCCGACAGGACCATGAAGAGCAGCAGCGCCTCGATCCGCAGCTTCGTGCGCAGCGTGAGCGGCAGGAAGATCGCGAATGCGAGCGCCTTCCATACCCATTCCCATTTATACTGGGCTTCGATGGGGAAATCGGCGTTTCCGGTAGTGTACCAGCAATAGACGAGCAGCAGCAGCAGGAGAATCTGGCGCGGCGCGACTCGCACGTCGCGCTTGTCGTCGATCGCCAGCCACCCGACCACCGCCAGCCCGACCGCGATCAGCGAGATCGGAAGCGAGTTGAGCAGCAGGTAACTCAGCCGCTGCGGCGAGACCACGTCGATATAGACATAGGCAAGCACGAACAGAAAGGGCTTGCGGAACCCCATGGCGAACAACGCCACGAGGAAGCCGATGAAGGCGAAGTCACGCACCGAAGCGCCCCTTGCGGGCGCGAGCGGCTTCTTCCTCGTCGCGAGGGGAAGGCTCGTGATCGAGATCCGGCCGCCGCAGCAGCTGCCATGCCGCTAGCAGCATCAACCCATGGGTGAGCCCAAGCGCGAAATTGTCGATCATGGGCCGGGGCCTTCCATTGGCGCAGTGCGTCGCAACCGGCTCTAACCCGCTGCGGTTGACGCGTCGTTAAGCGATGCCGTGGCAGGGAAGCCGCATGCGCATCCTCCACGTTCTGGACCACGGCCTGCCGCTCCACAGCGGCTATGCGTTTCGCACGCGCGCAATCCTGAAGGCGCAGGCAGCGCGCGGGATCGAAGTGGCGGCCGTGACCGGCCCCCGCCACGGAGCGGCCGAGGCGGAACACGAAGTCGTCGATGGCCTGCACTTTTTCCGAACGCCCCCGATCGCGCCGGCGCCGACGCCGCTTCGCGAGTGGCGCGAAGTGAGCCGCTTTGCCGGCCGGATCAAGGAGGTGGCCGAGGCGTGGCGGCCGGATGTGCTCCACGCCCATTCGCCAGTGCTGGACGCATTGGCTGCTTTGCAGGCGCGGCGTTCGCTGAAGCTGCCGCTGCTCTATGAAATCCGTGCCTTCTGGGAAGATGCGGCGGTGGGGAACGGCACCGGCCGGGAAGGCTCGCCGCGCTATCGAGTCACGCGAGCGCTCGAGAGCTGGGCCGTGCGCCAGGCGGACGCGGTCGCCGTGATCTGCGACGGCCTGCGCCGCGACCTGATCGCGCGCGGCATTCCGGACGAGAAGATTCTCGTGTCGCCCAACGGCGTGGACATGACTCTGTTCGGCGCCCCCGCGCCGCGGGATGCGGCACTGGCCGCGGAAATCGGGCTCGGCGAAGAGACGATCGGCTTCATCGGCAGCTTCTATGATTATGAGGGACTCGACGGGCTGATCGCGGCGATGCCCGCGCTGGTGGCGAAGCGTCCGCGCATGCAGCTGCTGCTCGTCGGCGGCGGCCCTGCCGAGGACGCGCTGCGAGGGCAGGCCGCGGCCTCGCCCGTGGCCGATCATATCCGCTTTGCCGGCCGGGTGCCGCACGATGCGGTCGAGCGCTACTACAGCCTGATCGACGTGCTGGTCTATCCGCGCAAGGCGATGCGGCTGACGGAGCTGGTCACGCCGCTCAAGCCGCTCGAGGCGATGGCGCAGGGGCGGCTGGTGGCGGCTTCCAACGTGGGCGGGCATCGTGAGTTGATCGGCGACGGAGAGACCGGAACGTTGTTCGCGCCGGACGATTCGCACGCGCTGGCCGACTCCGTGGCCGCATTGTTCAACGATCGCGCCGAGTGGGAGGCGCGCCGGGCGCGAGCGCGGGCGTTTGTCGAGACCGAGCGCGACTGGGCGCGAAATGTCGCCCGGTATGATTCTGTTTACCAAATCATCGCACAAGGAGGAGCGAGAGCATCCACAAGGTCGCGCCCCTCCCCGGTCCAGGCATGAACATCCCGATCGCCCCACTTGCAGCTGCCTTCCTCGGCCTCGCCTCGGCGGCGGGATTCGCGCTGATGCCGACTCCGGTACTGGAGAGCACGGTGATCGACAGCGGGATCGCAGCGGTCGTTGCTGCCGCCGAACCGCCGCTCGGGATGACGGCGCGCCTTCTGGTCGCTGCTGGCGCCGGGAGTCTGGTGGCGCTCGTCACCTGGTTCGCGCTGTTCCTGTTGCTGGGGGGGCGGGCGATTGTCATCGGCAAGCGGGTCGATCGCAACGACGCGGCACCCGTCGTCCGTCGCGCCGATGCGCATCCGGACGCGCCGCCGCGGCCGCCGCTGCGCGCAACCCGCGATCTCGGCCCGCCGTTTCTTGAGGTGCATGCGCGCCTGCGCCGCGGCGACGAGCCACTGACGGACGGCGAGGCGGAGGAAGTCTTCGAAACCGAGCTGGTGTTGAGCGAACCGCTCCCCAACGCCGCTGTTGCCGACGATCCGGAGCAGACGCCGCCGACTCCTGCCGAGGCGGAGTTGCCGCAGGATCTGAACCAGCCGCTTTCCGCCTTCGACCCCGGCGCCATTCGCGAATCGCCGGTGCCGGCGCCCTCGTCCGTGTTGCCGTTGAAGCGCTCGGCATTGCCGCCGCGTCCGCCCGTCTTTACGCCGAGCGAGCGTTTCGAGACGTTCGAGCTCACTCCTCCCGCGCGCAACGTCGCGCCGCCGCCGCCAGCACCGGCGCCCATATCGCAGGAAGCGCCGATCACGCGCCCCGAAACCGAAGCGACGGTGCACGCCTTGCTCGATCGGCTCGAGAAGGGAGTGGTCCGCCGGGGCCTCGCCAGTGGCGTCGAGCAGCCGCAGCGCGATCCCGAGCATGGCCTGCAGGAAGCGCTCGTCACGTTGCGCAACCTCGCGCGGCGCGCGTGAGGCGCTAACGCTCCTCCACCGTCAGCACTTCGAGAAACACGAACGCTTCCTCGTCGTTTCGCACCAACCGTTCGATCGTGAGGTCGGCGAGGAGGTGGCCGCGCAAGGCGAACTCCGCCTCCGGAAGAGCGGCAAGCCATCGAGAGAGCGCATCCCCGGGCGTCGCCGCCAGTTTGAGCATGTGACGGGCGCCCGTGAACGTCGCGCTCGCCCAGCGGGTCCAGTCGGATTCGCACACCCGCACGGGGCAGTTCGCCGTCACCGCGCTGGCCAGCAGCGCCCGCTCGAGCAGTGTTGCTGCGTCCGGACCGCGGCTCATCGCGCATCTCCATGGAGCGCGATAAACGCTTCGATCCGCGCCACCATCGCGGCGCGCGGTTCGCGTCCGTTTCGCAGGTCGCGCACCAGCCGTGGGTCGCGGACCGCGAGCCTCCCGAACTTCGTCGCAGACATCTCCCTCATCCGCAGGAAACGCTCAACCTTGGGCAGCACAGACATCTGCCGATTCCTCCCGAGTCGCCGTGAATGTTCATTGTCTGTTCCGTGAAATCCTACTTGTCTAGGAAATTTCCTACGGCTACGGAATCGCGATGGATGAAACAGCTGCGCGGGCCGCCCTGGAGGCGCTGATCGCCGAGCGTGGCGAGAGCTACGCGGCATTGTCGCGCATGCTCGGCCGCAACGCGGCCTATTTACAGCAATTCGTGAAGCGCGGATCGCCACGGCGGCTCGACGAGCGCGATCGCACTCTGCTGGCGCGCTATTTCGGCGTCGCCGGCGCCGTGCTCGGCGGGCCGGATGCAGCCGAGCTGGTGCCCGTGCCGCGGCTCGACATCGGCGCCTCGGCCGGACCGGGGCGCATCGCCGACGATGGCGCCGTGCGGCAAATGGCACTCGATCCTGCACTGCTGCGCCGCTTGGGCGTGCGCGCTGCGGCAGCCTCGATGATTCGAGTGGAAGGAAGCTCGATGGAGCCGACGCTAGCGGATGGCGATGCGATCTTGATCGACGGCGATCGGCGGCGGCCTGGATCGCGCGCTGCGCTGTTCGTGCTCCGCGGCCCGGCTGGCGTTCAGGTGAAGCGGCTGCGGTTGCTGGGAGATACGATCGAGATTGCCAGCGATAATCCGGAAGCGCCGTCTCCGCGCCTCCACCCGGCTGCCGAAGTGGACGTCGTCGGCCGGGTGGTGTGGCTCAGCCGGGCGCTGGTCTAAGCGGCCATCAGCCGGCCCGGCGCTTGTCCACCAGCCACACGATTGCCGCCAAGGCGACACCAAAGATCGCGCCCAGCACTACGCCGAGCGAGGGCTCGCCTTGCCAGAATCCGATCGCGGCGCCGGCAAGGGTGGAGAGCGCAATCAGCGATCCGCCCGCCTTTGGGTTGCGCTTGGGTTCGACTGTCATGGGATGCCTCTGCCATGTCCTGCGCTGGGACGCCACTGTCCCGCTCCGGGATAGGTGGTACGGGCGGGCTCCCGGGTAGTCGACGGCATTAACCTTCGGATGCGGCGTATCCTGCCGATCCAATTCGATTGGCACGGAGCTTGAGTAGAAGACGGCGCCGTTGCGGCCAGTATGTGGAGTACAGATGGAGCAGTTGCCTTATCTCGCCGACCGCGCCGAGGTTTCGGACGCTGCCGAACTCATCCGCCTGTATGGCGACGATGCGGGTTTCCAGGCGGCGGCGCGCGCCGACCGCAGCCGCGATCTCGGCAACCACATTCACTTCTGCCGCTGGCGCCAGATCGAGCGGCTGATCGTGCTGCTGGCGAGCGAGCGGCCGGTGGGAGCGATTCACTGACGGCGCACCCGCGGCGTAGCGCTTGATCGCGCCGCCGCTTTCCCGCTAGCTGGTCTCCCGCGCCCGGCGGACGTGACGGCGACGCACTGCGCGAAGCGGTTGCGGACCTTGAAGCCGCTTCGCGAGTTCAAGAGCCTTCCTCCATGCACACCGAGGCCGAATGACGCTTCCCCAGATGCTCTCGGTCGCGGTGCTGACGGCCATGATGGGTTTGTTCGTCTGGGGGCGGTTTCGCTACGATCTGGTTGCGGTCATGGCGCTGTTGGCGGCGCTTGCCGTGGGAGTCGTCTCGCCGGAGGAGGCGTTTCGCGGCTTTTCGGACGACATCGTGATCATCGTCGGATCGGCGCTGGTGCTTTCGGGCGCGGTCCAGCGATCGGGCGCGATCGAGCGGCTGATGCTGTTGATCCAGCGGCGCACCACCAAGGTGAGCACCCAGCTGATGGTGCTGACCGGCAGTGTGGGCTTCGCCTCGGCGCTGGTAAAGAACATCGGCGCGGTCGCGATGCTGATCCCGGTCGCGTTCCAGATGGCGAAGAAATCGAACACCTCGCCATCGGTGTTCCTGATGCCGATGTCGTTCGCGTCGCTGCTGGGCGGGCTGATGACGCTGATCGGCACTTCGCCCAACATCATCGTTTCCAGCGTTCGCGAGGAAATGACGGGCGAGCCGTTCGGCATGTTCGACTATCTGCCGGTCGGGCTGGGACTTACCATCATGGGGCTCGTGTTCCTGCGGTTCGGCTATCGCCTGCTGCCGAGCGATCGGCGTGCGGCGCCGACGCTGGGCGAGGCGCTCGATATCCAGGATTATGTTACCGAGGCGCGGATCGGCCCCAAGTCGCCGGCGATCGACGAGACGGTTGCCGAGTTCATCGAGCGCCACGATCACGAGATCACCATCACCAACCTGATCCGCAGCGGGGTGCGCAGCGCGCCGTTCCCCGACACCGTCCTCCACCGCGAAGACATCCTGATCCTCGGCGGATCGCCGGACAGCCTGGAACGGGTGATCGCCGGCGACCGGCTTGAGCTCGAGGGCCGCGAGACGCTGGCGGGCGGCGACACCGCCGACATCGGCGTGATCGAGGCAGTGATCGGCACCGACAGCCCGCTGGTCGATCGCACCGCCAGCCGCATGCAATTGCGCGACGTGTTCGGCGTGAACCTGATCGCGGTCTCGCGGCAGGGCGAGCGGCTGGTGCGCCGGCTGGGCAACATCCAGCTGTCGGCCGGCGACGTGATCGTGCTGCAGGGGCCGCTCGAACTGCTGCCCGAACGGCTGCGCGACCTCGGCTGCCTGCCGTTGGCGGAGCGCGCGCTTCGGCTGGGGACCAGCGCCCGCCGCGGGCTGCTGCCGATCGTCATCCTGGCGGCGGCGATGGCGGCGACGGCGGCCGGGCTGGTGCCGGTGGCGGTCGCCTTCTTCGCTGCGGCGGGGCTCGTCGTCATCACCGGCGCCCTGCCGGTCCGCGAGGCCTACAGCCACATCGAATGGCCGATCCTGATCATGCTCGGCGCGCTGATCCCGGTATCCGATTCGCTGCGGACCACCGGCGCCACCGTGCTGATCGGCGACCAGCTTTCGGCGCTGGCGTCGGTGCTGCCGCCCTGGGGCGCGGTGATGCTGATCATGGGGGCGGCGATGGCAGTGACGCCGTTCCTCAACAATGCCGCCACCGTGCTGGTGATGGCGCCGATCGCCGCCACTTTCGCGAGCGGGCTGGGCTACCGCCCCGAGCCGTTCCTGATGGCGACCGCGGTGGGCGCGGGATGCGACTTCCTCACTCCCATCGGCCACCAGTGCAACACGCTGGTGATGGGGCCGGGAGGCTATCGCTTCAGCGACTATGCCCGGTTGGGCGCCCCGCTTTCGGTGCTGGTGCTTCTCGCCGGAACGCCGCTGATCCTGTGGTTCTGGCCCGCGCTGTGATTGCGGGGCCGCGGTCGCGTGCCTAGCTACCACTCGAAAAGCACAGGAGAGACGAATGCGAAGCCCCGAAGCCGTTGCGGCCATGCCATGCCCCGTCTGCAAGACCGGCCTGGCGATGAGCGAGCGCCAAGGCATCGAAATCGACTATTGCCCCACCTGCCGGGGCGTCTGGCTCGATCGCGGCGAGCTCGACAAGATCATTGAGCGCAGTGCCGCGGAGATGGCGCCCCAGCAGATGCCGCAGCCGCCGCGTCCGTCCGAGCCACCGCGCTCGCCCGCCTCGGCAAACCCGTGGGGCGGCGGCGACTATCGCCACGAGAGCAGCCGGGGCCATGACCCGCGCTATTACAAGAAGCGCAAGCGCTCGTTCCTCGACGATCTGTTCGACTGAGCCCGAGGGGAGGGGGCGCGGCCGGAGCCGCGCCTACCGTGCTCAGGCCTCGGCGTAGGCGTTGAGCACCGACTTCACTTCCATGAACTCGGCAAGGCCGAACTTGCCGTGCTCGCGGCCGTTGCCCGATTGCTTGTATCCGCCGAAGGGCAGGTTCGGATCGGGCTGGCCGCCGTTCACATAGACCATGCCGGCGCGCAGCTTGGGAGCGACTCGCTTCGTCGCTTCGGCCGGGCCGTGGACGACCGCCGAAAGGCCATAGTCGGTATCATTGGCGATCCGCACGCCTTCGGCCTCGTCCTTGTAGGGAATGATCGTCACGACCGGACCAAAGATCTCCTCGCGCGCGATCGTCATTTCGTTGGTGACATGGCTGAACAGCGTCGGGCTGACATAATAGCCGCTTTCGACGCCCGCCGGACGGCCGGGGCCGCCGACTTCGAGCTTGGCGCCTTCCTCCATGCCCTTCTTGATGAGATCCTGGACCTTTTCGAATTGCGCCCGGTTCACCAGCGGACCGATGTGGCGACCTTCCTCCATCGGATCGCCGACTTGCGTGCCCTTCATGATCGCCGTGGCGATCGCGACTGCCTCGTCCTGCCGATCGGCGGGCACGAGCAGGCGAGTGGGGGCGATGCAGCTCTGGCCCGAGTTCACGAGCACGCTCATCAGCGTTCCCTTGACGGCCTTTTCCATGTCGGCGCCTTCGAGCACCAGCGAGGGCGACTTGCCGCCAAGCTCCTGATGCACGCGCTTCACCGTGTCGGCAGCGTTCTTGGCGACCATGATGCCGGCGCGAGTCGAACCGGTGAAACTGACCATGTCGACATCCCTGTGCTTCGACAGCGCAGTGCCGACGCCCGGCCCGTCGCCCTGGACGAGATTGAACACTCCCTTGGGAACGCCTGCCGCGTCGAACACCTCGGCGAGAATCGCGGCGCAGCTCGGCGCTTCCTCCGAGGGCTTGAGCACCATGGTGCAGCCCGCCGCGAGCGCGGGCGCGACCTTGGAGATGATCTGGTTGAGCGGCCAGTTCCACGGCGTGATCAGCGCGACGACGCCGATCGGTTCGTGGACCACGGCCGAATTGCCGATCCGCTCCTCGAACTCGAATTCCTTGAGCGCCTTGATCGCGGCGTTCCAGTGGCCGATCCGCGCATCGACCTGCGCCATCTTGGCCATCGAGATCGGGCAGCCCATCTCGAGCGCGATCGCCTGGGCGAGATCGTCCGAGCGCTTCTGATATTCGGTGATGATCCGCTCGATCAGCGCGACGCGCTCGTCGACCGAAGTCTGCGAAAAAGTCTCGAACGCCGCCTTCGCCGCCGCGACCGCCTTGTCGACATCGGCGTTGCTGCCGAGCGTGATCTCGGTGACCGCTTCCTCGGTCGCGGGGTTGATCACTTCGTGACGGGTGCCGCCGTCGCTCTCCACCCAGGCGCCGTCGATATAGTGCTTCAGATAGCTGCGCATGCCTCGCCCTCTGCTCTTTCGTATTTCGAGTATGGGCTAGATGGCGGGCGCGCACGCCGCTTGCAACCACCGATCGCAGCGCCACATCGGCGCGAGGAAGGAGACCGGCGATGGCACATGCGGCACGGATCGAGCGGACGGGCGGACCCGAGGTGATCGAGTGGGTGGCGGTGGACCTGCCCGATCCCGGCCCGGGCGAAGTGCGGATGCGCACCGCCGCCGCGGGGCTGAATTTCATCGACACCTATCATCGCAGCGGGCTCTATCCGATCGCGCTGCCGAGCGGGCTCGGCGTCGAGGCGGCGGGCGAAGTGATCGCCGTGGGAGCCGGTGTCGAGGGCTTCGTGCCGGGTGACCGCGTGGCGGCCTTTGGTCCGGCGATCGGCGCCTATGCCACCGAGCGCAACGTGGCGGCGGAGAGCCTGTTCAAGCTGCCGGGTGCTATTACCGAGGAAGTCGCGGCGGCGGTGCTGCTCAAGGGATGCACGGCGGAGTTCCTGATCGAGCGCTGCGCGAAGGTGCAGCCGGGCTGGACGGTGCTGGTGCACGCCGCGGCGGGCGGTGTCGGCACGCTGCTGGTGCAATGGCTCAAGCATCTCGGCGCGACGGTGATCGGCACCGCCGGCTCGGCGGAGAAGGCCGAGCGCGCGCGGACGCATGGCGCGGATCACATGATCCTCTATCACGAGGAGGACGTGGCGGCGCGGGTGCGCGAGATCACCGGCGGCGCGGGCGTGCCGGTGGTGCTCGACGGCGTGGGCGCCGCGACCTGGCAGGCCTCGCTCGGATCGACCGCGCGGCGCGGACTGGTGGTGAGTTTCGGCAACGCCAGCGGCCCGGTGGAAGGCGTGAAGCTGGCGGCGCTCAACCAGCATGGTTCGCTGTTCGTCACACGCCCGAAGCTGTTCGACTATTATGCGACAGCCGAAGAGCGCACGGCAGGTGTTGCGCGCGTGTTCGACCTGCTGGGGCAGGGGGTGCTCACCCCCGAGATCGGCCAACGCTTTCGCCTGTCGCAAGCCGCCGAGGCGCATCGCGCGATCGAAGCGGGCGAGACCCACGGATCGACGCTGCTGTTGCCCTGAGCGCTTCGCGGGCCAAACCCACGCATTTCCGTCGAAGGTCGCACTAAGGTCGCACCTCAACGCGCGCGGGCGCCCCCGCGCACACGTGCATACGCGCGCAGGCGAAAGCGCGCGAGACGAGCGGATCGGCAGACGGGATTTGCGAAGCATGACCGCGCCGGTGTGGCAGATCGGCGCCGTGTAGGACAGCACAAAATAACCGATATGGTTCGCGTACTGCCGCCCCGCGAGACGATGCGGGACGGCGCGCGATCGGCGCGTTCAGCCGCTCACCCCGGGATATTGCGCCTGATTCAGCAGCTTCGCGAGATGGGCGGCGTTGCTCGCGGCCATGTCGGCGGTCTGCTGAACCTTGTCGGGCACGTGCTCGAGATCCTTGAAATCGGTCGATCCCATCGCCTCGCCGACCCAGTAGCAGGCGGCGTTGGCGGGAATCGTCCAGCCGACGTCGTTGAGCGCCTGGAAGAGCTGTTGCGCCGAGCAATGGGCACCGTCCTCGTTGCCGACGATAGCCGCCAGCGCGACCTTGCCGAAAGCAGGCATGCGGCTCTTGTCGTCGGTTTCGGACAGGAACGCGTCCATCCGCTCGAGCACGCGTTTTGCCACGCTGCCGATCTGACCAAGCCAGATCGGACCGCCGAAGATCAGAATGTCATGCGCGAGGATCTTCGTGCGCAGCGCGGGCCAGGCGTCGCCCGGCCCTTCGTCCGAAGTGACTCCGGGTTTGATGTCGTGCGCCGCGACCCGGATCGTCTCGCTGAGCGTCACATCGTGCTTCGCGAGCGAATCGCGCAGCACGCCGATCATCCGGTCGGTCGACGAATCCTGTGCGGGATCGGATTTCAGGGTGCAGTTCAATGCGATCGCGGTCAGCGCCATTGGAATCCTCCGTGTCTGGTCATTGTCGGGAGACGCGCGGAGCATGCGCTCCGTTCCGCCTGCGCCCAGAGCGAACGCAACCTGCAGGACCGGTGATCGTTAGCCCTTCAACACGCGCTCCAAGCGGAAACCCCAATCAGGAGAATGGTTTGATGTCCGAAACGACCAGAAAGGCGACCGTGCAGCGTGTAGCCGCAGGGCTCGGCGTGCTCGGCGTCGCAGGCGTCGCGCTTCTCGCCACACGTTCGAGCGGTCCGCGATCGGGGGAAGACGATGCACCCGGCTATAGCGGACGGCACCGCACCGGCGGCGCGCCCGCGATCGTCGGCAAGACAGTGGCGATCGCCAAACCGTCGCGCAGCGAACTTTACACCTTCTGGCGCGACTTCACCAATCTGCCGAGCTTCATGGAGAATATCGATGCGGTCGAGAAGCTCGACGGCAATCGCTGGCGCTGGACGATCAAGGCTCCGGCCGGGCGGACGGTCACCGTGGTGAGCGAAATCGCGCAGGAGATCGAAGGCGAGCTCATCGCCTGGCGCTCGACGGAGGATTCGGAGATCGAGACCAATGGCCGGATCAGCTTCCGCGACGCCTCCGGCAACCGCGGCACCTATGTGACCGCCGAGATCGAGTATCGCCCGCCGTTCGGCAATGCCGGACGCGCGTTCGCCAAGCTGTTCCAGCGCGAGCCGGCCATCCAGGCGCGCCGCGACCTGCGGCGCTTCAAGATGCTGATGGAAACCGGCGAGATCGCCACCCCCGCCAATCGACTCGAGGAGGCCGCCTGATGCGCGCACTTACCTTTCACGGAACCCACGACGTGCGTGTCGACACGCACCCCGACCCCGAAATCGTCAATCCGCGCGACGCGATCCTGAAGGTCACCAGCACCGCGATCTGCGGGTCGGACCTGCACCTCTACGACGGCGCGATCCCGGCGGTGATGAAGGGAGACATTCTGGGCCATGAATTCATGGGCGAAGTGGTGGAGACCGGCCCACAATCGACGCTGAAGAAGGGCCAGCGCGTGGTGGTGCCGTTCACCATCTCGTGCGGCAGCTGCTATTTCTGCGATCAGCAGCAATATAGCGCGTGCGACAACAGCAACCCGGTCGACAAGCGCGAGATGTCGGAAACGCTGTACGGCACGCCGATGAGCGGGCTGTTCGGCTATTCGCACCTGACCGGCGGCTATCCCGGCGGGCAGGCGGAATATGTCCGCGTGCCGTTCAGCGACGTCGGCCCGATCGTGATCGACGACGACGGGCTCGACGACGACAAGGTGCTGTTCCTCTCCGACATTCTGCCGACCGGCTGGATGGCGGCGGAGAATTGCGGGATCAAGGAAGGCGATGTGGTCGCCATCTGGGGCTGCGGCCCGGTCGGCCTGTTCGCCGCCCAGAGCGCCCGGATCATGGGTGCGCGGGTGATCTCGATCGACCATTATCCGCACCGGCTGGCGCTTGCCCGGCAGATGGGCGCCGAGACGATCAACTTCCACGAGAGCGACGTGCGCGAGGCGCTGATGGAGATGACCGGCGGGATCGGCCCCGATGCGGTGATCGACGCGGTCGGGCTGGAAGCGCACGGCTTTGCCGTCGACAATATGATCGACATCGCCAAGCAGAAGGTGGGCATGGGCGCCGATCGCGCTTCGGCGCTCAAGCAGGCGATCCTCGCCTGCCGCAAGGGCGGCACCGTCTCGATCCCCGGCGTCTATGGCGGGATGACCGACAAATTCCCGATCGGCGCGCTGATGGAAAAGGGACTGACGGTGAAGACCGGTCAGACCCATGTACAGAAATACACCGCCAAGCTGCTCGACATGATCCGCGAGGGCGAGGTCGATACGACCTTCCTGATCTCGCACCGGCTGCCGCTCGAGCAGGCGGCGGACGGCTATCGCAATTTCCGGACGAAGCAGAACGAGTTCACCAAGGTGGTGCTCAAGCCCGGAATGGAGGTCTGACATGGCGGGCAAGCTTGCGGTCGTCACCGACGGCAAGGCGCACGTCGTCTCGGGATTCCAGAACAAGCTCCAGGCCGCGCTGGCGCATGTCGTGCCCGATCGGGTGCTGGCGAAGCAGCACCGCGAAATGGCCGAGCCCGAGCAGGATTGGGGGGCCACACGCGAAGCGCCCGGACATCGCTGTCCGGGCGCCCTGCCGCCCCGTCGCGACGGGGATGCGCTTATGCGCTGTAGTAGAGGTCGTACTCGACCGGGCTCGGGGTCATTTCCCAGAGCGCCACTTCGTCGCGCTTCAGCTCGATATAGGCTTCGACCTGATCGCGGGTGAACACGTCGCCCTTGAGCAGGAACTCCATATCCGCTTCGAGGCTGTCGAGCGCCTCGCGGAGCGAACCGCACACGGTCGGCACGTCGGCCAGTTCGGCGGGCGGCAGATCATAGAGGTTCTTGTCCATCGGATCGCCCGGATGGATGCGGTTCTGGATGCCGTCGAGCCCCGCCATCAGCAGCGCGGCATAGGCGAGATAGGGGTTCGCCAGCGCGTCGGGGAAGCGGAATTCGACGCGCTTGGCCTTGCTGCCCGCGCCATAGGGAATGCGGCACGACGCCGAGCGGTTGCGGCTCGAATAGGCGAGCAGCACCGGTGCCTCATAGCCCGGGACCAGCCGCTTGTAGCTGTTGGTCGACGGGTTGGTGAAGGCGTTGAGCGCCTTGGCGTGCTTGATGACGCCGCCGATGAAATAGAGGCACATGTCCGAAAGCCCGGCATAGCCGTTGCCGGCGAACAGCGGATTGCCTTCGTTCCAGATCGACATGTGGGTGTGCATGCCCGAGCCGTTATCTTCCTTGATCGGCTTGGGCATGAAGGTCGCGGTCTTGCCATAGGCATGGGCGACCTGATGCACGACATATTTGTAGATCTGCATCCGGTCGGCGGTCTGCACCAGCGTGCCGAAGGTGAGGCCGAGTTCGTGCTGCGCGGCGGCGACTTCGTGGTGGTGCTTGTCGCAGGGCAGGCCCATCTCGATCATCGTCGAGACCATCTCGGCGCGAATGTCGGTGGCGCTGTCGACCGGGGCGACGGGGAAATAGCCGCCCTTGGCGCGCGGACGATGGCCGAGGTTGCCCGCCTCATATTCCTTGCCCGAGTTGCCGGGCAGCTCGATGTCGTCGATCGCGTAATAGCTCGTCGCGTAGCTGTTCTCGAACCGTACGTCGTCGAACATGAAGAACTCGGCTTCGGGGCCGACATAGACGGTGTCGCCCAGTCCGGTGGACTTCAGATAGGCCTCGGCACGCTTGGCGGTGGTGCGCGGATCGCGGGCATACCATTCGCCGGTCGACGGCTCGACGATGTCGCAGAACAGGATCAGCATCGGCGTGGCCGAGAAGGGATCGACATAGGCGGCGTCGAGATCCGGCTTGAGGATCATGTCGCTCTCGTTGATCGCCTTCCAGCCGGCGATCGAGGAGCCGTCGAACATCAGCCCGTCGGTGAGCGCGTCCTCGTCGATCACGCCCGCGACCATCGAGAGGTGCTGCCACTTGCCCTTGGGATCGGTGAAACGCAGGTCGACCCATTCGATCTCCTGCTCCTTGATCATCTTCAGGATCGTGCCCGCATCGTTCGCCATCTAATCAGTCCCTTTCCAGATCATGCGTGTCACCCTGCGAATCGGGCAACATAGTTATGCAGCGTCTCCGAGCATCCCGGAATTGCTGCGCTGCGTCAAACCGTCGTTGGCGCGCGCCGGGATCGGCGCATGCACGCCGTCGGTCGCCGCGCCCGAAATCGGCCGACGGCCGCATCCGCCACCTCAGATCGCGCTTTCGTTGCGCTCGCCGGTGCGGATGCGCAGCGCCGTTTCCACCGGCATGACGAAGATCTTGCCGTCGCCGATCCGGCCGGTCTGCGCGGCAGTGGCGATCGCCTCGACCACGCGCTCGGCAAGGCCATCCTCGACCACCACCTCGAGCTTCACCTTGGGGAGGAAATCGACGACATATTCGGCGCCGCGATAGAGCTCGGTGTGGCCCTTCTGCCTTCCGAAGCCCTTCGCCTCGGTCACGGTAATCCCGGAAACGCCCACTTCGTGCAGCGCCTCCTTCACTTCATCGAGCTTGAAGGGCTTGATGATCGCTTCGATCTTTCTCACGCATTCCCCCGCATTCGGACGTCGAGATCCTTCGCACGCCGTTGGCGCCACACGCCTTAGCAACACACACGCCTTGGCAACAAATGTGCCAGGGGCGGCATGGCGGCGAACCTTGGCTCGCACGGGCCGGAACCCGCAACAAGTGCCTAGCGAATAGGCATATATACGAGGGGTGCCCGAAAGGGGAGCAGCACGCTCCGGAGCTTCTACATTAGCAGCAGGAACCGACCGCAATCCTTCACGTTGATGCAGGAACGTGGAACTGAGAGTGCCCCGATGCGCACCGACATCAACATGCCCGCCGCGCTAGTGCGGCGGCGTTGCGGCACTGCCGCGCCCGAAGGGGTGGAGACGGTCGCGCGCGGCCCGCTGATCGTCATGGCGTATGGCATGCGCGCGATTCCGCTGCCCCAGCGCGAGGAATATTGGATTCGCAGCCCGGCGGGCGATTTCACCGCCAGCGAGGCCGAGGAAACGCTGCGGCGCTGGACATCGGCGCCCGAGGATCCAGACCGCCGTCAGCCATAGGGCGGGCGATCGAAGCCCTTCGGACTGGTCGTGAAGATCTCGCACCCGTCCTCGGTGATCCCGATCGAATGTTCGAACTGTGCCGAAAGCGACCGGTCGCGCGTCACTGCCGTCCAGCCGTCGTCGAGCAGCTTCACGTCGGGGCGGCCGATGTTGATCATCGGTTCGATGGTGAAGAACATGCCGGGACGCAGCTCCGGCCCGGTGCCGGGGCGGCCGACATGGACCACTTCCGGCGCGTCATGGAACATCCGCCCGAGGCCGTGGCCGCAGAAATCGCGGACCACGCCGTAGCGGTGCCGCTCGGCATGCGTCTGGATCGCGTGGCTGATGTCGCCCAGGTAATTGCCCGGCCGCGCCTGCTCGATGCCGAGCATCAGGCATTCATAAGTGACGTCGACCAGCCGCCGCGCCTTCAGCGGCACGTCGCCCACCAGGAACATGCGGCTGGTATCGCCGTGCCAGCCGTCGAGCAGAGGCGTCACGTCGATGTTGACGATGTCGCCATCCTTGAAGGTGCGCTCGCCGGGAATTCCGTGGCAGACGACATGATTGATCGAGATGCAGCTCGAATGCGTGTAGCCGCGATAGCCGAGCGTTGCCGGAACCGCGCCGGCGGCCAGCATCTGCTCGCGGATCATGTCGTCGATCGCGCCCGTGGTGGCGCCGGGCACCACATGCGGCACGACGGCATCGAGAATCTCGGCGGCCAGTCGCCCGGCGCGGCGCATTCCTTCGAACCCCTCCGCATCGTGGAGCTTGATGGCGCCGGTGCGGTGGAGCGGCGTATCGGCGGAGGCACTCACATATTCGGTCATGGCCGCGATATAGGCCGGCCCGAGCAGCTTTGCGAGGGCGCCGGCGTCGGCTATGCGACAGAGCATGGCAGAACGCATC
This sequence comes from Sphingosinithalassobacter sp. LHW66-3, assembly GCF_050703275.1. Lineage (GTDB taxonomy): Bacteria > Pseudomonadota > Alphaproteobacteria > Sphingomonadales > Sphingomonadaceae > Sphingomonas. Next base: position 2,985,179 of record NZ_CP193482.1, read on the forward strand.
TGGACGGCCGGGCTCGCCGTGATCGGCGACGAAATCCTTTCGGGCCGCACACAGGACCGCAACGTCGCGCAGCTCGCCTCGTGGCTGAACGCACAGGGAATCCGGCTGCGCGAAGTGCGGATCGTGGCGGACGTCGAGGACGCGATCGTCGAGGCAGTGAACACGCTGCGCGCCCGCTATGATTATTGCTTCACCACCGGGGGAATCGGGCCTACGCACGACGACATCACCGTCGATGCGATCGCGGCGGCACTCGGCGTTCCGGTGGTCGTCCATCCCGAGGCGCGGGCGGTGCTCGAGCGCCACTATGCCGAGCGCGGTGGGTTGACCGACGCGCGGCTGCGCATGGCGCGCGTGCCGCAGGGCGCCGAACTGATCCCCAACCGCATGTCGGGCGCGCCCGGCATCCGCATCGGCAACATCCTAGTGCTGGCGGGCGTGCCGCATATCGCCGCGGGGATGCTCGACGCGCTCACCGGCACGCTGGAAGGCGGCGCGCCGCTGGTGGCGCGGACGATCGGCTGCTGGGTGGCGGAAAGCGAGATCGCCGAGCTGCTCCGCGCAGTGGAGGCCGCCCATGCCGGTGTGACGGTGGGCAGCTATCCCTTTTTCCGCGAAGGGCGGGTGGGCGCCAATTTCGTCATCCGGGCGACGTCGCAGCAGGTGGTGGATGCCTGCGCGACGGCATTGTCGGAGGGGCTGCGCGCGCTGGGCCGCGAGCCGACGGAAGGCGGCATCTGAGGCGGGTCGTCAGCGCGCAGCGCGGACGGGGAGCGGCGCTGGAGCGGGTGAAGGGAATCGAACCCTCGTCGTAAGCTTGGGAAGCTTCTGCTCTACCATTGAGCTACACCCGCGTGGGCGGCGGAAATGCGTGGAATTCCGGACCGTGTCAAGCGCGCCGGATCAGGAGCTGCCGCGTTCCTGGGCCGGGCCGCCCGCGCGGTCGAGGCTAAGCGCGGCCGCGACCAGCGAAAGGTGCGAAAGCGCCTGGGGGAAGTTGCCGAGCAAGCCTTCCTCGCCGACTTCCTCGGCCAGCAGGCCGACGTCGTTGGCGGTGGCGCACAGGCGCTCGAACAGCCGCCGCGCGTCTTCGAGCCGGTTCTGCAGCACATAGGCGTCGACCAGCCAGAAGCTGGCGGCCAGGAAAGCGCCTTCGCCGCCGCCGACGCCGTCCTCGATCCGGTCGGGCGCGTAGCGCCGGACGAAGCCGTCGCGATCGAGCGCGCTTTCGATCGCCGCGACCGTTCCGCGGACGCGCGGATCCTCCGCCGGGAGAAAGCCCACGAGCGGGATCCGTAGCGTCGCCGCGTCGAGCGCGGTTTCGCCATAGGCGGCGACGAAGCTGTTGCGTTCGGAATCGAAGCCGCGCTCGAGCACCTGTGCCTTCACGCGCTCGGCCAGTTCGCGATAGTGCGAACACAGCTCGGGGTCGCTTTCCTCGAACCAGCAGGCGGCGCGGTCGAACGCGGTCCAGCACATCACCTTGGAATAGACGAAATGGCGCGGTTCGCCGCGGCTTTCCCAGATGCCGGCATCGGGCTTCTGCCATTCGCTCTCGAGATCGGCGGCGAGCAGGCGGACGAGCGCGTCGCTGTCTTCGGTACGTTCCATGCCGTGGCGCACGGCGGAATGCAGCGTGTCGATCACTTCGCCATAGATGTCGAGCTGGCACTGGTCGGCGGCGGCATTGCCGAAGCGCACCGGCGTGGCGCCGTTGAAGCCGGCGAGCCAGGGCGCCTGCCACTCGAGCATCCGCCGGTCGCCGCCCACCGTGTAGAAAGGCTGGACGTCGATCGGCTCGCCCGCGACGGCGCGCCGCAGCCAGCCGACCCAGGCGTGCGCTTCGGCCGACATGCCCGATTGGAGGAACGAGAGGAGCAGGAAGGTCGAATCGCGCAGCCAGCAGAAGCGATAATCCCAGTTGCGCGAGCCGCCCGGACATTCGGGCAGCGAGGATGTGGGCGCGGCGACGATCCCGCCGGTGGGCCGGTGGATCAGCGCCTTCAGCGTGACGAGCGAGCGAATGACCTCGCCTCGATACGGGCCGTCATATTTGCACCGCGCGACCCAGTCTTCCCAGAAGCCGCGCGTATCCTCGAACGCCTTCTCGGGGTGAACCGATTCGGGAACCGCCTCGTGCGCGGGAAACCAGGTCATGACGAAGCAGCGCCGATCGCCTTCGTTCACGGTGAACCGGCTGGTGAACCAGCGATCCTCGAAAGTGATCGGTTCATCGAAATCGAGAACGATCGCGTCGGGGCCGGCGATCGCCAGGACCTGCGCCTCGGAACAGGTGCGCACCAGCGGGTGGAGCTGGCCATAATCGAAGCGCGCGGCGAGTTCGGAGCAGACCTCCACGCTGCCGCGGCGGCCCTCGACGATGCGCACGATATCCGGCGCCTCGCCGCGGATCGGCATGAAATCGATCACGGCGATGCAGCCGTCCCGGGTCTCGAACTCGGTTTCGAGGATCAGCGTCTCGTCGAGGTAGCGGCGGCTGCTGCGGGTGACTTCGCCCGCCGGGCGCATGCGCCAGCAGCCGTTCTCGGCGTCGCCGAGGATCGCCGCGAAACAGGCCTCCGAATCGAAGCGCGGCATGCACAGCCATTCGATCGAGCCGTCGCGGCGGACCAGCGCGGCGGTCTCGCCGTCGCCGATCAGGGCATACTCCTCGATGCGCTTGCGGGATGGCTCGCTCATCCTTCGGCGCGGCTCCGCGCGAACAGCCCGGCTGCCAGCCCAGCGCCGATCGCGGCGAGCGCGCCCAGCGCCACCGTTCCGCGATGGGTGGTGAGCCAGAGCTGCGAACTGCGCGTCCGGGCATTCGCGTCGAACCGGCCGTGCGCGCCATGATCGCCGGGAACGGGCGCATAGAGGTTGTTCCGCCGGTCCGGCGCGACGGGTTCATCACTCTGCTGCCCGCTGACGCCCGTGCGCGCGAGATAGCGGTCCAGCAGCGGGGAAGCGATCTGGTCGCCCAGGATGGCCTGCCAGGTGGGCCAGCCGAGCTTGATGTTCTTGCGCTTGTGATGCGCGGCAAAGTGGATCGCGCGGGCGGCGATTTCCGGCTGGTATGGCGGGCTCGCCGGCCGGGGTTTCATCGGCAGGTTCGTCTTGATCCAGTCGAACTGCGGCGTGTTGACGCCCGGCAGTTGCACCATCGAGACCGAGACGTTGCTGCGATCGTGGATCAGCTCGGTTCGGATCGAATCGTGAAAGCCCTGGATCGCGTGCTTTGCGCCGCAATAGGCCGATTGCAGCGGGATGCCGCGATAGGCGAGCGCCGAACCGACAAGCACCACCGAGCCCCGGTCGCGCGGCACCATCCGCTTCAGCGCGGCATAGGTGCCGTTTACTTGCCCGAGATAGGTGACTCGCGTGACGCGTTCGTAATCGGTGAGCGACATGTCGAGGAAGCGCGCGAGCACGCCGGCGAAGGCGGCGTTGATCCAGATGTCGATCGGGCCGAACCGCTCCTCGAGCTTCGCGGCAGCGTTCTCGACGGCATCGGCATCGACGACGTCGAGCGGCAGGACCAGCGCTTCGCCGCCGGCCTCTTCCACTTCGCGCGCCGCGGCTTCGAGCCCGTCGCGCCCGCGGGCGATAAGGCCGATGCGCGCCTTGTCCTTCGCGAATTCGCGCACGACCGCGCGCCCGACGCCGGCCGAGGCGCCGGTGATCATCACGACGGGGGGATGGCTGCTGCGCATGGTGCCTCCGCTTGTTGCTTGCCCTGTCAAAGCGCACCGCGACGCGAGAGTTCCTTGATGCGATCGGCAGTGCGGCACGCGAGCGCCTGAATGGTCAGCGAGGGATTGGCGCCGCCCACGGTGGGAAAGACCGATCCGTCGCAGATCCAGAGGTTGGGAACGTCCCAGCTGCGGCAATCGGCATCGACGACGCTGGTTTCGGGGTCGAAGCCCATCCGTGCGGTGCCGTTCAGATGGCAGGTATCGTCGGTCTCGCGCCAGCGCTCGCGCGCGCCGGTCGCTTCGAGGCTTGCCTCCATGAAATCGAGCGCATGCGCGACCATGCGGCGCTCGTTGTCGCCTATCGCGAAGGTGACCCGCGGGATCGGCAGCCCATATTGATCGGTCTCGTCGGCCAGGGTGACGCGATTGTGCGCATAGGGAAGCACTTCGCCGACCATCTTGAGCCCGACCGAATGGTTGCTGCGCGCCATCTCGTCGATCAGCGCCCGACCCCATAGGCCGCGTCCGCCCGAAAGCGACCGCGCCCAGCTGATCGGCAGCGGACCCTGGCTCATATAGGCCCAGCCGCCGTGATAGTCCTTGCCGGCGTCCGCATAGTTCCAATGCTCGTTGATCGCGAGGCTGGGCGGCCCTTTGTACGAGCGGATCTCCTCGTCGACCTGGCCCCACACTGCCTGGTTGAGCTGGACCATCAGATTGCGGCCGACGAGCCCCGATCGGTTCGCGAGGCCGTCGGGAAAGCGGCTGCACGCCGAGTTGAGCAGCAGCCGCGGCGTTTCGATCGCATAGCCGGCGACGACGACGTTCTTCGCCCGCTGGAACCGCCATTCGCCTTCGCGGTGATAGTGAACGCCCGTGGCGCGGCCGTTCGGCCCCATCTCGATCCGGCCGACCATCGCGAGATCGCGGATTTCGGCACCGGCAGCCAGTGCGCGCGGCAGCCAGGTGACGAGCACCGATTGCTTGGCGTTGGTCGAGCAGCCGATCACGCACATGCCGCGATAGACGCAGGGGTGCGCCTTGCCGCGCGGCGCGGAAAGCGTGGCGATCGGCGTTTCGGCCCAATCGGTGCCGAGCGCCTCGGCGCCGCGCGCCAGATGCTCGGCGGCGGCATTGAGCGGATGCGCGCGATAGGGGTAGCGCGGCCGCTTGGGGCCCCAGGGATAGCGGACCGGGCCGGCGATCTTCAGCGCCTCCTCGACCTCGGCGTAGTAGCGCCACATCTCGCGCCAATCGATCGGCCAGTCGACGCCATAGCCCAGTTTCGTCCGGCTCTTGAACCATTCGGGACGGAAGCGCAGCGACACCATCGCAAAATGGACGGTCGATCCGCCGACGGATTTTCCCGAATTGTTCGAGCCGAGCTTGAGCGGATCTGGGCCGTCGACGATGCGGTCGTCGGTCCAGTAGAGCTTCGCCTGATGCCGCTCGTCGGAAGCGAAATCCTCGAGCGGGCGCCAATAGGCCCCGGCATCGAAGGCAACGACCGAAAAGCCGGCTTCGGCGAGCTTGCAGGCCAGCGTGCCGCCGCCCGCGCCAGTGCCGACGATCGCGAAATCGACTTCATCCTGCTCGCGATGTTCGCGCATCGGCACCCAGCCGCCCGATTCGAAGACGTCGGGCGCACGGCCGTTGGCGGCGCGGGGCGTGGTCAGCGCGTCAGCGCGCATGCCGGTTTCGAAAGGCGGCAGGGAGGAGGCGTCCATCGTCGCGCTCGGCGGCTTCCCAGGGATCGCGGCGATCGGCGGCGAGGCGGACATAGCCGCGCGGGCTGGCGGGACCGCCGAAGCCCATCGCGCTCCAGGCCGAGGGGTGGGCATAATAGGCCGCGATGAGATCCGGCAGCAGCCGCCACGACCAGAAGAGACGGGGCGGGAGCTGCTGCCATTCGCAAGCGCGCACCGTGCCGTGCTCGATCGCGGCGAGCAGGGCGTCGGCCGCCTCGGGGTCCAGCGCCGCGAAGCCCCGCCCGTGGACCAGCCTGGCCTCCGCCTCGATCGCGTCGAGCCCGCGCGCCCAAGCCTCGCGCGCGGGCGGCAGTCCGGCCGGGCGATAGCCTTCGCCGGCGGTCGCGTCCGTCAGCGATTCGAGCAGCAGCGCAACCGTGTTGACCGGCGCCCGGTGCTCGGGCTGGGGCACGATGCGCTCGGCAAGTGCGCGCAGCGTCGCGATCTGGGCGGCGGTCAGCAGGCCGGTGGCTTCGCCGAGCCGAAGCCGCGCGTCGATCGCCTCGCGCGTGGCCGCGTTCCAGCTCGGCGTGTCGCGCTTGGTGAGCACGTCATAGTCGGGGAAGCGATCAGCCATGCCCCCTCCGCATCAGGAGCAGCGCGCCGAGCCCGGCGAGCGCCAGGCCGGTGAAGGCGGGCGGGGCGGGGATCGGCGGGCCGACGAGCAGATTCTGGCGCCAGTTGCGCCAGCCGCCCATGTTGCGCGCGACACCGCGCGCGTGGAAGCCCGCGCCGACAAAGCCGAGCAGCGCAGTTGCACCGAGCAGTGCCCAGCTCGTGTCCTTCGGCACTCCGGAAAGCGTGTCCCGCGCGAGGGCGAGTGCCGCCAGCGGCGGCAGCGTGACGGGCAGCCACATCCAGGGGCTGTGGAAGGCGCCGCGGAAATGCAGCAGCGCCGCTTCCGCCGAGGTGCCGACAAGTCCGATCACGGCGAGCGCGCCGACGAAACGGCCGCCGACGGGCAGCGGCCCTAGGCGCGGATCGCGCGTGGCGAGCGCATCCGCCGCCGCGCCGAGCGCACCGGACAGGATCAGCGCGGCCGGAGCGCCGATCGGAGCGGCATAGAAAAGCGTGCTCCAGCGCAGATGCCCGACGCGGCGAGCGATGTCCCATCCATGGAAGCCCAGGCCTGCCGCTCCGGCGGCGGCGATCGCTGCGTGGGCGGGCGTGCGCGGCCGACGCTCAGGCCGCTGTGCCGGATCGCGGAGCGGCTCATTGGGAACGGATGATCGGTCTCGAACGCCGGCCGCGTTCACTCGGATCGCTGCCACTGCGGCTATGATCGGCACCGCCATCGCCGGGTGGTGAAACGATCCACGGTAATGCTCGATCGAACTGTCGGCGAGCACCGAAGCCCCCAGGATCGTCGCGCCACCGGCGATCAGCCGGGCGGGCGCCGTGGCCGCGTCCGCCTGCAGCATCGCCGATCAGTCCTTCGCGAAGACGTTGGCGAGAACCTGCTTGGCGCTGCCCTTCAGCACCGATCCCTGATTGGGATCGCCCTTGAAGAACATGCTGGTGAAGGCCTTGGCCTGCTCCAGCGTGATGTGCGGCGGAAGAGGCGGGACCTCGGGGTCGGTCTTGACCTCGACCAACACCGGCCGATCGGAGGCGAGCGCCTGGTCCCAGGCGTCGCCGAGCTCGGCGGGATCGTCGACATAGATGCCGCGCAGTCCGATCAGCTCGGCGAAGCGGTGATAGGGCACATCGGGAATGGTCTGCGTGGCTTCGAACTTCGGATTTCCCTCCATGACGCGCTGTTCCCACGTCACCTGATTGAGATCCTCGTTGTTCAGGACGAGCACGATGAAGCGCGGATCGGCCCATTTGTGCCAGTATTTCGATACGGTGATCAGCTCCGCCATGTTGTTCATCTGCATCGCGCCATCGCCGACGCTGGCGATCACCGGGCGCGTGGGATGGGCAAACTTGGCCGCGATCGCATAGGGAACGCCCGCGCCCATCGAGGCGAGCCCGCCCGAGAGCGACCCGCGCATCCCGCGCCGCATCATCAGGTCGCGCGCATACCAGTTGGCGCAGCTTCCGCTGTCGCTGGTGAGGATCACGTCATCGGGAAGCCGCGTGTTGAGTTCGGTGAAGACGCGCTGCGGATTGACCGGATTGGCATCGACCATCGCGCGGTCGTGAAGAGTCTTGCGCCAGTCATCGTTCCACTCGGCGATGTCCTCCCGCCAGCTTCGATCGGTCTTTTCCTCGAGCAGCGGCAGCAGCGCCTCGAGCGTGGAGCGCACATCGCCGGTGAGATTGACTTCCATCGGATAGCGGATCGAGAGCATGCCGGGATCGATATCCACCTGCACGCCGCGCGCCTGACCCTCCTTGGGGAGGAATTCGGAATAGGGGAAACCCGAGCCGAGCATCAGCAGCGTGTCGCATTCCATCATCAGATTCCAGCTCGGCTTGGTGCCGAGGAGTCCGATCGAGCCGGTGACCCAGGGGAGGTCGTCGGGAAGGACGTCCTTGCCGAGCAGCGCCTTGGCCGAGCCCGCGCCGAGCTTGTCGGCCACGGCGATCACTGCATCGGCGGCGTTGCCGGCACCGGCGCCGACCAGCATCGCGACTTTCTTGCCCGAATTGAGCACGTCGGCGGCGCGCTGAAGGTCCGTCGGTTCGGGAACGACGCGCGGGGCCGACCAGCCGACTCCCGAGAAGACCGCGCCATGGCTGCGCGGCGGCTGTTCCATCTCGAGTTCCTGAAGATCGTTCGGAAAGACGAGCGCAGTCACCCGGCGCTGGCCGAGCGCGATCCGCACCGCCCGGTCGATCAGGTGGCGCACCTGTGCCGGCGCCATCGCATAGCCGGTGAAGGCGCCCGCTACGTCCTTGAACATCGACGTCATGTCGAGTTCCTGCTGATAATGCGCGCCGACCGCGGTGCGCGCCTGCTGACCGACGATCGCGAGCACCGGCATGTGATCCATCCGTGCGTCATAGAGACCGGTCAGCAGATGCGAGGCGCCGGGCCCGGACGTCGCGAGGCAGACGCCCAGCTCGCCGGTGAACTTGGCATGGGCGGAGGCCATGAAGGCGGCCATCTCCTCGTGCCGCGCCTGTACGAAATCGAATTTGTCGCCGGCGCGGTCGAGCCCGCCCAGCAGTCCGTTGATGCCATCGCCGGGATAGCCGAAGATGCGCCGCACGCCCCATTCGTGCAGGCGTTCCCACACGTAATCGCCGACCGTCTGCGCCATGATGCGCCTCCTCGAAAGATTGCTCCGGTTTCCGTGCTGTCTGTTTGGTAACGGGTTGCGCGCGTGCGCGTTCCGCTTCCCGGTTGGTACCGATGGAGATCGAGAATGGAGGCGATCGGAAGGACGCGCTGGGTGATCGCGGAAGGCTATATTCCCGACGGCAGCATGGCCGGGGCGGATCACGCGCTGATGAGCCACGAGGCCGCCTGTATCCTCAACAGCGGCGACACCGATGCGCAGGTGACGCTGACCTTGTTCTTCACCGATCGCGAACCGGCCGGACCCTATCGCGTGACCGTGAAGGCGCGGCGGACGCTGCACCTGCGGTTCAACGATCTCGACGATCCCGAGCCGGTGCCGGTGGGAAAAAGCTATGCCAGCGTGATCGAGAGCGATGTGGCCGTAGTGGTGCAGCATACGCGGCTCGACAGCCGCGCCGCCGAGATCGCGCTGATGACCACCATGGCCTATCCCGTCGGCTGAGCGGCTTCGGACGGGAGCGGCAGCGAGTCGGTCCGCACCAGCATCTCGCGCCCGACATGCGCCAGCGAGGGCGCGCCGATCTGGCCCAGTTCGTTCCGCATCTCGTCGCGCAGGATCTCGAGCGCGCGGTGCACGCCGTCGGCGCCGCCCGCGCAGAGGCCGTAAAGCGGTGCGCGTCCGGCGAGCACCGCGTCGGCGCCGAGCGCGAGCGCCTTCAGAATGTCCGATCCGCGGCGGATTCCGCCCGACATGTAGAGCGCGATCCGATCGCCGACGATCGCGCGGGCAGGGGCGATCACGTCGAGCGCGGAAACCGACGACTCCGCCTGGCGGCCGCCGTGGCTGCCGAGGATCACGCCGTCCACTCCGGCGTCGAGCGCACGCCGCACGTCGTCGGGATGAAGCAACCCCTTGAGGAGGAACGGTCGCTTCCAGCGGTCGCGGATCTTCGCGACCGTTTCCCAGGAGAGCGCCTTGGGCATGTGCTCGCGGATCCAGAAGGCGCTGTCGAAGAAGCCGCGCCGATCCTTCGGCACATGATCGCGCACGTTCACGAAGGCGGGCATGCCGTGGCTGAAGGTGCGCAGCGCCCATTGCGGGTGGCGCGCCGCGTTGGCCAGCGTGGCAAGCGAGGGCCGCGTCTTGGTCGCGCGGGTACGGGCATACCATTCGCGGCGACCGAACAGCTGCGCGTTGGTGGTGAGCACCAGCGCCTCGCATCCGGCGGCCTCGGCGCGGTCGACCAGCGACTGCCAGACCTCCTCGCCGCCGAAGACATAGAGCTGCCACCAGTGGCGCAGGTTCGGGACGCGCGCGACATCCTCCATGCGATCGTTCGACATGGTGCTCTGGACGAACGGCACGCCCGCCCGTGCGGCGCCTTCGGCAAGCGCCAGGTCGCCGTGGCGGCGGAAGATGCCGTTGAGGCCGGTGGGCGCCACCGCGAGCGGCATTGCGGCGCGCGTGCCGAGCAGCGTGCCGCGCACGTCGCGCTCGCTCTCGTCGGTCAGCGTGCGCGGCAGGAAGCGCCATTCGGCCAAGGCGTCGCGCTCGCGCTCGAGAGTCGTTTCCTCGCCCGTGCCGGCTTCGAGATATTCGAGGACGAAGCGCGGCATCTTGCGGTGCGCACGGGCGCGGAGGTCCTCGATCGTGCGCGCGCGGGCGAGATCGGCGCCGGTGTAGAGCCGGCGGCGCGGCGTGCCGTCCAGCTGCGCGAGATCGTGGCGGTGCGATGCGGCCATCGACCCGACCAACGCGCGGATGCGCCCTCGCGGTTCCGCGCCTAGCGGGCGCCGACGATCCCCGGCAGGTCGAGCCCGTGCTCCGCCGCGCAATCGAGCGCCTCCGGATAGCCCGCGTCGGCGTGACGCATCACTCCCGAGGCGGGGTCGTTCCACAGCACGCGCTCCAGCCGGCGCGCGGCCTCGGGCGTGCCGTCGGCGACGATCACCATCCCGGCGTGCTGCGAATAGCCCATGCCGACGCCGCCGCCGTGATGCAGCGACACCCAGGTCGCGCCGCCGGCGGTGTTGAGCAGCGCGTTGAGCAGCGGCCAGTCCGAAACCGCGTCGGAGCTGTCGCGCATCGCTTCGGTCTCGCGGTTGGGGCTGGCAACCGAGCCGCTGTCGAGATGGTCGCGGCCGATCACCACCGGCGCCTCGAGCTCGCCGTTCGCCACCATCGCGTTGAAGGCGAGGCCGAGCCGGTGGCGGTCGCCGAGACCGACCCAGCAGATGCGCGCGGGCAGCCCCTGGAACGCAATGCGATCGCGCGCCATGTCGAGCCAATTGTGGAGGTGCGCGTCATGCGGCAGCAGTTCCTTCACCTTCGCGTCGGTGCGATGAATGTCCTCGGGATTGCCCGAGAGCGCCGCCCAGCGGAACGGGCCGATGCCGCGGCAGAACAGCGGGCGGACATAGGCCGGGACGAAGCCGGGGAAGGCGAAGGCATCCGCCACGCCTTCGTCCTTCGCCACCTGGCGGATGTTGTTGCCGTAATCCACGGTGGGGATACCCATGCGGTGGAAGGCGAGCATCGCCTCGACATGCACCGCCATCGACTTGCGCGCGGCGGCTTCGACTTCGGCGGGCGCCGTTTCGCGTCTTTCCGCCCATTGATCGAGCGTCCAGCCGATCGGGAGATAGCCGTTGAGCGGATCATGCGCCGAGGTCTGGTCGGTGACCGCATCGGGTCGCACGCCGCGGCGGACGAGTTCGGGGAGCACTTCGGCGGCATTGCCGAGCAGGCCGACGGAGACCGGGCGATCCGAGCTGCGGATGATCTCGAGCGCTTCGTCGATGCTCGACGCCGAGCGATCGAGATAGCGGGTCCGCAGCCGCATCTCGATCCGGCTCGGCTGGCATTCGATCGCAAGGCACGAGGCGCCGGCCATGCTCGCGGCAAGCGGTTGGGCGCCGCCCATGCCGCCGAGGCCCGCCGTGAGGATCCACTTGCCCGACCAGCCGCCGCCATAATGCCGGCGGCCCATTTCGGCGAAGGTTTCGTAGGTACCCTGAACGATGCCCTGGCTGCCGATGTAGATCCACGAGCCGGCCGTCATCTGGCCGTACATCATCAGCCCCTTGCGATCGAGCGCGTTGAAATGCTCCCAGTCCGCCCATCTGGGCACAAGATTGGAGTTGGCGATCAGGACGCGCGGCGCATCGGCGTGGGTGCGGAAGACACCGACCGGTTTGCCCGACTGAACGAGCAGCGTCTCGTCGCCTTCGAGCCGCTGGAGCGCAGCAACGATCCGGTCGAAACTCTCCCAATCGCGTGCGGCGCGGCCGATGCCGCCGTAGACGACCAGACTCTCGGGCGCCTCGGCCACTTCGGCGTCGAGGTTGTTCATCAGCATCCGCAGCGGCGCTTCGGTGAGCCAGCTCTTCGCCGAGAGGCGCGGGCCGCGCGGCGCGCGGATGCGGCGGCTGTTGTCGGTGCGGCTCATTCCCTTTCCCCGGCGAAGTCGATGCAGGCCGCGAGCACCCGGCGCAGCACGTCGCGGCAGGGCTCGGCGCGCGTTGCATCCCATAGCGGCGGCCACTCGGCCGCCGGCACCTCGTCGAGATAGGTCCGCATCGCCAGCTCCATCTGGATCGCGTGCACCCGTTCGGCGCGCGGCCAGCCATAGTGGCGCGTGATCCAGCCGCCCTTGAACCGCCCGTTCGTCACGCGCGTGAAGTCGCTTGCGTCGCAGGCCTGTTCGACTGCCTGCGTCAGGCCCGGGGCGCAGGAGCGACCGTCGTTGGTGCCGATGTTGAAATGCGGCAGCTCGCCGGTGAACAGCTTGGGCGCGAGGCTGCGGATCGAATGAGCGTCATAGAGCACGAGCCGCGGGTGCCCGCCGCGCAGCCGATCGACCTCGGCACGCAACGCGTCATGATAGGGCTGGTACCAGGCGGCGCGGCGGCGCTCGATCTCGGCTTCATCCGGTTCGCGGCCCGGCAGGTACAAAGGCTCGCCATCGAAGGTGACGGCGGGGCAGAGGCCGGTGGTGAACTGGCCGGGGTAGAGCGTTTCGCCGTCGGGCATGCGGTTCACGTCGACGACGGTGCGCGAAATCGCGGTGCGGACGATCGTCGCGCCGAACTCCCGCGCGATCGAATAGAGCCGATCGACATGGAGGTCCGCGTCGCGCCGCGCACGCTCCACCGACACGAGATCGCGCGCGATATCCTCGGGAATGTCGATTCCGGCGTGCGGGATCGACACGATCAGCGGCGCATCGCCGCGCGTGATGTCGAGCCAGTCCGCGCTCATTCGGTCACTCCGGGCAGGGACAGGCCCTCCAGCAGCGCGCCGCTGCGCACCAGCGCAGTCGCCTCGGCGATATCGGGCGCGAAATGGCGATCATCCGCGAGGTGCGGCACGCGCCCGCGAAGGCACGCGCGCGTGCGCTCCAGCGCGTCGCTCGATAGCAGCGGCGCATGGAAATCGCAGCCCTGTGCCGCGGCGAGCAGCTCGATGCCGAGGATGTTCGCGAGATTCTCGGCCATGCCGATCAGCCGCCGGCTGCCGTGCGCCGCCATCGAAACATGATCCTCCTGATTGGCCGAGGTGGGGATCGAATCGACGCTGGCGGGATAGGCCTGCTGCTTGTTCTCCGAGACGAGCGCGGCCGCAGTCACCTGCGGGATCATGAACCCCGAGTTCAGCCCCGGGCGCGGCGTGAGAAAGGCAGGGAGGCCCGAGAGCGCCGGATCGACGAGCATCGCCACGCGCCGCTCGGCAAGGCTGCCGATCTCGCACAGCGCCATCGCGATCATGTCGGCCGCGAAGGCCACCGGCTCGGCGTGGAAATTGCCGCCCGACAGCGCCTCCCCCGTCTCGGCGAAGACGAGCGGATTGTCGGTGACGCCGTTCGCCTCGATCGCCAGCGTGGCCGCGGCCTGGCGCAGCAAGTCGAGGCAGGCGCCCATCACCTGCGGCTGGCAGCGAAGGCAATAGGGATCCTGGACGCGCTCGTCCGCCTCGCGATGCGAGTCGCGGATCGCCGAGCCGGCCATCAGCGTGCGCAGCGCCGACGCGCTTTCGATCTGGCCGCGATGGCCGCGGGCATGATGGATACGCCCGTCGAACGGCGTGTCCGAGCCCTTGGCGGCTTCGGTGGAAAGCGCGCCGGTGACGAGCGCCGACTGGAACAGCCGCTCGGCCTCGAACAGCGCGGCAAGCGCATGGGCGCAGGAGAATTGCGTGCCGTTGAGCAGCGCCAGCCCTTCCTTCGGCCCGAGCGTGAGCGGTTCGAGCCCGGCGGCGCGCAGCCCTTCGGCGGCGGGAAGCGTGCGCCCCTGCCACGTCACATCGCCCGCGCCGATCATCGCCGCCGCCATATGCGCAAGCGGGGCGAGATCGCCGCTGGCGCCGACCGAACCCTGGCCGGGGATCACCGGCAGCAGATCCCGGTCGAGCATCGCCGCCAGCAGCGCAGTGGTTTCGATGCGCACGCCCGAGATGCCCTGCGCAAGACTGGCGAGCTTGAGCGCCAGCATCAGCCGCACGATCGCGGCGGGAAGGGGCGCGCCCACTCCGGCGGCATGGCTGAGCACGATGTTGCGCTGGAGCTTCTCGAGATCCTCGTCGCCGATACGGATGCTGGCGAGCTTGCCGAAGCCGGTGTTTATCCCATAAACCGGTTCGTGCCGATCGATGATCGCCGCGACGGCGCGCGCGCCCGAGGCGATCGCCGCCTGTGCGTCGGAGCGAAGCCCGGGCACCGCACCGCGATAGATCGCCCGCCAATCGGCCAGCGGAACGGCGCCAGGTTTGATCTGGAGACCGCTCATGCGCCCGCCACCACGCGCGCGTGCAGCGGATTGAAGCCGATGCGATAGACGAGATCGGCGGGCGTATCGACGTTCCAGATGGCAAGATCGCATGCCTTGCCGGTTTCCAGCGAGCCCGTGACTTCGTGCAGGCCGAGCGCCCGGGCGGCGTTCCGAGTCACGGCGGCGAGGCACTCCTCGACGGTGAGACGGAACAGCGTCGCGCCCATGTTCATCGCGAGCAGCAGCGAGGTGAGCGGCGAGGTTCCGGGATTGCAATCGGTGGCGAGCGCGATCGGTACGCGCGCCGCGCGCAGCGCCTCGATCGGGGGCAGCTTGGTTTCACGCATGAAGTAAAAGGCTCCGGGAAGCAGCGTCGCGACCGTACCGGCGCGGGCCATGGCGGCGACCCCCTCGGCGTCGAGATGCTCGAGGTGATCGGCGGAAAGGGCGCCGTGGCGGGCGGCAAGCGCGGCGCCGTGCTGGTTCGACAGTTGTTCGGCGTGGAGCTTCACCGGCAGGCCGTGACCGGCGGCGGCAGCGAAGATGCGGTCGGTCTGCGCGGGAGTGAAGCCGATCCCTTCGCAGAAGGCATCGACGGCGTCGGCAAGCCCGGCCTGCGCGATCGCGGGAAGCATCGTCTCACAGACATGGGCGACATAATCGTCGGCGTCGCCTTCGAATTCGGGTGGAAGCGCATGGGCGCCGAGGAAGGTGGTGCGCACACGGACGCGGCGCGTCTCGCCAAGTGCCCGGGCCGCGCGCAGCATCTTCGCCTCGTCGTCGAGGGCGAGGCCGTAGCCCGACTTGATCTCGACCGTGGTAACTCCTTCGGCGAGCAGCGCGTCGAGCCGCGGCAGGCTCTGCGCGACCAGATCGGCCTCGCTTGCGGCGCGGGTTGCCGTCATCGTCGATCGGATGCCGCCTCCGTTCCGGGCGATCTCCTCATAGCTGGCGCCTTCGAGCCGTGCTTCGAATTCGCCGGCACGGTTGCCCGCATGCACGAGATGGGTGTGGCAGTCGATCAGGCCGGGCGTGATCCAGCGGCCGTCGCAGGCGATGCGTTCGGCCGCGTCGAGCGGCGGCGCCTCTGCCGCAGGGCCGGCATAGACGATCCGCCCGTCGCGTGCGGCGACGATGCCGTCGTCGATCGCGCGCGCACCGTCAGCAGTCAGCGGGAGCAGTCGCGCGCCGTGCCACATCCGGTCGCAGCGGGGAGACTCGTCGGAGGCCATATGCGACAGACTTGGCCACTCGCGCGAATATGTCTAGACATATTTGACGGGAGGTGCGGCATGCGCGCGCTATGGTTTGAAACGGCGTTGGTCGGAGATGCCTGGGAGCGCGGCGTTACGGTCACGCTGGAGCGCGGGCGGATCGCCACGCTGGCGTGCGGCACACAGCCCGGCGAAGGCGCCGAACGGTGCGCGATCGGTGTTCCCGGTCTCCCCAACCTCCACAGCCACGCCTTTCAGCGGGCGATGGCAGGGCTGGCCGAGGCGCGGCGCGGCGAGGGGGACGATTTCTGGGGCTGGCGCGAGCTGATGTACCGCTTCCTCGACCGGCTGACGCCCGAGGATGTCGAGGCGATCGCCGCGATCGCCTTTGCCGAGATGCTCGAAGCGGGGTTCACGCGCGTCGGCGAGTTTCATTATCTGCACCACGATCCGGCGGGCAGGCGCTATGACGCACCCGCCGAGATGGCCGAGCGAATCGCCGCAGCGGCCGAGACGAGCGGAATCGCGCTGACGCTGCTGCCGGTCTTCTACGCGCATGGCGGGTTCGGCGGTGCGGCCCCGGGGGCGGCGCAGCGCCGCTTCATCAGCGACATCGACGGCTATTACCGGCTGCTGGAGGGCGCGCGTGCCGCCGTGGCGACGCTGCCGGACGCGCGGGTGGGAATTGCGCCGCACAGCCTGCGCGCCGTCACGCCGGACGCGCTGCGGGCGCTGCTGCCGCTGTGCCCCGACGGGCCGGTGCACATCCACATCGCCGAACAGCTGCGCGAAGTGGAGGATTGTGTCGCCTGGAGCGGACGGCGGCCGGTCGAGTGGCTGCTCGACGCGGCGCCGGTCGATGAACGCTGGTGCCTGGTGCACGCCACGCATGTGACGGCTGACGAGCGCTCCGCGCTCGGGCGGTCCGGCGCAGTGGCGGGGCTGTGCCCGATCACCGAGGCGAACCTCGGCGACGGCATCTTTCCGGCGGCGGAATATCTGGCGGAGGGCGGCGCAATCGGCGTGGGCAGCGATTCGAACGTGCGGATCGACGCCGCCGAGGAACTGCGGCTGCTAGAATATGGCCAGCGGCTGACGCGGCGGCAGCGCTGCGTGCTGGGGAGCGGCGCTGCGCTCTTTCGAGCCGCGCTTTCGGGCGGCGCGGCCGCGCTCGGCGCGCCGGCGGGGCTGGCGGAGGGGCAGGCGGCGGACATCGTTGCGCTCGATGCCGGCGATCCCGCTCTGATCGGGCGGTCGGGCGACGCGCTGCTCGACGGGTGGATCTTCGCCGGGCGCGGAGCGATCGACTGCGTGTGGCGCGGCGGCGCGAAGCTAGTCGCGGGCGGTCGCCACCTCCGCCGCGAGGCGATCCGCGCGCGCTATGCCGCGACGCTGGGGCGGCTGCTCGACGCATGACGATCGAGGAGCGGATCCGGCGCGATATTGAAGACCGCATCCGATCGGGCGCATGGCTGCCGGGTCAGCGTATCCCGTTCGAGGCCGAACTGGCCACCCGCTACGGCTGCGCGCGCGCGACCGCGAACAAGGCGCTGACGCGGCTGGCGCGCGAGGGGCTGATCGAGCGGCGGCGGCGGGCCGGCTCGTTCGTCGCGCAGCCGCAGGTTCGCTCGGCGGTCGTCGGCGTGCCGGACATCGCCGCGCTGCTGGCCGAACGCGGCGAACCGCATCGCTGGCAGTTGATCGGGCGCGAGGAAGATGCGGAGCTCCCCGCCGAAGTCACCGACGGGCGCGGCGACCGCTGGCTGGCGGTGCGCGGCATCCATCATGCCGCCGCTGCTCCGTTCGGCTGGGAACAGCGCTGGATCGACTGCGCCAGCGTGCCCGCTGCCGAGGCGGCGGAGTTCGCCGACGTGGCGCCGGGCAGCTGGCTGCTCGTGAACGTGCCCTGGAGCGAGGCCCGGCATCGCGTGCGCGCCGTCGGCGCGAGCCCGGCCACGGCTGCGGCACTGGAAATCGCGCGGGGGAGCGCCTGTCTTCAGATCGAGCGCTGGACATGGCGCGGCGATCGGCCGGTGACCTATGTTCGGCAGACCTTCCCCGGCGATCGCTATGATCTGGTGGAGACGTTCGCGTCGGGGTAGCGCCGCCATCTCGTGCGCGTTGCGCCGATTTCGGCATTCGCGCGTTGGGCGGGACGATGCAGAAGCTCTGGTTCGTCACAAATCACCTTTCCGGCACGGCGACTCGCGAAAAATGCGAGGCGCTCGAGGCCGTGTTCGAGGAGCGCGGCCTGGTGCTCGCCGGTCGCACCCAGTTTCCCGACGACGATCTGCCCGACGGGGCGCAGCTCGACGCCGCGGGCGTCGACACGGTGGTGCTGTTCGCCGGAGACGGGACGATCAACGCCGCGCTGTGCAAGCTCGGGCCCTGGGAAGGCGCCTTTCTGATCCTGCCGGGCGGCACGATGAACCTGCTGGCGAAGGAACTGCACGGTAACGAGACCGATCCGCACAGGATCGTCCATGCCGCCCATGTCTGCGACCGGCGCGTTGCGCTGCCGTTCGTCGAGGCGGGCCCGCACCGCGCCTTCGTCGGCCTGATCCTGGGGCCGGCGGCGCACTGGTTTCGCGCGCGCGAGGAGATGCGCGCGCATCGCCTGGCGCGGCTCTGGCGTGCGGTCCGATTCGCCTGGCGCAAGACCTTTGGGGGGAACGGAGTGCGGGTCTATGGCGCGCCCGATCTGCGCGCCGGCTATCAGGCGGTGTTCGTGAAGCCCGATCTTGGCGGTCTCGAAGTCGATGGGATCGACGCGCACGACTGGAGCTCGATCGTCGAACTCGGCTGGGACTGGCTGACCGGCGACTGGGTGGCGGCCCGTGCGGTGACCCACACGCGCACAGATCACTTGCGCGTTCGGGGAACACGGCCGGTACTTGCCTTGTTCGATGGAGAACCGGAGACGCTGGAGCCGCGTGTCGCCATCACGAGCGGCAAGAGCCTCCCCGGCTTTATCGCCACGCGTCAGGAGAGCGCCGAATGATCCGCCTGTTCCACGTCAGCGACATCCATTTCGGGGCCGAGGATCGCGAAGCGCTCGACTGGTTCGCGGCCAGGACGCGCGAGGAGCAGCCCGATGCCGTGATCGTGACCGGCGACCTGACGATGCGCGCGCGTTCTCACGAGTTCGCCGCCGCGGCGGAATGGCTGCGGAGCCTCGACCGGCCGACGACGGTGGAAGTGGGCAATCACGATCTTCCCTATTTCGATCTCTTCGCCCGCTTCTTCAGGCCCTATCGCCGGTATCGCGCGGTCGAGGACATGATCGAGAAGCCGCTCGACTTGAAGGGGGTGGCGATCGTTCCGCTGAAGACGACCGCGCGCTTCCAGTTCCGGCTCAACTGGTCGAAGGGCCGCGTGGGTACGCGTGCGCTTCAGCAGTCGCTTTCGATCATCGAGTCGCTGCCGAAGGACGAGCTCGTCTTCGTCGCCTGCCACCATCCGCTGGTCGAGGCGGATACCCAGGCGACGTCGCGCACGCGCCGGGGGCGGCAGGCGCTGGAGGCGCTCGCCACCGCCGGCGCCGATGCGGTGCTGACCGGCCACGTCCATGATCCGTTCGACATCGAGCGGCATGTGGAGGGCAAGCCGATCCGCCTGGTGGGAGCGGGCACGCTTTCCGAGCGGGTGCGCGAGCACCCGCCCTCGTTCAACGAGATCCGGATCGAGGGGCGCAGCTTCGAAACGGTCGCCCGCTTCATGAACGAGGCCCATCCCGAGCGCGAAGGCGCGGAAGTGCCGGTGACCGGCGACGAGCGCCGCGCGGCCAACGCCTGAGCGCTCAGCGCAGCCGGGTGCCGATCAGCGTGCCCTTGGTGCCCTTGTTGACCAGCTCGAACTCGAAGTTCGGCCAGCGCCGCCGCCAGCGGCGCGCGACGACGCGCTCGCCCGGGCGTGCCGCATCGTCCAGCATCACCGTGCCGCCCACCGGCATCCGATCGAACAGGCTTTCGGCGGCACCGCGCACATAGGGATGGATCGTCCAGGGCGGGCCATCGACGATCAGCAGGTCGATCTGCGGCGGCAACGGGCCATGGTCGTACCAGACGCCTGGCCAGTCGCCGGGCGGACGGCGCAACGGCGTGGCGCGCAGATCGGCCTCGACACCGTTCTCGCGCAGCCATTCGTGCGTCGCGGCGACGAAATCGGCGTGCTGATCGCAGCTGATGAGCTGACCGCTGCCGCTGCTCTTCTGAAGCGCCTTGCCGATCACCAGGCTGGAGGCGCCGGCGCCCAGCTCGACGACGGTTTCGGGCTTCCGCTCGAGAATGTGATCGACGATCAGCGTGAGGAAGCCGGTATCGGCTTTCCAGCTTCCAAGGTTCGGCAGCGCATCGGGCGCGAGATCGAGCCGCTCGAGCAACTCGCGCTTGGCGCGCTTCGATCCGCCCGAAAGACTGCGCGCGAGCCACGGCCAGCCGATCGCGCCGAACGCCAGGACGTGCGCCCAATCCGACGCGGTGCGCTCGACGTCTGCCGGCCACAAGGCATCGTCGGACAGTGGCAGATAGGAAGTCGCCTCGCGGGACGTCATGCAGTCGCTCTCCCTCGCAATCCGGTGCTCGTGACGGTGCTGCAAACCGAGCGCCCGAGCAATTCCCGAAGCGGGGTGCGAGACCACTCGCGTCCCGCCGCGTCAACCGAAATTCGACGGTGCGCCCCGCAGGCACGAAAAAGGGGCCGCCCCGAAGGACGACCCCGTTCCCGTTTTCGCAGAATGGATCAGAAGCGGAAGGTGACCGATCCGCGATAGTTCTGTGCCTCGACGTCCTCGCGCTCGATCGTGGTCTGCGCGGAGACCGACAGGTCGATGTTGCCGGTCGAAACCGTCACGCCGCCGGCGATTTCCGCCCAATCCTGATCGGTGCCCGCAAGCGCGAAGATCGCGTTCGGGCCGACGCCGCCCACGAAATTCGCACCGAACGCCGCCGGGCGCTCTTCGAAATCGTGGACATAGTTTGCGCTCAGGTACGGCCGGATCATGCCGGTCTTGCCCTGCAGCACCGCACCGGCACGCGCCTGAAGGCTCTCGAAGGTGCCCAGATCATACTGTAGCGCCGGACCGCCGCCGGTTTCCGCGGTCGGCGTGAACTGGATCTCGCTGGCCCGGATCGAGGCGCGCGGCCCGACCGAGAGCGCGCCGAGATCGAAGCTCTTGCCGATACCCACTTCGCTGGTGAAGACGAAGGCAGTGTCCTCGGCGCGCAGCGTGTAGCCGCCGCCCGGCACCGCGACGTTGCGGATGCTGCGCGTGTCGAAGGCGCCGGCGCTGATCTGCGCATCGAAGGTGAGGCCGCTTTCCATCATGACCTTGCCGTAGAGGCTGCCCTGATAGAGCTGCCCTTCGGAGGTTTGCGGCGCGCCGCCCACCGATCCGTCGATATCGGCATAGGAGACCGAGAAACCGATCATGCTGGTGTCGTCGAGCCGTGCCTCGACGCCGGCCGCGGCGAACCAGCCATCGAACTGGTTCCGCTCGGCCGACACGCCGGCCATTCCGGCGCTGTCACCGTCGATATAACCGCCGGCGACGAAGACGCTGACGTTGTCGGGCAGGACATTCTCCTGCACGATGTCCTGGTTCGCGTCGCTGCGGATGTCGGTGGCGCCGAAACCGCGTGCGCTGAGCGACGCCATTTCGATCGGTCGGCCGATCATCGTCAGCGAACCGCCCGAGCTGCTCGGATCGAGCCCGGCGATCCGTTCGCTGTTGAACTGCGTCAGCACGTTGACGGCAGCCACGCCGGCGAAACCGGTGAGCGTCTGCGCCTGGGGGGCGAAGCCCTGGAGCGTGGTGCGGATCGTCTCGGCGTTCTGCACGTCGAGCGTGCCATACAGCTCGGAGTATTCGCCGTACTGCGTGCGATTCTGATTGAGCAGCTGCGCATAGGCGCTCTGGACCGGCGACGAGCTGTCGATGACGTCGGCGTAGCTGCCCGCTTCGATCTCCACCAGCACCGAGTTGGCGGTGTAGCTGACCTGCGGCGTCAGGATCGCGCTGATCGAAAGCGCTTCGTCGAACGTGCCCGAAATTCCGCCCTCGGCGGTCAGCACCGTATAGGTGTCGCCGTCACGGACGAGATAGCCCGACACCGGCGCGATCGCGAGCGTGCCGCCGATCGAGGCCATGCCCTCTGCTTCGATCGTGCCGTAATCCTCTTCCTCATCGACTGCATGGACGGCGAAGAGGTCCGAGACGCCGTTCGCGCCAATGTCGATCAGCAGCGTGCTGGCCGAGGCCAGAATCGCATTGCCGTAGAGATTGAGCGTGCCCGTGGTGCCCATGGTGCCCGGTGCGATGCCGCCCATGATGCTGGTGAAATAGGGCGCGACGATATTGCCCGAGCCGGTGAGCAGCCCGTTGAACAGCGTGTAATCGCCATAGGTGCCGATCGTGCCGTCGACGTTCACGATGCCGGTCGCGTGGCTGATGCCCATCAGGCTCACCAGCTCGCCGCCGGCCGTGATGTCGAGCGTGGTCTCGGCGCCCGCGATCGTCAGCTGGTCGATCTCGACGTCGGTGTCCAGCGTGGTCGTGCCCGCCGCGGCGAGCGTGACGTCGAAGTAGCGCGCGTTGATTCCCTCCTCGGGATCATAGCCCCGATTGTCCGGCACGAAGCCGCTGCCGCCGGGAAGCCCGTTGGCGAAGGTTGCAGGAGGGAGCGCCATGTTGGTGACGTCACCCGCAGCGTAGGCGATGTCCTCGACGCCGGTGATCGACGTGCGCGTGCCATGGCCCTCGTTCTCGGCCGCAAGCGTGTCCGCGAAGCGCGAGACGACTTGCGTCCGCACCGTGCCTTCGCCTTGGGGCTCGGGCTCGGAACCCGGAACCGGCGTGTCGTTCACGTAATAGGTGCGGGTCGCGAGATCGTAGCATTCGTTGACGGAGCCCGACTGGTAGCAGATCTGGCCGAAGTCGGTCGTGTCGTCGTCGCCGCTGGCGCCGGCGCCCGGATTGGTCGGCACGCCGTTGGCGAGCGCGCCTTCCGGCGTCAGGACGCGATAGTTCGGATCGAGCGCGAGGACCCAGTGATCCGGATCGCTCCAGTTGCCGTCGCCGGCCACGTTGGTGGCATAGCGATAGGGGTTGTTCTCGACGATCCAGTCCCAGAACAGATACAGCGGCTGATAGAAGGAGCTGGTGCCGTAGGAGCTGAACGGCTGTGCCCCGAAGAAGCGGCTGCCGCCCGAGAGCACGCCGATCACCAGTTCCTCGTCGAACGTCTGGTCGAGGATCAGCGGACCGCCCGAATCGCCGCCTGCGGTCGTCGCCTCACGCGGCAGGGCGTCGTCGCGGAACAGGTTGAAGTCGTGCACGTCCGAATGATCGGGCGAGTCGAAATCGAGCTGATAGAGGTTCTGCTCGAGCCCGTCGCCCGAGCCGAACAGGAACTCGTTGCGATCGTCGAGCGATCCCAGGATGCCGATGAAGTTCTCGGCAGCGCGGCGGCGGAAGTCGACACCCAGCGTGTCGCCATTCTCGCCATAGCCGGTCCCGCCATAGCCGTTCAGCTTGACGTGATAGCCGGTGCCGCTCGTCAGTGAGATCGATTCGGGAGCGGGCAGGGCGGAGAAGAGCAGCGCCCAGGTGGGGATGTTTGCCGCGGGCGTATCCAGCGAGGCGATCGCGACATCGGCCTCGAGGAAGCCGTTTTCGAGCGAGTCGGGGTGATAGACGATCTGGTTGACGTTGTAGACGTCGATGTCGGTATTGGTCTCGAAGTTGTTCGCGAACCAGTTCTGGAAGCCGGGAAGCGCGTTCGAGCGGAAGCTGAACGCCGCCGGGATGCCGCCGGTCGCCGAGCCATAGCCCGCGGGCTCCACGTCGTTCACGCAATGGGCGGCGAAAAGCACTGTCCGCGGATTGATCAGCGTACCGGTGCAGACGAAGCCGTCGGCGCGATAGAACATGCCGACGCCCGTGACGTCGACCGCGGTGTCGCGGATCGTGGTGGGGGTCTCGCCCTGGCCGGGGCCGGTGATCACGATCTGCGGCTGATCCTGCACGCCTTCGATGCTGGCGGCCTGCGGCGTGTTGTGGATGAACTCGACGCCCAGGTTCGCGCCGCCCGCATGGGCGACGTCCTGTGCCATTTCCGGTCCCGACTGCGCATGGGCGGCGCTACCAAGCAGGCAGAGCCCCGCCGCCGAAGTGAGAAGAGCCGTCTTCACTGCGCGCGTCGAAGCCGTAGATTTCATGTGCAACATCATCATCTTGTCCCCTGTTGCTCGTTCCGGGCGATGAGGCCCGACGTGGACCAAGGCTATGGCTCACGTACTTCAGAGACAAGCCTGAATAGCCGGGGTGGCGAGGCGCGCGAGATCGAACGAATACCGGCGGCCAGGCATGTGGGATGAGGCGATTTCTCCCGGATTTCCGCGATCGATGAAGATGCGCAACGAAGCGGATGCCCTGTCACCCGGTTGCAACACTTCGATCGGAAAGCGCGGTTCCGGTGCGGATTTCCGGCCACGCAATCCGGCGCGCACGAAAAAGGGCGGCCCGTTTCCGAGCCGCCCCTTGGATTTCGGCGTTCGGGAAGCGCTTAGCGCTTCGAGAACTGGAAGCTGCGGCGTGCCTTGGCGCGGCCGTACTTCTTGCGCTCGACGGCGCGCGGGTCGCGCGTCAGGAAGCCTGCGGCCTTGACCGGGCTGCGCAGCGCCGGCTCGTAGCGGGTGAGCGCCTGGGCGATGCCGTGCTTCACTGCGCCGGCCTGACCGGAGAGGCCGCCGCCCTTGACGGTGCAGACGACGTCATACTGGCCGCGGCGGTCAGCGACATCGAACGGCTGGTTGATGACGAGGCGCAGCGTGGGGCGCGCGAAATACGTCGCCTGATCGCGGCCGTTGATCGTGATCTTGCCCGAACCAGGCTTCAGCCACACGCGTGCGACCGCATCCTTGCGGCGGCCGGTGGCATAGGCGCGGCCATATTGATCGAGCTCCTGCTCGCGCAGGGGCGCGGTCGACTGAGCCGGCGCCGGCAGCGTGGTCTCGGTGCCCTGCTCGCCTTCGGCGGCGAGCGGCTGACCCTGGACGACGTTGCCCAGGTCGGAAAGGGACTGGCGATTGTCGGTCATTACGCGCCCACCTTGTTCTTGCGGTTCATCGCCGCGATATCGAGGACTTCGGGGTTCTGCGCTTCGTGCGGATGCTCCGAACCGGCATAGATGCGCAGGTTGCGCATCTGCTGACGGCCAAGCGGGCCGCGCGGGATCATGCGCTCGATGGCCTTCTCCAGCACGCGCTCGGGGAAGCGGCCGTCCAGCACCTTGTCGGCGCGGACTTCCTTGATGCCGCCGATGTAGCCGGTGTGCTTGTAATACATCTTCTGCGTCAGCTTCTTGCCGGTGAAGCGCACCTTGTCCGCATTGATGACGATGACATTGTCACCGCAATCGACGTGCGGAGTGAAGCTCGGCTTGTGCTTGCCGCGCAGGACATTGGCGATGATCGCCGCCGCGCGACCGACCACCAGGCCGTCGGCATCGACGATGTGCCACTTCTTTTCCACCTCGTGCGGCTTGACCGCCTTGGTGGTCTTCATGAGCGCCTTCATGGGCGTGGACCTCTCGGATTGAAATGCAGCGCGCCGCCCGATGAGGAGCGGCGCGATCAGAGGCGCTTTGGCGAAAGCGAGCGAATTAGTCAAGCGTTCGTGCGGGTTGCGCGACGGGTATCATCGTACCCGTTCGATGTGGACGGTGCTGACGACTGAAAGCTCGCGTCGTGCGTCATCCTCTCCGATCGAGGTGCGCACCGTCTCCCGCGCGGTGCGGAGGAGCCCGGTGGCGGGATCGGCGGTCCGCTCGATCGCGATCGTCATCACTGCGCTTTCCGCTGTGCCCGCGGCGGGCGGAAGCGGCACCGTGCCGCTGGCCTCGGTCGTACTGCGGAGCAGGCCCTCGGCACGATCGACGCGGCGCATGCCCTGCAGCGTCACGGCACCGCCGAACGGCGTCCGGCCGGGTACTTCGACCGACAGCGGTATGCCATGCGGCTGGGCGAAGTCATCGTCGGCAATGGCCTCGCTCACGAGCGTCGCGAAGGCGGCGCGGCGGCGGGCGATCGGCGAGACGCGCAGCGTGGCCGCGATCCGCTCCGCAAAGGCCTCGCGCTCCTCGGCACCCGCGTCGGTACGGCGCGAGGCGGCCATCGCCGCGACGCCGCGGCAGAAGGCCTCCCAAAGCGAGTCGAGATCCTCGATTTCGCTGACGTTGCCTGACTCGTCGAGCCGCAGCACGATCGTCCGGCTGAGAAGTCCGCGATAGCCTGCTTCGAACATATCGGCCGCGTCGCCCGGCGTAGGGGCGGTCGCCGCGATCAGCGTCACTTCGGCATAGAGGCCGAGAGCGTTGCGCCCGAAGCGCAGCATGCGTTCGGTGCGATGGTGCTGTTGCCGGTCGCCTCCGATCTGGATGCGCTCGGTGACGATGCGGAACGGCGTGGCGAGCGGCGGCGCGAAGGCAGGGGCGGGCACGGCTGCCTGAGCGATCAGCAGCGGCGCCAGCAGTGCGTTCACCCTTCGGTTTCCGCCTCGACCCAATCCGAAACCGCCGCGGCGGCGGCCGCGGGCCAGGCTTCGATCACCGGCAGGTCATAGGAATGGAGTTCGGCGATGCGGCTTCGCAGGCGTTCGACCAGCGCGGGGGTCGTCTTGAACAGCGCAGGCACTTCGCTGCCCTGAACCACGGCGCCTTCCCAGCGATAGACCGAGGTGCAGGACGCGAGCAGATGAACGCAGGCCGCAAGCCGCTCGGCGACGACGGCCTCGGCGGCAGCAGCCGCATCGGCATGGCTCTCGAAAGTCGTATAGACGAGCGCGATATCGCTCATCGCCGGCCAGCCGCATGCGCCGCCCATGCAGTGGCCGCGACGACCAGCGCGCCGGTAAGCTGATGCGCCGCCGCCAGTACGAGCGCGACGCTCGACCATACGGTGGCGATGCCGAGCAGGATCTGGATGCCGAACGCGCTGTGCAGCGCGATCGACGCCGGGCGGCACCCCGCGCGCCGAGCATGCCGCGCGAGCACGACGAGTCCGGCGACTGCGAGCCAGGCCCACCAGCGGTGGATCCAGTGAACCATCGCCGGATCATTGACGAGCGCGTCGAAAAAGCCGCGCACTTCCAGAACCTCGGAGGGGAAGAAGCGGCCGTTCATCAACGGCCAGTCGTTTGCGACGAGGCCGGCGTTCAGCCCCGCCACGAAGGCGCCGAAGAGCAATTGGACGAACAGCAGCCCGGAAACGATCGCCGCGGTGCGCGTGAAGCGCGCCGGCCGCGCCGCCGGGTCGCGGTGCAACGCCAGCAGGTCGAGCGCGGTCCAGATCGTGCCCGCGAGGATGAACAACGCGGTGAGCAGATGGACCGCCAGCCGGAAATGGCTGACGTCGGTGCGCTCGCTGAGGCCCGAAGTCACCATCCACCAGCCGATAGCGCCCTGCAGCGCCCCGAGCGCGAAGAGCGCGCCCAGCCGCCAGCCAAAGCCTTGTGGAATAGCCTTGCGCACCGCGAACCAGACGAGCGGGACGAAAAAGGCGAGGCCGATCAGCCGGCCGAGCAGCCGATGGACATATTCCCAGAAGAAGATCGTCTTGAACTCGGCGAGCGTCATGCCCTGATTGACGAGCTGATATTCGGGAATGCGCTGGTATTTGGCGAATTCGGCCTGCCACTGGGCTTCGCTGAGCGGCGGCACCGCACCGGTCACCGGCTTCCATTCCGTGATCGACAGGCCCGATTCGGTGAGGCGCGTGATGCCACCGACCAGCACCATCAGGACGATCAGCGCGGCAACGGCGAACAGCCAGTGCGCGATCGCGCGGGGGCGGGCAGTGGCGGAGGGGCGAGTCGGCTGGAGCACGGCTGTCGTCCTAGGCCGCGTCCGAGGCAAATTCCAGCGGCAGGATGATGCCCTATTTGCGACCAATGATATGTTGTAACTTACACCGCGGGCGCCTATAGGGAGTCGCATGCCAGCCGTGCTCTCCCTTTCCCGCATGTGGGGCGGCGTCGATTCGCGTCTCGATCGCTGGGCGATCGGGATCAGCGGCCTCTGCCTTGCGCATTGCCTGGCGACCACTGTCTTTCTGGCGCTGCTCTCTTCGGCGGGCGCGCTCTTCAACCCCCTGATCCACGAAGTCGGGCTGGTGCTGGCAATCGCGTTCGGCGTGCTGGCGCTCGGCCGCGGGATCGTGACTCACGGCTATTTCACGCCCGCGGTTGTGGGCGCCTTTGGCCTGGGCATGATGGCGGGTGCGCTTTCGCTGCCGCACGGCGGCCACGAGACTTTCTGGACGATCGCCGGCGTTGCGCTGGTGGCGCTTGGGCACGACCTCAATCGCCGCGCCGCTCGTTGAGCGCCGCGCTTGCCGGAAGTCCGCTGCGTACCTAAGTTTGGCCCATGCACGCGCACGATCATCATGAACCTCAGGGCGCCGAGCTGACGCGCGCCGCCCGGACCACGCTCGAGAAGGCCGGCGAGCAATGGACGGCGATGCGCGAGCGCGTGTTCGAGGCGCTGGCAGGCTTCGACAAGCCGGCTTCGGCCTATGATATCGCGGAGGCGGTTTCCAAGTCGGAAGGGCGCCGGGTCGCGGCGAACAGCGTCTATCGTATCCTTGATCTGTTCGTGACTGCGAATCTCGCGCGGCGAGTAGAAAGCGCCAACGCCTATGTCGCGAACGCGCATCCCGATTGCCTGCACGATTGCATCTTTCTGGTGTGCGATTCGTGCGGCCAGACCACGCACCTCGACGACGACAGGATCACGCGAAACGTGCGCGCGGCGGCGAAGGACGCCGGCTTTTCACCGATTCGCCCTGTGATCGAAGTGCGCGGAAAATGCGGCGCCTGCGACTAGTATGAAGCGCGCGGGAACGCCGCAGCGCGCTTCGGGGTTCGACTTGCACAGCGACTGCGAGTAGACAGCCGCAATGGCCGATCATCCCAAGACTCCGCTGCTCGACACGGTCAGCACGCCGGACGACCTTCGCAAGCTCGAACCCAACCAGCTCCGCCAGCTCGCCGACGAGCTTCGCCAGGAGATGATCTCCGCGGTCGGTGTCACCGGCGGGCATCTGGGATCGGGGCTCGGCGTCGTCGAGCTGACGGTGGCGATCCACTATATCTTCAACACCCCCGACGACCGGCTGATCTGGGACGTCGGGCATCAATGCTATCCGCACAAGATTCTTACCGGCCGGCGCGATCGCATCCGCACGCTGCGCCAGGGCGGGGGGCTCTCCGGCTTCACCAAGCGCAGCGAGAGCGAATATGACCCGTTCGGCGCCGCGCACAGCTCGACTTCGATTTCGGCGGCGCTGGGCTTTGCCGTCGCCAACAAGCTGAACGACAAGCCCGGCAAGGCGATCGCGGTGATCGGCGACGGCGCGATGAGCGCCGGCATGGCCTATGAGGCGATGAACAACGCCGAGCAGGCGGGCAACCGGCTGGTCGTGATCCTGAACGACAACGACATGTCGATCGCGCCGCCCGTGGGCGGGCTTTCCGCCTATCTGGCGCGGCTGATCTCGTCGTCCGAATATATCGGGCTGCGGAGCCTGGCGAGCCGGATCACGCGCAAATTCTCGCGCCGCGTGCACAAGTCGCTCGGCAAGGCGGAGGAATATACGCGCGGCATGGTGACCGGCGGAACGCTGTTCGAGGAGCTGGGCTTCTATTATGTCGGGCCGATCGACGGCCACAATCTCGACCATCTGATCCCGGTGCTCGAGAATGTCCGCGACGCCGAGGAAGGCCCGATCCTAGTCCATGTCGTGACCAAGAAGGGCAAGGGCTATGCCCCGGCCGAAAACGCCGCCGACAAATATCATGGCGTGCAGAAGTTCGACGTGATCACCGGCGCCCAGGCCAAGGCGCCGCCGGGACCGCCGAGCTATCAGAATGTCTTCGGCGAGACGCTGGCGAAGCTGGCGGAGAAGGACGAGCGCATCTGCGCGATCACCGCGGCGATGCCGTCGGGCACCGGCGTCGACAAATTCGCCAAGACGCATCCGACCCGCGCGTTCGACGTCGGCATCGCCGAGCAGCATGCGGTGACCTTCGCCGCCGGGCTCGCCGCGCAAGGGATGCGGCCGTTCTGCGCGATCTACTCGACCTTCCTGCAGCGTGCCTACGATCAGGTGGTCCATGACGTGGCGATCCAGAACCTGCCGGTGCGGTTCGCGATCGATCGCGCCGGGCTGGTCGGTGCGGACGGCGCGACCCACGCGGGCAGCTTCGACGTGACCTATCTGGCCACCTTGCCCAATTTCGTGGTGATGGCGCCGGCCGACGAGGCCGAGCTGGCGCACATGACCTATACCGCCGCCGAGCATGACAGCGGGCCGATCGCCGTCCGCTATCCGCGCGGCAGCGGCGTTGGCGTGGCGCTCCCCGAAACTCCCGAGAAGCTGCCGATCGGCAAGGGGCGGATCGTGCGCGAGGGCAAGAAAGTAGCGATCCTCTCGCTCGGCACGCGGCTCGCCGAGGCGCTCAAGGCGGCCGACGCGCTCGAGGCGAAGGGGCTGTCGGCGACGGTTGCCGACCTGCGCTTCGCCAAACCGCTCGACGAGGAGCTGATCCGCCGGCTGCTGACCACGCACGAAGTGGCAGTGACGGTCGAGGAGGGCGCGGTCGGCGGGTTGGGTGCGCATGTGCTCACGATGGCCAGCGACCAGGGGCTGATCGACGCCGGGCTGAAGCTGCGGACGATGCGACTGCCCGACATCTTCCAGGATCAGGACAAGCCTGAAAGACAATATGACGAGGCGCGGCTGAACGCCGAGCACATCGTCGAGACGGTGCTGACCGCGCTGCGGCACAACACGGGCAGCGCCGAAGTGATCGAAGGCGCGCGGGCCTGATCTGCTGGGCGAGCGCGGCGGCGTACCGTTCTCGCCAGCGCGCGGCGCCGCACAAGTGAGCGGCTCAGCCCAGAAGCCCGTGATGGCCCGCCCATCGCAGGAATAGTTCGGGCCAGTTCTCGACCGGCTTGCCGCGGGCCAGCCGCAGGCCGAAGCCGTGGCCGCCTTCCGAAAAGAGGTGGGTGTCGACCGAGACGCCGGCTGCCCTGGCGGCAGAGCGCAGGCGGAGGCTGTTGTCGACCGGCACGACCGCGTCGTCTTCGGCATGGACGAGGAACAGCGGCGGCGTGGCGGCGGTGACTTGTCGGTCGGGCGAATGCTCTTCCTCCAGTATCGCGCCGGCGGTCGCTCCGATCAGGCGCTCGCGCGAGCCGGGATGGGCGATCGCCGGGTCCATGGAGATCACCGGATAGATCGGGGCAGCGAGTGTCGGACGGGCGCTCAGCGCGTCGTGGGTATCGACGGCCGAATAGACGCTCCGGCCGAAGCGGGTCGCCAGGTCCGCGCAAAGATGGCCGCCGGCGGAAAAGCCCAAGGCGGCCACTCGCGCGGGATCGAACGCATAGTCCGCCGCGCGGCCGCGGATCAGCCGCATCGCGCGCTGCGCGTCGGCGAGCGGCACGTTGCGTCCCTGGTCCCAGCCTTCGGCGGGAAGGCGGTAAAAGAGAACGAAAGCAGTCACACCGCGCTCGGCCAGCCAAGCGGCGAGTTCATGCCCCTCACGGTCGATCACCACGCGCTGATAGCCGCCGCCCGGCATGATGAGCACGGCGGCGCCGTTCGGTCGAACGGCGGGGAAGACATCCAGACAGGGTGTGCGGATCCGATCGAGCGCCCGGTCGCGAAGCGCCGGATCGGTGCTCCGTTCCGTGATTCGCTCGGAGAGGAGGGCGGCAGCGCCCATGCCGGGCGCGGCGCCCGGCCAGAGCGCGATTCGCATGGCCGGGAGGGCGGCCGCGCGGGCAACCCTCGGCGCGAATGCCGCCGCGCCGGAAGCGGCCAGCAGCGTTCGTCTGGTAAGCGGTGTCATCCGCCGAGACTGCGACGGAGGGCGAGGCATTGCAAGGCAGGGGAGCTGCAATGCGGGGACGGCAAGGCGCGGGAGATGCGGGAGGGCCGCGCGACGCTCTAGGGGGGACGCCGCTCGACCGCACCCGCAGTTCCACTATAGGAACGATGGCCCGGTTCGCCCACTTCGGCTGCGCTGAGCCGGCCCTGCCTTGCGGCGACCTGAGCGCGCGTGCAGGAGGCAAACATGGCCAAACAACGTGCCGATCAGATGCTCGTCGACCGCGGGCTCGCCGAAAGCCGGACCCGCGCGCAGGCGTTGATCATGGCGGGGCTGGTGTTTTCCGGCGACCGAAAGGTGGAGAAGGCGGGTCAGACGCTTGCGCCAGAGACCGTGCTCGACGTGCGCGGGCGCGACCATCCCTGGGTGTCGCGTGGCGGGATCAAGCTGGCGCACGCGATCGACCATTTCGGCCTAGACCCCGCCGGCGCCGTGGCGATCGACGTCGGCTCCTCGACCGGGGGGTTCACCGATGTGCTGCTGAGCCGGGGCGCGGCGCGCGTCTATGCAGTGGACAGTGGTACCAACCAGCTCGCCTGGAAGCTGCGTCAGGATTCGAGAGTGGTTGTCCATGAGCAGACCAGCGCCCGGATTCTCACCGATGCGCACGTGCCTGAGCCGGTCGACTGGATCGTCTGCGACGCGAGCTTCATCGCGCTTTCGAAGGTGCTCGAGGTGCCGCTGGGGTTCGCCCGGCCCGGCGCGCGGCTGGTCGCGCTCATCAAGCCGCAGTTCGAGGCAGGGCGCGACGAAGTCGGAAAGGGTGGGGTGGTCCGCGATCCCGCCGTGCATGCGCGGGTGTGCGATGCCGTCGCGCGGTGGCTCGGCGGGATCGGCTGGAATGTCGACGGGATCGTCCCGAGCCCGATCCAGGGTCCGGAAGGAAACATTGAGTTTCTGGTCGCCGCGCATCGCTGATGGGTTGCCTTCGTTCTATCTGCGGAATAGCTGCGATTCATTCTCATGAGACGGGCATTGGCATTTCTCGCGCTCGGCGCGCTCCTCACCGGGTGCGGCGATCAGGCGAATGGCGGCGCAGCCAAGGGTCGCGACGCGCCGCTCGTGCGCGCGTCGGCGGTGATGCCCGCGCGCTTCGTCGAGCGCATAGAGGCCGTGGGCACCGCGCGCGCCAACGAGCAGGTGACGCTCGCCGCGCCGGTGACCGAGCGGATCGTCCGGCTCAATTTCGATGACGGCGCCTATATCCGCCGGGGCCAGGTGGTGGCGGTGCTCGCCAGCAGCCAGGAAAGCGCGGAGCTTGCCGAAGCTGCCGCGCGCGAGCGCGAGGCGCGGCAGCAGCTCGATCGGCTGAGCGCGCTGCGCGAGCGGGGCTTCGCGACCAACAGCTCGGTCGATTCGCAGACCGCGCTTGCCGCACAGGCGTCGGCGCAGGCGTCGCAGGCGCGTGCCTCGATCGGCGATCGCGTCATCACCGCGCCCTTCTCCGGATGGGTGTCGCTGCGTACCATCTCGGCGGGCGCAGTGGTGAGCGCGGGAACCGAAATCGCGCAGATCAGCGATCTTTCGCGAATCAAGCTGGACTTCGCAGTCCCCGAGACGCTGTTGCCGCAGATCGTGCAGGGGCAGTCGATCGAGGCGCGCTCGGCGGCCTTTCCCGACCAGCCGTTCCGCGGCACGATCGCCAGTATCGATCCGGTACTCAATCCGCAGACCCGCGCGGCAACGGTTCGGGCGATCCTGCCCAATCCCGATCGCAAGCTGAAGCCGGGCATGCTGCTGACGGTCGACATCGAATCCGCCGCGCGCACTGCGCTTGCCGTGCCGGAACTGGCCGTGATCGGCGATGGCGAGGATAGTTTCGTCTTCGTCGTGGAAGACGGCACTGCGCGGCGGGTGCAGGTCCGCACCGGGCTGCGCCAGAACGGCATGGTGGAGATTCGCGAAGGTCTCGCGCGCGGCCAGCGCGTAGTGACCGAAGGCGTGGTGAAGGTGACCGACGGGCGCGAAGTCCGGCTTGCCGGGCCTGAAAACAGCGCGCCGCGCGAAGCGCCCGTGACCGCGCCGAGGCCCGAAGCCGCGCTTCGGAACGAGAGCACCGGCTGATGCAGCTGTCGGACCTGTCCGTCCGCCGCCCCGTCTTCGCCGCGGTGCTCGCGATTCTGCTCGTGATTGTCGGCTTCGTCGCTTTCACCAGCCTTTCGGTTCGTGAATATCCCGATACCGATCCGCCGATCGTCTCGGTCGAGACCGCCTATACCGGTGCCGCGGCGAGCGTGATCGAAGCGCGCATCACCCAGCCGCTCGAGGAAGTGCTGTCGGGCATCGAGGGCATCCAGACGATCACCTCGCGCTCGACCGATGGCGAATCGGATATCTCGATCGAGTTCAACCCCGGCCGCGATGTCGATGCCGCGGCAAACGACGTGCGCGACCGAATCGGCGGGGTCGCCGACAACCTGCCCGAGGAAGCGCTCGCGCCCGAGGTGCGCAAGGTCGACGCCGATGCCTCGCCGATCATGTTCATCACCATCGCCCGGCCGGGCTGGACTCCGCTCCAGCTTTCCGACTGGGTGGACCGCAATCTGGTCGACCGCTTTTCGACGATCGACGGCGTGGCGCGCGTTTTCGTGGGCGGCGATCAGCGGCCGTCGATGCGCGTCTGGCTCCAGCCCGAGCGGCTTGCCGCTTTCCAACTGACGCCCGGCGATATCGAAAGCGCGCTTCGCAGCCAGAACGTCGAGCTGCCCGCCGGGCGAATCGAATCGCAGCAGCAGAACGTCACTCTGCGTGTCGACCGCCAGTTCCAGTCGGCGGACAGCTTCGCGCAGCTCGTCGTCGGCCGCGGACCCGACGGCTATCTCGTGCGGCTGGGCGACATCGCCCGGGTGGAGGAAGGCGCGGAGAATCCCTACACGAGGTTCCGGCTGAACGGCGATCCCGGCGTCGGCCTCGGCATCGTGCGACAGTCGGGTGCGAACACGCTCGCGGTCGCGCAGGCCGCGAAGGAGCGGATGGAGGAAATCCGCCCCGAGCTGCCCGAAGGCATGGTGATGATGGTCGGATCGGACGATTCGCTCTTCATCGACCGCGCGATCGAGAAGGTGTGGCACACGCTCGCCGAGGCGGCGCTGCTCGTGGTGCTGGTCATCTTCCTGTTCCTCGGGTCGTGGCGGGCCACGCTGATCCCGGCGGTGACGGTGCCGATCTGCCTGCTCGGCAGCTTTGCGGTGCTGTGGCTCTTCGGCTTCTCGATCAATCTGCTGACCTTGCTCGCGCTCGTGCTGTCGATCGGCCTGGTCGTCGACGATGCGATCGTGGTGCTCGAGAACGTCTATCATCGGATCGAAGAAGGCGAGCCGCCGCTCGTCGCTGCCTTCAAGGGCACGCGGCAGGTGGGCTTCGCGATCATCTCGACCACGCTGGTCGTCTGCGCCGTGTTCGTCCCGGTGTGCTTTCTGGCGGGTCAGACGGGGCTGCTTTTTCGGGAGCTGGCGGTAGCGATGATCGCCGCGATCGCCTTTTCCGGGTTCCTGGCGCTGAGCCTCACGCCGATGCTCTGTTCCAAGCTGCTGCGGCGTGAGAGCCGGGGGCGGATCACCGGCTGGGTGGACGATCGTTTCCGTGCGCTCGAGCGGTTCTATGCAAGGCGGCTCGACCGGACGCTCCGCAAGCCGCTGCTGCCGTTGCTGCTGGTGGGATTGTTCCTGACCGCAGCGGGCCTCGCTTTCACCACATTGGAATCCGAGCTGGTGCCCGCCGAGGATCAGGGCGGCATGTTCGCCAGCCTTTCGGCGCCGGAGGGGACCGGCTTCGACCAGATGGACCGCTATGTCCTCGACGCGCAGGAGAAGCTGCTGCCGCTGCTCGCGGAAGGCGCCGTGCGCAGCATCATCGCGCGCACTCCGGGAGGCTTCGGCGCCAGCGACGATTTCAACAGCGGCATGTTCATCATCTTCCTGGAAAACTGGGAGGATCGCGATGCGACCACGCAGGAAGTGGCGGAGGAGGTGAACGCGATCCTCCAGACGCTGCCGGCGGTGCGGGGCAATGCCCAGGTCCGTTCGGCGCTCGGGCGCGGACGCGGCCAGCCGATCAACTTCGTGCTCGCGGGCAACAGCTATGAGGATCTCGCCCGCGCGCGCGACCGTATCCTGGCCGCCGCGGCGGAGAACCCCGGCATCGTCAACCTCGACAGCGACTATAAGGAAACCAAGCCGCAGCTGCGCGTGGATGTGAATACCACGCGGGCAGGCGATCTGGGCGTTTCGGTCGAGGCAGTGAGCCAGGCGCTGCAGACGCTGCTCGGCAGCCGCCGCGTCTCCACCTATGTCGATCGCGGCGAGGAATATCGCGTGATCGTGCAGGCCGAGGACCAGAGCCGCGCCGCGCTCTCCGACCTCGCCTCGATCTACGTTCGCGCGCGCGACGGCAGTCTCGTGCCGCTGTCGAACCTCGTCACTACGCGCGAGGTGGCCGGGCCGCGTGACCTCGGCCGCTACAACAAGCTGCGCGCGATCACGCTGTCGGGCGGGCTGGCGCCGGGCTATTCGCTGGGCGAGGCGCTGACCTTCCTCGAGGAACAGGCGCGAGCAGCGCCCGAAGTGACTGCGGTGGGCTATCGCGGCGAAAGCCAGGCGTTCATCGAGACGGGCGGGTCGATCCTGCTCGTGTTCGGCATCACGATCCTGATCGTCTATCTGGTGCTCGCCGCGCAGTTCGAAAGCTTCGTGCATCCCGCCGTCATCATCACCACCGTGCCGCTGGCAGTCGCGGGCGGGCTGATCGGGCTGGCGGTGTTCGGCCAGTCGCTCAATCTCTACAGCCAGATCGGGATCGTCATGCTGGTCGGTCTGGCCGCCAAGAACGGCATCCTGATCGTCGAATTCGCCAACCAGCTGCGCGACGAGGGGCTGGAGATCGCCGAGGCGATCCGCCAGGCCTCCAGTCGGCGCCTGCGCGCGATCCTGATGACCTCGATCGCCACCGTGGCCGGTGCGGTGCCGCTGGTCGCCTCCGGCGGCGCCGGCGGCGCGGCGCGGGCGGCGATCGGCGTCGTAATCATATCCGGCGTGACGCTCGCTACGTTGATCACGCTTTTCCTAATCCCGATTCTGTATAGTAGGCTGGCACGCCGCACCCGCTCGCCGCAGGCGGTGAGCCGGGAACTCGATGCCGCGCTCGGGGGGGCGCAGCCGGCGGAGTAGGGAGGGACAGTCGTTGAGGGAAATCGCGTCGAAAAGTCAGCTCAGGCTCGCCTATCTGCGTTGGGCGATCGTAACCGTGCCGTTCATTCTGCTGCTCGGCTTCACGTCGGCCCGGCTCGTGCCGAGCGGTTCGGACAATCTTTGGTTCGCGCGGCTGGTGAAGCCGGAGATCATGCCCCCCGAGTGGGCGTTTCCGGTTGCCTGGACGATCATCTACATCCTGCTGGGGCTGGCGCTGGCGATGATCATCAATGCGCGCGGATCGCGGCTGCGCGGCCCGGCGCTCGTGCTTTTCGCGGTCCAGATGGCAGTGAACCTGGTGTGGACGCCGCTGTTCTTCGGCATGCATCAGGTGGTGGCATCGCTGGTGGTGATCGGGGTTCTGTTCGTGCTGGTGCTTGCCACGATCGTGGTTTTCGGCCGGATTCGGACGGGCGCGGCGTTGCTGCTGTTGCCCTATCTCGCGTGGCTCGGCTTCGCCTTCGTCCTGCTCTGGCAGATCCACGGGCTCAATCCGAACGCGGCAACCCTTGTGCCATCGACCTCGACTGACCAAATTCAGATCTGAAGATCAGCGATCGCAAGGACCGACCAATGCAAACCGAGAACCGCCTGTTCGACGATTTCGTCAAGTTCGTGAATGGAGCCGCGGGCACCATGGCGGGCATGGCGCGCGAAGGCGAAGCCACTGCGCGCGAGCGCGCGCGCGAGTGGATCGGCGGACTCGATTTCGTGAGCCGCGACGAATTCGAAGCAGTCAAGCAGATGGCCGCCGCGGCGCGTGACGAGGCCGATGCGATGAAGGCGCGCATCGGCGAGCTCGAGGCGAAGCTGGCCGCCACGCCGGCGGCGGCACGCGCCAAGAAGTCGACGGGGCAGGCCTGATCCAGCTTGTCCACAGTTTTTCGACAGGGTTGCCCACGCTGCGCTTGTCCCGCGCCGGAGCGGTTGGCAGGGTTCGGCCGATGATGGCCGGCCGGAGGATCTGATGCTCGACGAAGCCGAGTTCGACCGCGACGACGCGGCCCCGATCGACATGCTCGAAACCTATTTCGCCGCCCATGGCTGGAGCCATGAGCGCGAGGACGACGAGATCGTCGCGAAGGTAAAGGGCAGCTGGACCGAATATGAGCTGCGTGCGATCTGGCGCGAGGAGGACGGCGTTCTCCAGTTCCTCGCCTTTCCCGACATCCGGGTCGCCGACGAACGGCGCGTCGCGCTGTACGAGACGGTGGGGCTGGTCAACGAGCAGCTCTGGATCGGTCATTTCGAGCTGTGGTCGCAAAGCGGCATTCTGCTGTTTCGCCACGCCGCGATGATCGACGGTGGCGACGGCACATTGACGCTGGCCCAGGCCGAGCTGCTGGTGGAAAGCGCGATCGACGAGTGCGAGCGCTTCTATCCCGTGTTCCAGTTCGTGCTGTGGGGCGGAAAGACGCCGCAGGACGCACTCGCCGCGGCACTCATCGAAACCCAGGGAGAAGCCTGATCACAGACCAGCCCGAATCCATCCGGCCCGACTCCATCTGGCTCATCGGCTGCGGCAACATGGGCGGGGCGATGCTCCGCCGCTGGGTCGAGAGTGGTATCGACGCGGCCCGATTCACGGTGATCGATCCCGGCACGCCGCAGCTTCCCGAAGGCGTGCGGCACGTGGCTGAGCCCCCCGAGGGGCTGCCTCAGGCGATGATGCTGGGCGTCAAGCCGCAGCTGATCGACAAGGTCGCGCCGCTCTATGCCGGGCGGGGGCAGGTGCCGATCCTGCTGTCGATCCTCGCCGGCGTGGAGGAGGCGGCGCTCGCGAAGCGCTTCGACGCGCGAACCGTGGTGCGCGTGATGCCGAATCTGCCCGTGGCGCTGGGGAAGGGTGTGGTCGCGCTTTACACCAGCGGCGGCGAGGCGGCCGACCGGGACGCGACCGGCGCGCTGATGGATCCGCTTGGCCAGGTCGAATGGATCGAGAGCGAAGATCTGTTCCATGTGGTGACGGCGCTGGCGGGCAGCGGCCCCGGCTATGTTTATCGGTTCATCGACGCACTGGCGGCGGGCGCGGCCGAGCTCGGCCTGCCGCACGATCAGGCGCTGCGCTTCGCGACTGCGATGGTGGAAGGCGCCGCAGCGCTGGCGGGCGATGCGGATGCGACTCCGGGCGAACTCGCCGATCGTGTCGCCAGCCCTGGCGGAACGACGCGCGCGGGCATGGACGTGCTCGACGACGGCGATGCGCTGAAGCGGCTGATGCGGGCGACGCTGGAGGCCGCGGCGACGCGCAGCGAGGATCTGGCCGGAGCCGCGCGCGGCTGAGAGCGCCGGGCCGAGAGCTCGGGAACGTCGGTCCCGCCAAGGTGTTGAACCGCTTGACGGTACAGCACAGGAGGCGAACATGGCCACGGCTACACGCGACAGCAACGGACGGTTCACCAGCAACGAAGCGCAGGAAGAGCACGGTCGCGGCCGCAGCCTCGGCGTGATCGGAGCCGCAGTGGCGGGTGGCGCGGCGATCGGCGCGCTCGCGATGCTCGGCCGCAAGGCCGCGGTCCAGGCGCCGACCGCGCTCGCGGGTAATTGGGCCGAAGCGCTGGCAACCGAGCACAAGGCAGTGCTCAAGCTGTTCGACGCTCTCGAAAAGACCACCGAGACCTCGACCGCCAAGCGCAACGTGATGCTGGCGCAGCTCAAGCATGCCCTGGTCAAGCACGATGTTCAGGAAGGCAACGTGATCTATCCCGCGCTGCGCGAGGCTGGCTATGCGGACGAAGCCGATCACCTGACCAAGGACCACGGCTATGTGAAGCAGTATCTCTACGAGCTGGAGATGACGCCGACCAGCTCGCCGGACTGGATCGTGACGCTGCGCAAGTTCCGCAGCGACATCGAGCGGCACATGCAGGAGGAAGAGACCGATCTCTTTCCGCGACTCCGCGCGCAGCTTTCCGAGGAAAAGAACAAGGCGCTGACCGCGACGATGAACAAGGAAGGCTTTAAGGTCGCCTGACCGCCGCGCCTTCTTCGACCGGGAAGACGCGGCCCATTAGCGGCCGAGTCCGGCGACGCGGCCGCGCTCTTCCTCGGGGATCAAGCCTTCCAATACTGCCCAGAAACCGCCTACCGCACCCTGGCCGGCGCTGGAATAGGCCGCCGAGAGCTTTTCGCGCAGCGCGTCGAACAGCTCGGCCTCCAGCGCCGTTCCGGTTTCGGTGAGGCGCAGCAGCCGCTGCCGCCTATCCTGCACGCCGGTGCGCGTCTCCACCAGCCCGCGCTCCGACAGATCCGTGAGAACCCGGCCGAGCGACTGCTTGGTGATGGCGAGCAGCGCCAGCAGCTCGCTGACGGTGAGGTCCGGCTTGCGCGCGATGAAATAGAGCGCGCGATGATGCGCCCGGCCGAGCCCGGAGGTCGCCAGCCGCTCGTCGATCGATCGGGTGAGATGGCTATAGCCGAAATAGAGCAGCTCGATCCCGCGGCGGAGCTCGGGCTCGCGCAGGAAAAGGGGCGAGGCGGGAATTGGGGCAGCCATGTTGACCGATGTTGCCACTCTGCCTAGGTTCGCGCAACCCGAAGGCGCCCCGGTTCGCGAGAGAGGCGCCGTGCATGATCCGGAGCCCTAGTCGCATGTCCGAAGCGTCGAATCCAACTTTCGCCTTCGAGCCGCATGCGAATCCGGTCCCGGCAAGCGAGCGGAGCGCGATCCTCGCCGATCCAGGCTTCGGCAAGGTCTTCACCGATCATATGGCGCTGATCCGCTATTCGGCGGACAAGGGCTGGCACGATGCGCAGATCACTGCCCGCCGGCCGCTCGAGCTCGATCCGGCATGCGCGGTGCTCCATTACGCGCAGGAGATTTTCGAGGGCATGAAGGCCTATCGCCTGCCCGATGGCGGCGCGGCGCTGTTTCGCCCCGATCGCAACGCCGCCCGTTTCCGCGAATCGGCCGAGCGGATGGCGATGGTGCCGCTGCCCGAGCCGCTGTTCCTCGAATCGGTCCGAGCACTGGTGCGTGCCGATCGCGACTGGATTCCCGAAGCCGAGGGCGGGGCGCTCTATCTGCGGCCGTTCATGTTCGCCAGCGAAGTGTTCCTTGGGGTGAAGCCGGCCTCGGAATATCTCTATCTGGTCATCGCCTCGCCGGTCGGCGCCTATTTCAAGGGCGGTGCGCCGTCGGTCACGCTCTGGGTTTCGCAGGATTACACGCGCGCGGCACCTGGCGGCACGGGTGCGGCCAAATGCGGCGGCAACTATGCCGCGAGCCTGATCGCCCAGGCCGAAGCGATTCGCGAAGGATGCGACCAGGTGGTGTTCCTCGACGCGGCCGAGCGCCGTTATGTGGAGGAACTGGGCGGCATGAACCTGTTCTTCGTCTTTGACGACGGCACGATGATCACGCCGCCGCTGGGCGGAACGATCCTGCCGGGCATCACGCGCGATTCGGTGATCGCG
Organism: Sphingosinithalassobacter sp. LHW66-3; assembly: GCF_050703275.1. Classification (GTDB taxonomy): domain Bacteria; phylum Pseudomonadota; class Alphaproteobacteria; order Sphingomonadales; family Sphingomonadaceae; genus Sphingomonas. The sequence continues at coordinate 3,026,349 of NZ_CP193482.1, forward strand.
CTGGCGCGCGACGCCGGGATCGCCGTCCGCGAGGAACCCTATTCGCTCGATCAATGGCGCAGTGATGCGCAGAGTGGACGGCTGCGCGAGACCTTTGCCTGCGGGACGGCGGCGGTGATCACTGCGGTGGGAACGGTGCGCGGCGAGGGTTTCGAGTTCAGCATCGGCAACAAAGGGCCGGGCATGGTGACCGAGCAGCTGCGCGAGCGGCTCGTCGGCATTCAGCGTGGTACCGTCGCCGATCCGCACGGCTGGGTCGAAACGCTGTTCTAGCCCGCAGGGGCAAGCGCACCCCCTTCCATCCGCCGCGTGCGGCTCTATAAGCGCAAGCCCACGCCGATGCTGGGGCGTCGCCAAGTGGTAAGGCAGCGGCTTTTGGTGCCGCCATTCGCAGGTTCGAATCCTGCCGCCCCAGCCAGTCGTCGTGATTCCCCGGTTCCTGTCGCGTATGGAACGCCGCATTCGCGACGGGTGCTGGCCATCGGCGCTAGCTCCAGCGCGATGAATGTCTTCGATCGCTGAAAAATCGTGCTGTTCCCGCACGATAGCAGGTTGCAACCGCCGCGGCGGCGGAATAGCTGTGGCTCCCGTGAAGAATGATTTGATTGCCGCAGTCGACCGCGCCTCGGATTTCCTGAAGGCGCTCTCGGGCCGAAGCAGATTGTTGCTGCTCTGCCATCTCCTGGAGGGCGAGAAGTCGGTCGGCGAGCTCGCCCGGCTGACGGAGGCGCGCGATACCGCCGTCTCGCAGCAACTCGCGCTGCTCCGGCGCGAGGGCATGGTGCGCGCGCGCCGGTCGGGCCAGACGATGTATTATTCGCTGTCCAGCAAGGACGCCGAACGCATGCTGGAGATGCTGCACGGCATGTTCTGCGCCGATGCGGTCGTGGTGACGAGCCAGCCCGCGCTGCGCGACGCGGTCAGCTAGCGCCTGCGGCGAGCCGCTCGACGTCGGCGCGGCGGACGAGTTCGGTCGCGGGCGTCATCAGCGCGGCCGCGCCCGCGGCAATCCCGTATCGGACCGCCTCGCGTACCGACTTCCCCTGCGACAACGCCAGAGTGATTGCGCCGACCATCGAATCACCCGCCCCGACGGCGCTCGCGATCGGCACTTCGATCGCCGGAAAATGCTCGACGCCTTCGTTCGTCACCAGCAGCGCGCCCCGTTCGGCCAGCGAAACGACGATCGATTGGGCGAACCCGCGGGCAAGCAGCTCGCGTGCGGCGGCCGCTTCATCCTCCGCCCCGATCAACGGGCGTCCGGTCACCGCTTCGAGTTCGCTGCGGCTCGGCTTTATCAGGAAAGCGCCGGCGCCCTCCGATGCCTTCAGCGCGGCGCCCGAGGTGTCGAGGATCAGCCGCGCGCCTAGTCGGCGCGCGGCCGCCGCGACGTCGCAATAGAAATCGGGCGCGACGCCGGGAGGCAGGCTGCCGCTGGCGACGATCCACTGTGGCGGGCCGGGCAGTGCGGCGAGCGCATCGAGCAGCCGTGCCTGCTCCGCAGCGGCGAGTTCAGGGCCGGGGAGGACGAAGCGGTATTGAAGGCCGCTCCCGGTTTCGTCGATCGTGATGCTCTCGCGCGTGTCGCCCGCAATCGGCACTGCATGGACGGGAACCGCCGCATCGCGCAGCAGGGCCTCGACCCGTGCTCCGGCCGGCCCGCCGGCGGGGAAGACGGCAATGGCCTCGCCGCCCAGCGCGTGGAGAACACGCGCGACGTTGATGCCGCCGCCGCCGGGATCATGGCGCGCCGCCGTGCAGCGGAGCTTGTTCGTCGGGCGCACCTCGGGCGTGCCGGTCGTCACGTCCAATGCAGGATTCATCGTGAGCGTTGCGATCGTGGTCATGGGCCGGGGCTAGGCAGGCGGGGGGCCTGGGGTCAAGCGCGGGTCGGCCGATCGAGGATCGCGCGCACTGCCGCGATGACGCGATCGATCGGCCGATTCACGCGGATCCGGTGCCAGCCGGAGAGATCGCCGGTCGAGCGGCGCGATTGCTCGCGCGCGATTTCGGGGCCGGCGTCCGAGGCGTCGCCGGTGCGGCCGCTCACGCGCGCCACACGCTCATGCTCCGGCGCCTCGAGCCAGATGCCGGTAAACGGCAGGCGGCTGCGGTCCGCCAGGATTTCGGCGACTTCGCGCTCATGCCGGCGGTGGAAAACCGCGTCGAGGATCACTCCGGTGCCGCAGCCGAGATGATCCTCGGCCGATTCGAACAGCGCCTCATAGGTCTCGGCCGCCGCCGCGCTCGTGTAGCTCGAAGGCGGCAGCCGCGTCTCCGGAGCGACGCCGGCGAGACGCTTGCGGAAAACATCGCTTCGGAGCACGCGCGCGCCGGGCACGCGCCCGATCCGGGCGCCGACGGCGCGAGCGATCGTCGTCTTGCCCGTGCCAGAGAGGCCGCCGATCGCGACCAGCCGCGGCGGCACGGCCAGGAGCGCCGCGCGTGCGAAAGCGAGATACCCCTGGGCGTCCTCGGCGGCACTGGAATCGCCGTTGCGGAGGCTTTCCGCGGCGCGGACATGGGCACGGATCGCGGCACGCACCGAAACGAACAGCGGCAGCAGCGCATAGCCCGAGGCGCCCTGCGGCGCGACGTCGAGATAGCGGTTGGCGACGATGTTCGCCTCGGCCGCCATTCCCCGGTGCCACAGGTCCATCAGCAGGAACGCGACGTCGTAGAGAATGTCGGTGGTCGCGAGCCGCTCGTCGAACTCGAGGCAGTCGAACAGCACCGGCTCGCCGTCGATCAGCGCGATGTTGCGCAGGTGCAGATCGCCATGGCCGCGCCGAACGCGCCCGCCACGCGCGCGTGCGTCGAGCCGATCGGCATGACGGTTCAGCTCGGTGCGCTGCGCGGCGTCGAGCGCTGCGACTTCGGCGGGATCGAGCAGTTCGGAGACGGCGGCGAAGCTTTCGGCATTGCCGTCCAGGATCTGCCGGATTGCGGCGGCGCCTTCGATCCGGGAGGGCTCGGCGCGCGCATGCAGCTCCTGAATCCTGTCGGTGAGGCGGAGCAGCGTAGCCGTGTCGATCCACCCGCCGGCGGCCTGCTTCTCGAGCAGCGCGTCGTCGGGGAAGCGCATCATTTCCAGCACCCAATCGACCGGCTCACCCTCACCGCCCAGCTCCAGGCCACCGTCGGCCATGCGCACGATCGGATGAACCGCGCGGTAGAGCGCTGGCGCGGTGCGGCGATTGAGCGCCAGCTCGGCGTCGAGCGCCGCACGGCGCCGTTCCGGCGTGGAGAAATCGAGATAGGGAAAGCGCACCGCACGCTTCATCTTCCAGGCACGGTCGGCGGTCAGGAAGACATGCGCGGCATGTGTTTCGAGATGCTCTGGGCGTACGCCACCGAAGGCGGCGCCCCCGGCGAGGAAAGCGACTGCTTTCGCGTGCGTCTCTCGTGATTCCCCCTCCGCCGGGCCCGCGGCCATTCAGCTACTCCGCGCGAACGGAATCTTGCGGCTGCGCGCCTCGGCGTTCGCTCCCCCGGCGCGTGTGCGTGTGCCGACCGCAGAAACGCTGGGCTGGGTGCGGCGAATCGGCGCTAGGCTGTCTCTGCCCATAGAACCAGCCTTGTCGCGGCGACAGACTTTTCGATGTCGCCGCGGAGTGCCTCACGCAAAGAGCGCGCGCTCGCCCGTGTCCTCGATCGGCTCGGGGACGTGCAGCTCGTGCACGTCATCTGCGTGATGCTGCGTCGCCGTCGGGCGGGGGAGCCACCAGCCCCCGAGCATCGCATCGCACCACGCCGCGAAGAACATCGCAGGCATCAGCGCCGCGGTTTGCGCCTGTTCCATCAACTGCGCGTGGACCGTTGCGCCGGGAGGCAAGTCGCTGGACATGGCGGGACTCCTTCGTCGATCGGGCAGCAAGGCTAGGATGGGCCGGTTGCCGCGACTATCGGGAAACAGCCGTACCTGATCGCGGCCCTACGGGCAGCGGCCAGGATGCAGGGCGCCCGGCTGATGCGACGAACTGCTATCGGCTCATTGCGGCGCGGTCGCGATCGGCGAGAGATGTATCCACGGATCGCGCGCCGAGGCTGCCCGCGCGCGGCCGAAACGCCGCAGGCACTGCATGAATTCGGGATCGAACATCACGGACGGAGGCTTTTCGCACGCACGGCCCGGAGAATTCCATCCGTCCGCCGTCACCAGCCGCAGCGGTCCGCTGGGATGTTCCAGGCGAATCGCGGCGATCGAACCCACTTCGAGCTCGTTGACGACGATCGCCTCCGCTCGCAGCGCCGCCGACAATGCGCCGCCGCTCGTGTCGATGCCCGGATCCGCCTCGACGGTGGTCGGGCCGTTCCGCACGACATAGATCGGCAGTCGCGCCTCCTCCGAGGGGATTGGACGGCCGGGATTGAGACTTTCCTCGATCTCCAGCGCCGCCTTGGCGGATGCCGCGACGCTCGCTTCGAATACCGAGGCGCGAACGCCGCCGTCGAAATAGGTTTCGCCTTCGATTTGCACGGGCTCGAAGAACACCGGCATCGCCGCGGAAGCCAGCGCGGCGCCGGTGAGGCAGGCGCGGGCGCGGCGGCGGGGCAGCTGAGCGACTTCGACGGCATCGACATACTGGAATTTGCCCGACGCAGCGTTGACGAAGCCGAGCAGCACGGACTTGCGCCCGTCGAGCGCACGGATCGCATCGAGCATGCACGGGCGCGCCGGATCGTCGATCACCGCATCGGGGCAGAGCGCCTCGGCAATGCGCTGCTCAAGCGGGCGCAGGCCGGCGATCGAACCACGGAACAGCGCCTGCCACTCGGGCCGCCTGTTCACGACATCCTGTTCGCGTGCGGGGGAATAGGCGGCGATCAGCGCGTCCCATGCCTCGGGGGTGTCGACTGCGACGAAGAGCGACTGGAGCGCACCGGTGCTCACTCCGGTGATCAAGACGAATTCGGGCAAGCGGCCGCTGGCGTGCATCGCTTCCAGGAAGCCAGCGCCGAAGGCACCCCATTGCCCGCCGCCGGAGAGCAGCAGCACCGCTTCGCCCGGCGCCGCCGTCGTCAGCATCGCGTCCGGCCGCGCCCGTTGCAGTGCAGGGCGCACGAGACGGTGAATCCGCCGGTCGAGATCGCTCGCCGCCGAACCGGCCTGCGATGCGGCGAGCGCATCGGCAGACGCCTGGCGCTGTATCTCTCGCTGCAGTGTCGAGGGCGGCAGATCGTGACGAAGCGACGCGAACTCAGGGCAACTGACCGAGAGCGCGCCGCCGCTGCACCCTCCGAGCAGCATCGCGAACAGGCAGGCAAGGATCAGCGCGCGCATCGACTCTCCCCCCGAGAGATCATTTGGCGTTGCCGGACGGCACGATTGTCGGCTCTGTCCGATGTGGCTGCGGCCCGGAGCGCAGCATAACGGCGGGTGCTGACGGACGCCAGAAGGGGATCACGCCGTTTCGGACGTGCCGCTCTGCAGCGCCCGCTGCTCAGAGCGACCGCAGATGCTCGCGGATTTCGGCGGCGATGGTTTCCGGCGGGCGCATCGCGCCATCGCTGCTGGCATGCACGATGCGCCAGGGCCCCAACAGGCCGGCGGCGACCATCGCTTCATAATTGGTGCGGACGCGCAGCTGGAGCGCGGCATCCGCCTCATGCTCGTCGTAGCTGCGGTCGGTGTAGCTGCGCTTGCGTTTCTGGAGAATCAGCGCCTTGGCGATCTCCCACGGCGTATCGAGGTAGATGCTGAGATCCGGGCGCGGCAACGCGAACTGCCGGGTTTCGAGTGTCAGGATCCACTCCATCATCGCCCGCGCTTCGCCTTCCGGCTCCTTCGCCGCCTGATACGCCATGTTGGAGGCGATGTAGCGATCGAAGACCACGACATCATGCGCGTCAGCCGCTTCGGCGATGGCGCGGCGCCACTCCAGCCGATCGAGCGCATAGAGCACCGCGGCAGCCTGTGTGGAAACCGGCACGGGAAGCTCGCCGGCAAGGAACTTCCCGAGCGTCACTCCCGCCACCGTCTCGGCATAGCGGGGGAAGGCGATCATCGTCGCACGCGTGCCCGCGGCGTTCAGCTGCTCGCAGAGCAGGGTCGAAGCGGTGTTCTTGCCGACGCCGTCGGCGCCTTCGATGGCGACGAGGATGCCCATGACTGGCTGACCCTTCTGTGGCAAAAGAGCGGCCTCTCTAGCAGCGCCGTCGGGCTTGTCACGCCACTGCGGATCCTGCCTCGCGGAGCGGCGGCCGGATCTCGCCGGCCACGGCGGAGGCGGCGGGTGCGAAGCCGGATGAATGCGCCAGCTGCAGTGCCCCCTCGGCATCGACCGGGCGGCTGTAGAGATAGCCCTGGCCATAGTCGCAACCCAGCGCAGCCAACGGAGCCGCGGTTTCCGCCTTCTCGATCCCCTCGGCAGTGGTGGGCAGGCCGAGCCCTCTGCACAGCCGGAAAATCGCTCGAACGATCTCGCCGTTTTCGGCCTCGTCGAGGTTTCCGATGAAGCTGCGGTCGATCTTCACTCGGTCGAAACGCAGCTCGCGCAAATGTTTCAGGCTGGCATAGCCCGTGCCGAAATCGTCCAGGGCGATCTGCACACCGGCATTCTTGAGCGACTCGAGAATGGTTTTCGCGGTCGGCAGATCGCCGAACAGCCGGCTCTCGGTGACTTCGATGATCAGCCGCGCCGGTGCGATGCCCGTGCTGCACAGGTGACGCAGAACACGCTGGGGCAGCCAGCGATCGTTAAGCTGAAGCGGCGATATGTTGAACGAAAGCGTCATGTGCGGCGGCCACCTGCGGGCGACGCGACAGGCGCGGTCCAGAAGCGCGAAAGCGAGCTCCTGGATCATGCCGGCTTCCTCCGCGATCGGGATGAAGTCATTCGGGCCGATCAGCCCGCGCCTGGGGTGCTGCCAGCGGGCGAGGCATTCAAATCCGGCGATGGCACCGGTCTGGAGATCGACGATCGGCTGAAAATAGGGGACGAATTCGCCGCGATGGATTCCCGCCCGCATGTCGATCTCGAGCTGCGCACGATCGCGCATCTCGTGATCCAGCTCGGCCTCGAAGTGACACCAGCCGCGGTCGGGAAAGCGCTTGGCCCGATACCGTGCGAATCCGGCGGAATGAAGCAGCTGTTCGGCCGAGCACGAGTCGCCGGGCGCCGTTCTGATACCGATGCTGGCGCTGATCTCCGCCATGCCGCCGCGGAGCTGGATCGGCTTTGCGACGGCGGTGCGGATGCGCGCCGCCATCGCTTCCGCAGCCTCGGGGCCGGCGGGATGGGGCAGGATGCAGGCAAATTCGTCGCCGCTGATCCGTCCGGCGGTCGCGCCGTCCGGGAGCGCCGCCAGCAGTCGCTGCGCCACCGCTTGCAGCACATGATCGCCGCCCTGATGGCCGTAGCTGTCGTTGATCGGCTTGAACCGGTCCAGATCGACCAGCAGGACGGAGAGGAGGCCATCATTCGCCTCGTCCTGAGCGCGACGGATCGCCTCGAGGAGCGCCGTGCGGCTGGCAAGGCCCGTGAGCGTGTCATATTGGATGAGGTCGTCCGCGCGCGCTTCGGCAGCGTTGCGCGAGTGAAGCGCCTGGCGCAGCAGGCGGCGTTGACGGATCAACAGGACGAAATAGGCGAGGCCCGCGCCGAGCATCGCAGTGAAGAGTTCGTCGAGCTCGAGCTTCTCGTGTTGCTCGGCGAAGTCGGCGAAGCGTTCGAACACGTCGAAGACCGAGCCGAGGACGGCCGCCACCATGAACGGCGCGACGAGCAGGATTTCGTCACGATGTCGCTCGAATTCCTCTGCGAGCCGCCTTCGGAAATTACCGATCCGTTCTTCGCGCATCCAACTCTTCCCTCCCTTTCCTCATCTTAGGACGGGTGGAAGCGCGAGTGAGTTGGGGGATGTGCGGAGGCCTATGGAAAGATGGCGCTAACCACTGTTGCCAGGCTCTCGCGGTCGCAATCGTCGAGCGATATCTCGAGCTCCGGGTTCGTGCTGTAGCCGACGACCTGCCCCTCGCGCGTCAGCCCGACCGAGAGCAGGCGCCAGCCGTCGCCGTCGCGCAGCGCCGTGAGCCCGCCGGGTGTCGGACTCCGATCCGGATCCAGGATGACGATCGACTGCACCGGCAGTCCCGCGCCAAGCGTCGCGCGCGAAACGCGCAGCGCGAAGGCGCGCGGCCCGACGCCGCTCGGCGCTTCCACTTGCTCCCCTGTGGCTGCGTCGGCGATGCGGCCGGCCGGCATCGGTCCGCCACGCACCTGGAGCATGCGGGCAGCCGCAGCGAGCGGCAACTTTGGCGGCGGAACCGCTGCGGTAGGGGCAGGGCCGGCCACCGGACCCTGAAGCTCTTCGGCGAGCGCCTGAACGCGTGCCCGGGTTCGCTCCATGCGCGCGGTGGGATCGACCACGTTGCCGATCGCGGAATCGAGCGCGCCTGCGCGGTGCTGCGCTTCGATCTGCGCGCGCAGTGCCGCCTCGTCGGCGACATCGAAGATCGCGAAGAGCGCGCGCCGGATCGCGGCGTTCCAGCGCCCGAATGGCTTCACGGCATTCTCGATCCGCGAAAGATTCACGGGCGGAAGCCCATAGTCCTGGTCGATCGTCGCAATGGTCAGCGCCGGATCGGCCGCACGCCGTGCCCGCAATGCGGCGGCGAGCAGCACGGCGAAGCGCTCCTCGGTCAGATCGGGCGAATTGCCGTCCCTGAACGGCTCAACCCAAGCATCGAAATCGAACCCGGGTGCGGCAAGATCGATCAGCAGATCGGTCGGCTCCAGTCCTAGCGCGTGCGCGACTCGGCGAATCTCGTCCGGTCGCGCGAATACTTCACCGCGTTCGATTTTCGAAAGACGGATATAGGGTACATCGGGAATCCGCATCGCGAGCGGCAGTAACTTGGGATAGCCGAGTCGTTGCCGCAACTCGCGTATACGGTTCGGAAAGACGATTCCACGGTGCAGGTCGAGCGGTACCGGCCGCTGTCCAGTGCCGCCGCTCTCACTGCTTGTCCTTCGTTCTCGTCTGACCTTGACCATTGCCGCTCCTGCCTCTCTCCGTTTGTGGAGGCTTGGCGGCTAATCCTGAACCACGTTTAGGGATAACACAAGGTAAACAAAACGTTCTTCACGATTTCTTAATGGAGCGCTTCGAAGCTCCGAGTGCCGGGTCCGGCGAGCAGCGCGCAGGGACCGGTCGGCTCCATCGGCAGGATCGCCCGGAGCCCCTCGCCGTTAAGCGCATGATGCTGCATCCACCCGGGTGCCGCGGGCGCCGGGCGGGAAGGAGCGAACACCACTCCGCGGCCGTCGGTGATAACGCCCAATTCAGCAGGCGCCGCACCTGCCGGCCAGCGACCCTCCAGCCAGTCGATGAACGCCGATCCGGTGCGCTGGAGCCTGCCCTCGGCGCTGTCCGCGGGGCAAAATGCGTCCGGCGCTGCAGTGATCTCCATGGCCGGCACGAAAGCGGGGCCCCACCAATGAATGTGGAGCAGCCCGGGCGTGCGCGTGACGCTGAGAAACATCGCGCTCGGCAGCAGCGGGCGCGCGGCCCCGGCCAGCGCCTCGGCAAGCCGAGTCAGCCGATAATTCGGCTGGAGCGGTGCGGGGGTTGCGCTCGCCTCCTGCCAATCCTCGAGGGTGCCGTGCACCTTCACTCTCCCGATCTCGATCCGTCTGCTTCATTATAGGATCGCGCGCAGGCGCGGACCCGATTTTCGCGGTCGATATCAGTGGCGTGTCTCGGATGCATGAAGGGCGATCCGGCCGGCTGCTTCCACGGTTTCGGTCGCGGCGGTCGCGGCGGTAGCGAGCGCGGAGGGCTGAACGGCCGTAACGCGTGCGAGGCGGTTGTGCGGCTGGCCGGCATCCGGAAGCAGCGGCGCTCTGGTCTCTGCCGGTGCGGGGGCGGGGCGACGCCGGGCCGGAGCCGCGGCATAGTCCGCCATCACCGCGAAGCGCGGATCGCTGGCTGCCAGTTCGGTGAGCGCCTTGGTCGCGCGCTTGGTGATCTGGCGCACGCGCTCCTTCGTCACGCCGGTGTCGTTCGAAACATCGTCGAGCGTGCCGGTATCGAACAGACGGCGGGCGATGATCTCACGATCGCGCGCCAGCTTGGCGTCGAGCTTTTCCAGTTCCTCGGGATCGATGCCATGGGTGGCGACGCGCAGGCGCGGCCCCTCGGCGACCGGGCGCGGCTCGGTGCGGCTGCGCGGCCGGCGACGCAGCTGCTGGATGCCGACCTTGCGCAGATTCGCGACGTAGACGTCGATGAGCGATTCGACGGCGCCTTCCGCGAGATAATCGGAAGCGGCGGATTCGGTGCGGCCCAGCGCATCCTCGTCCTCGATCAGCGCCTCGGGAGACAGTTCCTCGCCATCGGCACCGGTGGCAAGCGCGTTCAGCGAAACGGTGGTGGCTTCCACCTTCTTTGCCGACGGGCGCTGGTCGGTCATCAGGCGGAAGCGCAGGCTCTGCAGTTCGCCGCGGATCTGCCAGTTCACGAAGGTCGTGAACTGTGCCTTTTCAGGGTCATAGGCCTGGATCGCGCGGTGCGCTGCGATCGCGCAGCACTGCTCGGCATCGTCCCAGTGCGCGGTGAGGCCATATTGGCGGATGAAGTGGCGGATGCGCGGAGCGATCAGCTTGAGGATCGATGCGAAGGCACGGTCGACATTGGCGCGCTGACGGGCGGTCTGGCTCCCTTCGGCGGGCGTATTCTCGAGCACTACGGCGACGGCAGCTTCGAGTGCGGCGGTGATCTTCGACATGGACGGTCCCCTGTTTGCGGGCGGCGGAACCCCTGCGGACCGCCGTTCACAAGAGGAACCTTGCCTCCGATACTCCTAACAAAATCCTTAACATCCTATATGGGCGATCCCGTATCCTACATACGCAAGCGGATCGGAACGGGTGCCACCTGCAGAAAACAGGTGAATAACAAGTGTTTTCAAGAGCCGGAGGGGTGCCGGTCCTCCATTATAGGAGAATCCCGGAGTAGCGCGGCGTGCGCGCCAAAAAATTCACCCGGCAAAACGATCCGGTTGGATTCGGCGGTCGATGTAGGCGAGCAGCCATTCGCGATGCGCCTCGGTCGCATTGCCGGTGCGAGCGATGCGCTGTTCGGCGGCTGCGCCTCCGATCTGCGCGACGAGCAGAGTGCGGGCGCGGTCGGGGACCAATCCGCCCCGCAGGAAGCGGCGCGCGTCCCCCAGCCCGAGGTGATGGCTGAGGTACGCCGCCTTCGCCAGCGCTTCCGGATCGGCACGGACGCGCAGCCCGTCGCTTTCCAGCCGATCGAGATTCAGCCGCGCGAAATCGGCGACCGTGCGGATCGATGCTTCCGGATCGTAGCGCAGCTGCAGCAGCGCCGAGCGCGCCTGCGGCCGAATCCGGCCCTGTGCGTCGAGCCAGCCGTGCGAAGCGGCGGTTTCGTTGAGCCAGGTGCCCGGCGTGCGGGCCATATCCTGCCAGGTGCCGCTCAGAAACTGTCCGAGACCCGCTGCGCTGGAACGCGGATTGCGCGAGAGCGGATTCCAGCTTCCGTCGGCGCGACGTGCGGCCTCCGCATCGACGATCGCCGCGATCGCTCCGGCGGGGACGCCCGTGGCTTCGGCGGCGCGAGCGAGGGCAGGGGCGAATTGGGCATTGCTGCCCAGCGCCAGCAATCCGCCGCGGGCCTCGCCAACGGCATCGGCTGGTCCGCCCTGCGGAAAGACCGTTCCGGGGACGGTGATCGTCGGCGCGCTTGGCACAGCCCTCGCCGCGGCCGCAGGCGTCGCTCCCGGCGCGGCGTCGCCGTGATGGTGGCGGCAGCAGCAGCAATGATGCGGATGGCCGGCGGCCGTCGCCCCGGTGGCCGCAGTGCCAGGCTGGGCCGAGCCGCCGCCGCCCATCATTTCGACGAGCGAACCGAGCGGCAGTCCTGGCCGGCCGGCCGGATTGCTGGCGCTGTTTGCCGAATCCGAGTCGCCGAGCGCAGCGCGCCACAGCCGGTTTGAAAGTTCCGAACGTGCGGTGGCGTAGATCAGTTCGGCGCGGCGCGCGGGCGGCAGCGCGGCGAGTGCTTCGGGGCCGTTCATCGCACATCTCCGGGCCGCAGCCGATTGCGGACCAGCCGCGCCGCGACGACGTCGTCAAGGCCGGTCTGCTCGGCAGTTGCGGCCGTGCGCTCGCTTTCCGCGCGATAGCTGTCAGCGGCCTGTTCGATCGCGCGCATCGTTCCATAGAGTTCGGTTGCCTGGGAGCGAAGCTGCGCCAGCCGCGCCTCGGCGTCGCGCGCGTCCCGCAGCAAGCGCGTGCGCTCGGCCCGCATCCGCGCCGCCCAGGCATCGGTGGGTACCCAGATTTCGTTCGTGCTCGCGCGTTCCCGCCGCGCGATATCGATATTCTCGCGGTGGCTGCGTTCCAGGTCGCTGAGCCGCTCTACGGCGACGCTGATCGAAATCCGCAGCGAATCCACTTCGCGCCGTTGCACGCGAAGCGCAGTGTCGAAGGGAGTCATTCCGCTTCCTCCAGGATGGCGGCAAGCGCTGCAAAGCCGTCGGCGGCGCTACCCTGCTCGTTCTTGCCCTGGCCGAGCAGCTTCTCGATTGCCGGGGCGAGCGCGACCGCCCGATCGACGTCCGGATTGGAGCCGGCCTTATAGGCGCCGAGTCGCACCATTTCCTCCATGTCGCCATAGGTGGCGAGCAGGCGGCGCGCGGCGACGCGCGTTTCGTTCTGATCCTCGGGGAGACAGTGCGGCAGCGTCCGCGATACGGATTTCAGCAAGTCGATCGCCGGATAGCGGCCGCGCTCGGCAATGGCGCGGCGCATCACGACATGCCCGTCGAGAATGCCGCGCACGGCATCCGCGACCGGCTCGTTGTGATCGTCGCCGTCGACGAGGACAGTGAACAATCCGGTAATGCTGCCCTGACCCGGAAGGCCGGGCCCGGCGCGCTCGAGCAGCCGCGGCAGCTCGGCGAAGACGGTGGGGGTGTAGCCCTTCGTCGCGGGCGGCTCGCCGCTGGCGAGGCCGATCTCGCGCTGCGCCATGGCGAAGCGCGTGACCGAATCCATCAGGCAGAGCACGTCGAGCCCCTGGTCACGGAAATGCTCGGCGACGGCGAGCGTGGTCCAGGCCGCCTGGCGGCGCATCAGCGCGGGCTCGTCGGAGGTGGCGACCACGACGACCGAGCGGGCCATGCCCTCGGGCCCAAGATCGTCCTCGATGAATTCCTGCACTTCGCGGCCGCGCTCGCCGATCAGGCCGATCACGGCGACGTCGCATTGAGTCCAGCGCGCGAGCATCGAGAGCAGTACCGACTTGCCGACGCCCGAGCCTGCGAACAGGCCGAGGCGTTGCCCACGGCACAATGGCACGAAACAGTCGAGCGCACGGACGCCGGTTTCAACGCGCGCGCCGACGCGGGTGCGATGCGCAGCGGCGGGCGGTAGCGATTTGACCGGCTGGGGATCGGCGCCAAGCGGCAGCGGGCCGAAACCATCGACCGGGCGGCCGAGACCGTCGATCATGCGACCGAGCCATCCGGCGGACGGGCGGATCGAAAGCTGGCCCGCGGAAAGGTCGGCACGCGCGCCCAGGCCCACGCCCTGCGGATCGGAGAAGGGAAGGCAGAGCGCGACGTCGCGATCCAGCGCGGTCACTTCGGTTTCGACTTTGCCAGACATCGAAGTGATCGTGACGCGGCTGCCGATCTGGGCCGCGCCCATCAGCCCTTCGACTTCGATCAGCGCACCGCGCACCGCGACCACGCGGCCGAAGCGGCGATCGGGTTCGAGCGCGCGGATCGCGCGGGCGGCGCTGGCGAGTGTTTGCATCGCTGCCTCGCCTCAGGCTGCCTGCGGTTCGGCTGCGGCGCCTTCGAGCGCGATCAGTTCGCGCGCGGCGGCAAGTGCGCGATAATGATTGCCGCCGGCGATTTCGCTGGCGAAACGGACGCAGGTTTCCCGCGCGCCGGGTGCAGTCACGCTCGCCAGCACGTCGGCGAGCAGGGCTACCACGGCATCCTGGTGCCCTGCGCGGCCTTCCTCGTCGATATAGGCGAGCATGGCCGCAAAATAGAGCTGGCGGGCGGGCGTGGTCGCATCCTCAGGACGCATGACTTCGCGGCCGCGCAGGATGGCGACATGGTTCTCGATGACGATCTGGGTCTTGCCGACCGAGCGCAGCACGGCGCCGTTGACGACTGCCTTCTCGCCGTCGCGCAGCGTGATCCGGAGCATGAGCGTGCCTTTCTGAAGCGTTTCGCAGGCATTATAGGAAGAAAGCGCTCCGGGCGGGGCAGGGGGCGGCAAATTCTGCCTAGCGCGGCGGCCCAGGCGTGCGCCGCCGGTGCTGCGGCCGGTTTTTTCGACCAGTGAGCCACTCGGGCCCAGGCCTTCAGAGGAGCGCGGGAAGCGCGGCGAACTGATTCTTTCGCGCCTGCGACCGCCTTCGCCGCTCTCTTCCTATAATGCCTGCGAAGGGCCTTGCGCCTGCATCCGGGAGACACTGAGTTGAGCCTCTATTCCGCACTCTACGCCGGCGTTTCTGGTTTGAGCGCGCATGCGAGCGCGATGGCCACCGTCGCGGACAACATCACCAACATCAACACCGTGGGCTACAAGGGCACCGAGGCCCAGTTCCGCACGCTGGTGACCGATGGCCGCGGTGGCAGCAGCTATTCGGCAGGCGGCGTCGCCGCCGCGCCGATCTCGCAGGCGACCAAACAGGGCCTGCTTCAGGCATCGGGCAGCAACACCGACCTCGCGATCGACGGCGGCGGCTTTTTCGTCACCCGCACGGGTTCGGGTGACGACAGCGCCGTCGCGTTCACGCGCGCTGGCTCGTTCAAGGCAGACGAGCAGGGCTTCCTGCGCAACGCCTCGGGCCTCTACCTCCAGGGCTGGCCGCTCAAGAACACGACGCCGGCCTATGTCAACACCGGGAGCCTCGACGATCTGCAGCCGATCCGGCTCAGCGACCTGACCGGCACCGCGCAGCCGACCACGCGGCTGATGATGCGCGCCAACCTCCAGTCGGACGCCGCCGTCGGCGCGACCTTCGAGCGTTCGTTCGAAGTCTATGACGCGCAGGGCGGCTCGCGCACGCTGAGCATGACCTTCGAGAAGACCGCGGCGAACACGTGGAGCTTCGAGGTCGAGGGCGACACCTCCGCCTCCAACCCGCTGGCATCGGGCACGATGACCTTCGGCGGTGACGGCAGCCTCGCCGGGATCGCGGGCACCAAGTACGACGGTTCGGCCATCACCGATCCGTTCACGCTCACGCCCGACTGGACCGGGGGCGCGGGCACTTCGGAAATCACGCTGGAGCTCGGCACCATCGGCGGCATCAACGGCATCACGCAGTTCGGGCAGCCGTCCTCGGTGATCTCGTCGGACGTCAACGGCGGGCTGCTCGGCAACCTGGCCACGGTCGACGTCAGCAAGACCGGCCGAGTGACCGCCGTGTTCGACGACGGCACGACCCGCGAAGTCTTCCAGCTTCCGATCGCCACCTTCCAGAACCCGGACGGTCTCACGCGCCTGTCGGGCAATGCCTATACCGCCAGCAAAGGCTCGGGCGGCGTGACGCTGAACGAACCCGGTTCGCTCGGCGCCGGCAATGTGGCGTCCAATTCGCTCGAAGCCTCGACGGTCGACCTCGCCGGCGAATTCACCAACATGATCCGCTTCCAGCGCGCCTACAGCGCCTCGTCGAAGATCATCACGACGGTGGACGACATGCTGCGCGAAGTGAGCGATCTGAAGCGCTGATGATCTGACGAAACCCCCGCGCTTCGGCGCGGGGGCACCAGCGAACAGGGCGGGGTCCAATGGCGCTCAACGACATTCTGAGCACGGCCGTATCCGGCCTCGCCGCATCGCAGGCGGGGCTGAAGTCGGTTTCGAACAATATCGCGAACGTCGGCGTCTCGGGCTATGCGCGCGAGCGCGTCAACCTGTCGACGGGCGTGTCCTCCGGCCGTGTCTCGGGCGTGGTGGTGGGCGAGCCGACGCGCGTCGCCGATCGATTCCTCGAGGCCACCGTCTATCGCCGCTCGGGCGACTATGGCCGGGCCGAGGTGAGCGCCAATTATCTCGACCGGCTCCAGTCGCTGCTCGGCCAGCCCGGCGCAGCTTCGGGCCTGCCCGCGCGGCTCGACTCGATTTCGGCTTCGGCGGTCGCAATGACGGGATCGCAGGCATCCGAACAGACCGTTGCGGCCTTCACCGCCGACGTCCAGGACGCAATCACCTCGATGCAGCAGCTCGACGACGATGTCGCCGGCCTGCGCGGTGATGTCGAAAGCGAAGTCGGCTACACCGTCGATCGCATCAATAGCCTGCTCACCCGCATCCACGATCTCAACGGCACGGTCGCACGCCTCGAAGGGCTGGGGCGGAGCGCCAGCGGATCGGCCGACCAGCGCATGAGCGCCATTCAGGAGCTGAGCTCGCTCGTCAACGTGACTGTCCGGGACCAACCCGACGGGCGCGTGACGATCGAAACGGCCTCGGGCGCGATGCTGCTCGACCGGCGGCTGCGCCAGCTCTCCTATCCTTCGGGCGGCGGCGGCATGTCGCAGCCGATCTACCCGACCATCGACATTCGCTTTGCCGATGCGAACGGCGCGCCCGGCGCGGCAACCGGCGAGCGGATCGATTCCGCGGCCGTCGGCGGCAAGCTGGGCGGGCTGCTCGACCTGCGCGACCGGCAGCTTCCCGAGTTTTCCGAGAAGCTCGGCGTGCTGTTCGGCGGTCTCGCCGAGGCGCTGAACAGCGTCGCCAACGAAGGCACCACCGTGCCGCCGCCCGCCAGCCTCAACGGACGCGCCACCGGGCTCGTCGGCAGCGATCGCCACGGCTTCACCGGCTCCGCCACCTTCGCGGTGACGAAGGCGGACGGAACGCTGGTGGCGAGTACGAGCATCGATTTCGCGAGCACTCCGGGGCTGAACACCGTCGATGACATTGTCGCGCGGATCAACACGGATCTGGGAGGCGCGGCGACCGCCAGCTTCGTCGACGGGCGGCTCAGCATCACGGCTTCCGGCGGCAACGGGGTGGTCGTCGCGCAGGACGCGAACGATCCCAGCGCGCGCGCCGGCGTCGGCTTCTCGCAATATTTCGGGTTGAACGATATTGTCCGCAGCGATGCCAGCGCGCTCGTGCCCTCGGGCTTCGATGCCAGCGACCCGCACGGATTCGGCGCGGGAGAATCGGCGGAGATCGTGCTGCGCGACACCTCCGGCCGCGCGCTGACCCGCTACACGCTCACCGGCTCCACCGGATCGACCTTCGGCGACGTGATCGGCGAGCTGAACGCCAGTCCGCTGGGACAGTTCGGTACCTTCTCGCTTGACGATCGCGGCCGCGTGCGTTTCGCGCCGGCGGCGGCACTGTCCGGGGCGACGCTGTCGATCCCCTCGGATTCGACCGACCGCTTCGGTTCGGGCCGGTCCTTCTCCTCGCTGATGGGGCTGAGTGGCGGCGCCAGCGGGCTCTCGAGTGCCGAGGTGCGCCCCGAGGTGCTTGCCGATCCGTCGAAGCTGCCGCTCGCGCGGCTGCAACCCGGCGTGGCCGTCGGCGCCAAGGCGCTCGGCCCAGGCGACGTGCGCGGCGCCACGGCGTTCGTAGAGCGGCTCGGCCAGCCCGTCGATCTCGGCAAGGACGGCGTGGCGACGATGGAGCGCTTCTCGAGCCTGCTGCTTGGCCGCACGGGCCTCGTGGCGTCGCAAGCGACCGATTCCTTCGCCGATGCAACGGCCCGGCGCGATGACGCGGTCAACCGCCGCGACAGCTTTTCGGGCGTCAACATCGACGAGGAACTGGCGCAGATGGTGGTGTTGCAGAACAGCTATTCCGCCGCTGCGCGCGTGCTGACGACTGCCAGCGAAATGTACGACACGCTGATCGCAATGGTCCGCTGAAGGAGACGGAGACAATGACGAGAGTTGCCACCATTCCGCTTCAGCGCGTCATGGCCGACGCGATCCAGCGTTCGCAGGAGAAGCTGGCGATCACGCAGACGCGGCTGTCGACGGGCAAGAAGGCGGCGAATTTCGCCGACCTTGGCACCGAGACGGTGCGCAACCTTTCGGCGCACAGCCTGCTCGCGCGGCAGGAGGCGGAAGCCACCGTCGCCAAGCGCGTGGGAACGACGCTGTCGCTCTACGAAGGCCATCTCACCGGCATCGAGGAATCGGCGAGCACGCTGAAGACCGACGTGCTCACGGCGATCGGCACCGGCCGCGCCGCCGGGCTTCAGGAAGCCATCGAGACGGCCTTTCATCAGTTCCGCACCTCGCTCAACGCGTCCGAAGGCGGTACGCCGCTCTTTGCCGGATCGCAGACGGGCGGCAAGCCTTTCCGTCCCGACGCTCTTTCCGATCTCGTCGGTCTGGCGCCCGACGATGCCTTCGCCGACGATGGCGTCCGTGCATCGGCGCGGGTGGCCGACGGAGTCGACGTGACCTATGGCATCACTGCCAGCGCCACTGGCCGCGACCTGTATCAGGCGCTCCGTACGCTCGCCGAGGCCGGGCCGATCGGCGAGGTTCCGACCGACACCCAGATCGCCGCGCTGCGCACCGCGGTCGACCAGCTGGAGACCGGGCTTGGCAGCCTTCGCTCGGTGAATGCCGAGAACGGCCGCAAGCAGGCGCAGGTGGAGACGCTGTCGACGCGCGGCGAAGAACGCGCGCTGCTGCTCAAAGGCGTGATCGAAAGCAACGAGGACGCCGACCTGGGCCAGGTGGCGGTCGACCTCGCCCAGCAGAAATCGATGCTGGAAGCGAGCTATTCGGTGTTCGCCCAGCTGTCCGGGCTCAGCCTGGTCCGCTTCCTCTAAGGAACCGCGCCGGCGGCGGCTGCCCCTCGGGCGCCGCCGCCGCATCCAAGCACCCTCTCAGAACATCGTTTCGGCGGTGCCGCGCGCTTCTGGCGTCTGCCGGAAAGGCTCGCGCAACGCTGTGGCAGCGGCGCGCCCTTGGGCGCGCCGGGAGCGGCCCTCAACCCTGAGGCGCCGCCGCTTCCTCGCTTGCGTCGAGCAGATCCGCCAGCCCACCGGCGGGCGATGCAGCGGGAATCGCGGCGAGTGCGCGGCCGAGCACTTCGGGATCGACGCTTCCGCTCGGCTGCGTGAGCGCATCGAACACGCTTGCCGTGGGAAGCGCCGCGAAACGATCGGCATAGCGGCCGCGCAGCGCGGCAAGCGCCGGCTCCTGCCCGAGCATGGCGAGTGCCACTGCATGACGCAGCACAGCGGTCTGCGCCTCGGGCTCGAGCCTGCCCCCGCCGGGGAGGGCGGCGGCGTTTGCAGCGACGAAACTGCCCCATTCCTTGCGGCGCCAGAGGAATTCAGCACGGATGGCGCCATTTGCGGGAACGCTTTCCAGCGCCGCCATGGCCGCTTCGTATCGGCCGAGCCGCTGAAGCGCCACTGCCTCGATCCGCTTGCGATCGTGCAGCATCGCGGGCGAATAGCCGGGCTGCTCGGTGTCGCGCAGCGTGCGCAGCGCGCGATCCGGATCCCCGGCGAGAACATGGAGCGTGGCGACCTGGACCGACAAGGGGCCCTGCGCCACATCCTGGGTGCGCTCGCTCAGCTGATATTGCAGCAGTTCGGCGGCGCGGCCGTAGAGGCTCTCGCTCTGCAGCCGCTCGGCGAGGCGGCGTACCATCGCATCGCCCTCGGCACCGGCGGGGGCCAGCTCGCGATAGTCCCAATAGAGGCCCGCCGCCTCGGCTACCGGAAGCGCGCTGTCGGCGGCGAGCAGGCTCGCCAGCACCGACTGCAGCTGCGCGAGCAGTTCGCCGGCTTCGCTGCCGGGATTGAAATAGCGGAACAGCGCCGCGCCCGCGCGCAGTGCCGCGCGCGGATCGTTCAGCTCCTCGGCGAGCCGCATCGACAGGCGAAGCGCCCGCCGTTCGACCGGGCCGCCGCGCCAGCCGAAGCGGAGCGCGTCGAGCTTCTCCAGCGCGGCGGCGCCGGCGATGTTGCCTTGCTTCAGATCGGCCTCGATCATCGCGAGCCGCGCGTCGGCGCGCTGCTCGGCCGTACCGCTCACCAACGCCCGCTCGAGGCGAAGCCGGCCGTCCTGCAACGCGCCGGTCGCGATCAGCGCGCGACCGCGCAGCAGATTCACGGCGGGGTCGCGGTCCGGCAGGGGCTGCAGCCACGGCAGCGCGTTCTGCGGTCGCCCGGCATCGATCACCTGTTCGGCGGCGGCGATCACGAAGGGAGTGCGCGCATCGCCCTGGCGGCTGTTGATCGCCGGAAGCGCGCAGGGGAGTTCGGCCAGCGCCGTCTCGGCTTCGCCGGCACCGGCGAAAGCCCGCAGGCGCCATGCGCATGCCTCTGGGTTGGTGGCGAGCCCGGGCGCTGCGAGCGCCACTGCGGCATCGCTCCAGCGGCGAAGCTGGGTGAGCGCCACTCCTTCGGCAAGGCGGAAGGCGGCGACACGGTCGAGATCGGCATCGGCGCCGCGCATCACGGCCAGCACGCCGAGCGCTTCGGCGGCGCGTCCGCGACCAAGCAGTGCGCGGGCATGATCCCAGCGCGCTTCCTGCCGTCGTTCGGGCGCTGCGACGAGCAATGCATTCCAGCTGGCGGTGCCCTGCCACGCGGAGGGGCCGGTCGGCGGCGGAAGCTGGGCCAGTCGCGCGGCGAAGCCGGGAAGGTCGAGCGGCGCCATCGGCGCGGGAGCCGCGGGGGGCGGGCTCGCGGTGCCGGCTTGCGGCGTCTCCTCGGCCTGCGAGGGCGCGGCAAGCGCCAGTACTGCGGCGGCCGCGAGCAACATCTGCTTCATTGGCCGAACATTCCCGAATGCGCGGCCATGGCCACGGCGACGCCGCCACCGGCGCTGCCAAGCAGGAAGAGGCCGATCAGCAGCAGCGAAAGGCCGCGCGGCTTCGCCGGAACGGCGTCGACGGCAGGCAGCTGTGCGGCATCGCTCTCTTGCGGGCTGTCGCCCCGTCTGCGCTGCGGCTGAGGCGTGCTCTGCCCGACGACGCGCATGCGTCCGGGGCGTTGATCGTAGCTCATGTCGAGTCCTGTCGGCTGCCGTTCCTCTATTATAGAGAGGGGCGCGCAGCAGGGCGTGCCGATGCGAGGGAGATTTGCGTGCGTAAGCTGATGGCCGGAGCGCTGGCGCCGATGCTGCTGGTACCGGGCGGTGGTGCGGCCGCCGCGGGTGACGGCGGCGTGCAGGCGCTGCACCTGGTCGATATGGCGCCGCTCAGCCTGCCGATCGTCGATACCGGGCGCCTCGAAGGCGTCCTGCAGCTCAAGCTCGTGCTCGATCTCGCCGACGACGCTGCCGCGTCGCGCGCCGAGGACAGGATGCCGGTGTTGCGTTCCGCCGCGCTTTCCGCGGGGCTGGAGTTCGCACGGCTGCACGCGTCCGGCCTGCGGCCGGTGGATGCGGTGCGGCTCGATGCCGATATGACCGCCGCGATGCAGGCGGCCGATCCCGCGATCACCCGTGTGCTGATCGTCGAAGTCGCCGCGACCCGCGGCTGATGAAGAAAGAGACTGGGCCGGCGCAGTAATCCTGCGGCCGGCCCGATTCAGCGCGGCCGCGTCTGCGGTTGCGGGCGCCGCATTGCCTGACCGGCATCGGCGCGACCCCGCGCGAGCGCCATGCTGAGCGCCGCGGCGCCCTGCGGAGTCATCGCTGCCAGGATCTGTGCGGTCGAGCGCTCGCGCATGCGCTGTGCGATCTGCATCTGCACGTCGAGTTCGAGCTGTTCGAACACCACTGCCGCCTTGCCGGGCTTCATCGCCTGATAGATCCGGGCGAGCTCGTCGAACTGCGCGCCTTCGGGCGGCGCCTCGGGATTCGCGCCGGCAGCTGCCGGTTGCTGCTGCTGTTGGGCGCCCATCTGCGCCTGCAGCCTCGCCTCGGCCGCGCGTGCGGCTTGTTCGCGCAGATCGAGCGCCCGGCGCCGGCGCGCCGCGGCGGCGTCGCGTGCGCTCAGATCCTGCTCGATCTCGTTGCCGAGCCGGGTGCTGGCTGCCGGAGCGCTCTGTGCCTGGGGCTCGGGCGTGGCGGCAGTGACGCCGTTCGCCACGACCGCCAATGCCGAAGCGGCGGCGGTGAGCAGCAGTAGCGAAGGGCGCGGGATCATGCCGCTTCCGCCACGACCGGGGCGATCGACGCGACGGTCGCCTCGCCCTCGCTCTCGTCCTCGTCTGCCGCATCTTCGGCTGCCTCGGCCTCGCTGCGGGCGGCGTTCGCCGTGCCGACGGCTTCGACGATGCGTTCGGCGGTGGCGTCGGCGATGCCGATCATCACCGAAAGCTCGTCGCGAAGGCCGCGGGCCTCGGCCACCAGCCGCGCATTGTCGGCACATTCGCGCCCCAGCGTCGACTTCATGTCGGAAAGCACGGTGCGCGCTTCGCCGGTCGCCTTTTCGAGCGCGGCGACCACCTGGGTCAGCGCACCGTCCTTCACTCGACGAAGGCTCCGCATCATCCGCACGCTTTGCACCAGCACGGCCAGGCACAGCGCCATCGTGAGGAGATTGGTCGTTACTGCGATGCTCATCGCTTTCCCTTTGCTTCCCTGGAGATTCTGCTGACGAGCCGCACGGCCACCTTGCCGCCGCGCTGCCCGATCTGGGCGAGGCCCAGCGGGACGCCGCCGCATTGCAGTTCGAGTGCATCGTCGGGGTTCTTGTGGAGCTGGATGGTCTCGCCGACCTCCAGCGCACGAAGCTTGGCGAGCGGCATCGGCTCCTCGCCCAGCAGCACATTGACCGTGACCTGCGTCTTGCGGATCTCGGAGGCCATGTGCGCCTCCCAGATGCTGTCGCGGCCGCTCTTCTCGCCCATGAAGCGCTGGAGCAGCTTCTCGCGGACCGGCTCGAGCGTGGCATAGGGCAGCAGGATGGTGAACTGGCCGCCGCGCCCGTCCATGTCGACGCGATAGCTGGCGCTGGCGCACAGGTTGGACGATCCCGCGATCGCGGCGAAGCGCGGATTGGTCTCGATCCGCTCGAGCTTCATCGTGATCGGTTCGATCGGGCTGAACGCCTCGGCGAAGTCGTCGAGCGCGAGCTCGAGCATGCGCGAGACGAGCCCCGTCTCGATCGTGGTGAAGGCGCGGCCGTCGATCGTCATCGGCGGATTGCCGCCCCGTCCGCCCAGCAGCGCATCCACCACGGCATAGATCAGCCCGGATTCGACGGTGATCAGGCCGTAGCTCTCCCACTCCTCGATCTTGAAGACGCCGATCATGGCGGGAAGCGCGACATTGCCCATGAACTCGCCGAAGCGAGTCGAAGTGACTTCCTCGAGGCTGACGTCGATCGAATCCGATGTGAGATTGCGCATCGAGCTGCCGAAGGCGCGGACCACTCGGTCGCAAACCACTTCCAGCATCGGCAGCCGCTCGTGGCGGATGACCTTGGATTCGATGACGGCGCGCAGGCCTTTCTTGGGCGCGGCCGCACCACCGACATCGCCGAACAGCGCGTCGATATCCGCCTGATCGAACTTGCCGTCGCCGCCCAGTCCCGGCGCAGAGGGCGGTTCGGGCAGCTCGAAATCGTCGAAATCGTCGCTCATTGCTGGACCATGTCCTGGATGAGGATATCCGAAACCACGTCACGTCCGACGACGTCGGTGGCGCGGAGGAGCATTTCCTCCTTGATGCGGAACACCGCGGCGGATCCGGCGAGATCCTCCGGGCGCAGCTCGCGCAGGAACGGCTGATAGGCATCGAGGATCAGCGGCAGCTTCGCCGTGATCGCGTCGCTGCTTCCGGCCGGGCCGGGCACGAGCATGAAGTGCAGCTTCAGAAAGCGCGGGGCGCCATCGGGCGAGCGCAGGTTCACGACCATCGGCGGCACGTCGACGAAAGAGGCGGTATCGGCTTCGGCGCCGGCCTCGCCTGCGGGGGCAGGGGCAGCGTGCGCGCTTTCCTCCGCGGCCGCGCTGTCGCCGCCCGACAGGAAGAAGGCGCCCGCGCCGCCGCCGCCCAGCAGCAGCACCGCACCGGCCGCGCCGATCATGATGAGCTTCTTCTTGCTCTTCTTGGCCGGCGCCTCCGCCTGATCCCCGGCTTCAACGATTTCCGATGATTCTGCCATGGCCGTCTGCTTTCCCTGAAAAGCTGCGCTGCCGCACCCGCGACTGCGATTTCTTCCTATTATAGGATCGTTGCCCGGCAAAAAGTGCCTAGTGGCGAAAGGAAAAAAGAGGCGCGGATGGATATCTCCTCTTATGTGCTGCTGAGCCACGAACAGGCGCTGCGCCGCCGGCTCGATATCGCGGCGAACAATCTGGCGAACATGAATACGGTGGGATTCCGCCGGGAAGAGCCTGTGTTCCGCGAATATATCCAGGACGGCGAGTCCGTGGTCGATGCGGCACGCAAGACGTCGTTCGTGCTCGATTATGGCGCCGTTCATGACACCGCGCCCGGCGGCTTTCAGGCCACGGGCAATCCGCTCGACGTGATGATCGAAGGCCCCGGCTATCTTGCCGTGGAAGCGCCCGATGGCGGCACTGCCTATACGCGCGCGGGCTTTGTGAAGGTGCTCGAGAGCGGCGAACTCGCGACCGCCGGCGGGCAGCGGCTGCTGGGCGAGGGCGGCCAGCCGATCGCCGTGCCGCCCGAGCAGGCGGCGAGCCTCACCATCGCGCCCGACGGCACGGTAATGGGCACGGATGGCCCGCTCGGACGCATCGCAGTGACCATGTTCGATAATGAGGCAGGCGTCACTCCGCGGGGCGACGGCCTGTTCGACGGCGCCGACGGACGCGAGCTCGAAGCCGGCGAAACGCGGCTTCGCTCAGGCGGCGTCGAGGGATCGAACGTCAATGCGATCGTCGAGACCACCGACATGATCGAGATCCTGCGCGCCTATCAGACCAGCCAGCGCATGAACGAGAGCATGACCGAAATGCGCAAGCGCGCGATCGAGAAACTGGGCCGCGTTTCGCCCTGATCTCTCCCTGAACCGAATTCCCACCGGAGGAACTGAAGATGCGTACTCTTTCCATCGCGGCGACGGGCATGCTCGCGCAGCAGACCAACGTCGACGTCATTTCGAACAACATCGCCAACATGAACACCACTGCCTTCAAGCGGCAGCGCGCGGAATTCCAGGACCTGCTCTATCAGCAGGTCGTCCGCCCGGGCTCGGCGACCGGCGAAGGCACGATGGCGCCGGCGGGCATTCAGATCGGTGCCGGCGTTCGCACCGGCGGCGTCTATCGCATTCTCGAACAGGGCGCGCTGACCCAGACCAGCAACCCGCTCGACGTGGCGATCCAGGGGCGCGGCTATTTCCAGATCACGCTGCCGTCGGGCGAGACCGGCTATACGCGCGACGGCTCGTTCCAGCTTTCCGACCAAGGCGAGCTGGTGACGCAGGACGGCTATCCCGTTCAGCCGGGCATCAACATTCCGCAGGAAGCAGTCGATGTCACCATTTCGTCGACCGGGCAGGTCCAGGTGAAGCTCGCCGGCGATCCCGAGCCGCAGAATGTCGGTCAGCTCGAACTCGCCACCTTCATGAACGAAAGCGGGCTCGAAGCACAGGGCGGCAACCTGTTCCTCGAGACCGCGGCATCGGGCCAGCCGACGATCGCACCCCCGGGCGAGCCGGGCACGGGCACGCTCACGCAGGGCTTCGTCGAAGCTTCCAACGTCAATCCGGTTGCGGAAATCACGGCGCTGATCACTGCCCAGCGCGCCTATGAGATGAACAGCCGCGTCGTGAAGACGGCAGACGAAATGCTGGCAACGACCAGCCAGCTGCGCTGATGCCGCGCGCGCTTCTTCTCGCCACCGGCCTGGCGCTCGCGCTGCTGCCGCGTCCGGCGGCCGCGCAGGACGGCGAAGTGGCGGTGCTCGACAGGGCGGTCGTGCGCGGCGAGCTGCTTGCCGCCGGCGACTTTTCGTTCGAATCACTGCCGGCTGCCGCGGCACGCGGCGCGCTCGGCGCCGATGAAGCGGCGGGCATGGAGGCGCGCCGCAACCTGCGCGAAGGCGCGGTCGTGCGCCGCAGCGACGTGCAGCCGCCGCAGCTCGTTCGCCGGGGCGAGCCCGTGACGATCCGGGTAGTGCGCGGTGCAATGGTGATCGCCACGAGCGGCCGCGCGCTTTCGAACGGGGGCGAGGGCGATCTCGTCCGCGTGGTGGCGACATCGACCAACCGCACGCTGGACGGAATCGTCGACGGATCGGGCAGCGTGCGCATCGCCGCGCCCTGAACCGCCGCAAGACAGGGATTGAACAGATGAAGAAAGCAATTGCGATCGTGGCGCTCGGCGCCACGCTGTCGGGCTGCGGCGCGGTGGGTCGGCTCAAGCAGGTGGGCAGGGCGCCCCAGCTGACTGCGATGGAGCCGGTCGCTGCGCCCGCGTTCGAACCTTCGCTGGCGGCGCCGGCCGATCGCTCGGGCCGCGCCGTGCCCATCGCCTCGGCGCCAAGCGCATCGTTGTTCCGCACCGGTGCCGGGGGCCTGTTCCGCGACCAGCGCGCGGCGACGGTGGGCGATATTCTCACGATCCGGATCGAGATCGCCGACCAGGCGAATCTGGGCAACAACACCTCGCGGACCCGCGGCGGATCCGAGTCGGGCGGCGTCACCGCGCTGCTGGGACTGGAGACGCCGCTCGCGAACGTGTTGCCGGGCAACGTCGATCCGTCGCAGCTGGTGGAGGCGGAATCGGGTTCGCGCTACGCCGGTGGCGGCACCACCGCGCGCTCGGAAACCGTCAACATGACGATGGCAGCGATCGTCACCCAGGTGCTGCCCAACGGCAATCTGATGGTGCGCGGGCGACAGGAAGTGCGCGTCAACTTCGAGATGCGCGAGCTGATCGTCACGGGCATCGTCCGGCCGCAGGATATCGAGCGCGACAATTCGATCCAGCACAGCAAGATCGCCGAAGCGCGGATCATCTATGGCGGCCGCGGCCAGTTGACCGAGGCGCAGCAGGCGCGCTGGGGGCAGCAGATCTACGACGCGCTTTTCCCGTTCTGACGGGCGGCGCTACGGTCGCAATCTGAGCCGGCTCCGCCACCAGGGCGGGGCCGGCTTTTTTCATTTCGTCGCTTGCGCAGGCACTGGTTGGGACGCGAGCCGAGCAGTGAAAATCAGCTAAACCAGGCAATTTTTGCCGCATCCGTGTTGCCGCTAGGAAAACTTTTCCGGTTCTTCAAGTTAATTGAGAGTATACCGCAAAAAAAAGAAGCACTTCGTTTTGTCGCGTCGAAAAGTCTTTCCAGAATGGACTTGCGGATGCGCAAGAGCTTCCGTCGCGAGCCGGCGTCACCGGCTCAGGCCGCAGAAGCGGTCTTATTCCGAGAAGGACAAGAACATGGGTTTTTCGGTCAACACCAACGTCGGCGCGATGGCGGCTCTCCAGAGCCTCAACCAGACCAACAAGGGCCTCGCCACGACCCAGAGCCGCATCAACACCGGCCTGGCCGTGTCGTCGACGAAGGACGACTCCGCTTCGTACACCATCGCGCAGACCCTGCGTGGTGATGTCGGCAGCCTCAAGGCGGTCAACTCCTCGCTCGCTCGCGCGAAGAGCACCGTCGACGTGGCAGTTGCCGGCGCCGAGGGCGTCTCCGACCTTCTGAACCAGATGAAGGCGAAGGCGACCGAAGCTTCGGACGCGGGTCTCGATGCGACCAGCCGCGCTGCGATCGCCAAGGACTTCGGCGCGCTCAAGGAGCAGATCACCACGATCATCGACTCCTCCGAGTTCAACGGCACGAACCTGCTGAAGGCTTCGGGCGGCACGGTGGCTGCGCTTCAGTCGACCGACACGGCGGCGGCGACGCTCGACGTGGCGAACCAGGACATGGGCGCAGTGACGACCGCGATCAACGCGTCGAACAGCGGCACCTTCACCACGGCCGCTCAGGCCGAGGCGATGGTCACCGTGATCGACACGCAGGTCACTGCCGTGAACGGCAAGCTCAGCACGCTGGGTGCCGCTTCGAACAAGATCGACGCGCAGATGGAGTTCACGAACAAGCTGTCTGACGTCATCGAAGCCGGCATCGGCAACCTGGTCGACGCCGACCTCGCGAAGGAATCGGCGAACCTCCAGGCGCTGCAGGTCAAGCAGCAGCTGGGCGTGCAGGCTCTGTCGATCGCCAACCAGGCGCCGCAGACGATCACGTCGCTGTTCCGTTAAGGGCGTATCGCGCTTTTCCCTGGAAGCGCGGACACCTCGGGCCGGAGCGGGAAACCGCTCCGGCCCTTTCCTTTGCGCCGCTCCGGCGCCCGCGCCCTCCACGTCCCCTCTATAATGGGGATAGCCAGGAGGTTCGCTTGTTTCCCCGTATCCGTGAAATCACCGACGCCTTGGGCGATCGTCTGCGCCTGAGCGTCGAAGAGCATCCCTCCGGCGCGCTGATCGTGCTGGAACGGCCCGATCTGCCCGAGTGCTCGCGAGTCCTGCTCGACGGCTACGGCGCCGATGTCCTTGCCGGCTATATCATGTCTGCGCGTCTTTCGGTGCCGCATCCGCTGCCCGACGAGCTCGTCGACGGAGCGTTCGGGATGCAGTTCCATCTGTTGCTCGATCCGTGCGTCGCGCTTGCATTGCGCCAGCCGGGTGAAAGCGAGGCTCTCGAGATCCCGGCTCCGTTCTGGGACCGGCTTTACGCCGAACTCTGCGTGGTGGGGGCGCATGCCCGCGAGCTCAGCCGAAGGGCCGAG